>CBDCUL010000016.1:0-54020 GCA_965222855.1 Mycoplasmatales bacterium | reverse complement strand
TCCATAGGTTTATTTTTTGTATTGTTTTTACCCATTAATAGTGATTAATATTATATAATTAAAATATATGGACAGAAAACAATCTACAAGTTTCTACTTATCAAGGAGTAATTATTTATTATGATTCATTTTAGTTATGCCCCGTTAACAAATCAAGCTAATGAAAAATTTTGTTTACGTGATTTAGAGTCCCATTATTTAGTATTATATTTTTATCCAAAAGACAATACGCCAGGCTGTTCAATTCAAGCACAAAAGTATAATGCTTTATTAGAAGAATTTGCTAAATTAGACACCGTCGTTGTTGGGATTGGTAAAGGCGACCTTAAATCAAAACAAAAATTTTGTCAAAAATATGATTTAGACCAAATTATGGCAATTGATCCTGATTTTAAATTAGGAAAAATGCTAGAAGTTGCTATTCAGAAAAAAATGTTTAGCAATGTTTATTGGACTTATCAACGCAGTTCCTTTATTATTGATTTAAAAACATGAACGATTCTCCATCAAGACACACACACTAGTGCAATCAAAGATGCTAGTAATAATCTTAATTTTTTATTAAAAATCAAAAATTAAGATTATAATTATCATTAGTGTATCAAACTACTAGATATTAATAAAGGAGCCGAATTATGAAAATTATCGTTAATAATAAATACAATCGTAAAATTTGAATGTTGTTAAGATATTTAAACAAACAAAAACAAGCCACAATTCCTGGACAGCAAAACTATGCTGATCTTTTGCAGTTGATTAGTTATTTAAAACATAATTGAAAAAATCGTAATCGTAAAGCAAAACATTATATTTGAACAAAAGATTTAGTAGTAGCGCTAAGTCAAAGTTTATTTTTTGAAGAACCAATTTATATTATTTCAGCAGGTGATGAAAAAGATATTTATGGTAAACCATTAAATATCAAAGATTGAAAAACTCACTTAGCTAAGTTAAAATATCGCGAAGGTTTTGAACGAATCAAAATCTCTTATTTGAGTGCCCATTTATTAAGTTTGGAAACAATTGAAAAATTACAACAAATTGATAATGAGCTATCACGTTGACGCACCCGCGATTATACAATCTTCAAATTAAAATATTTATGAACGCTAGTTTTTCCAAACAAAAACTTAAATGCGCAACAAGTTGCTAACTTGTTGCCCATTAGTGCTGAAGAAGTCGAAATTAGTAATCAAAATTTTCGTCAAAATGACTTATTGTATCCAGTCACTAGTAATGCTCATTTTAGTTTATTAACATATTATGATATTAACGAAAATTTTTTAATTAATTCCGAAGAACACCATGATCCCAAATGGTTTATTAACGAAGTTTCAAAGCTCCATAATTCACGTAAAAACTTTGAGAAAAAACATAAAGCTTATATGCCAACGCTTGGCACAGTAATTGTTCATTTAGAAGAGTTTGCAATTTTTGAACATAAACTCCATCAAATCAAAGGGACAACGCTATATCCCGCTCGTGTTTATAAATATGATTTAAATGGTGTGTGATCTTTTAAAGATGTCAAAAGCTACATCGTTGACAATCCTTCATATCATGGCCAATGAGAAGAAGATTTTACTAGTTCTATCAATATGTATGAATTTCATAAATACTTCATCTATCAAGATGAAGTTAACCAATTGAAAACTATTAATAACATTATTAATGAAGAAGATAAATATGATCAACTAATGAACTTATTTATTACATTAATTATTAATGTTTTAAATAAAACATTTCGCCCAATGTTTTATTTCAAAAAAGATGTTTTTGGAAAAAGAATCACTTTCCGTAAATATCGTCGGGAATATACAATCAAAATTGTGACTGATTTTACAGGTGCTGATTTACTATATCGTAATCATAGTCAAAATTTTGAAGCACGTAAAACTGAGCACACTTTCTATTGTAAGACAATTTGACCAATTTATGATACGATGCAAGTCTTTAAACGTTTTTGTTTAAAAGTTATTAAAAATATTTAAACAAAATTGCGAATTTAGTAGTATAATAAATCTAATATGACTTTTTTCGATAAATTAATAAAAAACTGTAATAACTGAGATGAACTAATTAGTGATAACAAATTTATTAAAAAACTAATTACTAATGAAATTAATGATCAGCAATTTTATGAATTTTGAATTCAATCAAATTTATATATGCGGATTTTTAATAAATGTTTCCGTGTATTACGCAACTCAGATCACAGCTTTGAAAATGCTGATTTTTGTGATTACTTTCTTTCAAGAATGAAAAACATCAAAACTGGCTTAACAAATAATATTTATAACTTTAAAATTCAAAATTCTGAGCATATCAAAATGAATGCTGCAACATTAGAATATGTTAACTATTTACTAAACATTGCTAATGATTATAATTATAGTGATTTATTAATTGCCTTAGCACCTTGCATTATTAGTTATGGTTACTTTTTTCAAATGTTTTTAGCATTTGAAAAAAGCCAAGGTAAACCAATTGAATTTGGTAAAAATGCAACTGCGGCCAGCAAGTGATATCATTCACGTAATCGCAAGACTTTCTCTTATTCAACTTTAAAGTGCATTAAGTATTTAAATTATTGAGCTGATAATAACGAACATGATTTTGAACAATTAAGTGACTTATTTAATATTGCAGTTGAATGTGAAGTTAACTTTTTCTATATTATTACAAACGATAAACTAATTGAAATTTTTTAAGCTTCTTAAAAAATTTTTTTAAAATAAGGAAGTGATTATTTATGATGAAACAAGTATTAACTATTGCTGGTAGTGATTCTGGAGCTGGAGCTGGAATTCAAGCTGATTTAAAAACTTTCGTTGCCTGTGGTGTTTATGGGACTAGTTGTATCACAAGTGTGACTGCTCAAAATTCCCAAGCAGTGTCCCAAATTGTCTATTTAGAACCAGAAATCATTAAAGCGCAAATTGTTAGTGTCTTAGATGATTTTTATATTACGCATATAAAAATCGGAATGATTGGTAATTTAGCAGCTGCCAAAGCAGTTGTTGAAACGCTAAAAGACTATATCGTTAATAAAAAATATCCATTAGTCATTGTTTATGATCCAGTAATGATTTCCGAAACACAATGTCATCTAATGGCGCCGTCATTACTACCATATATCAAAACTAATTTATTGCCATTAGTTGATGTTGTTACGCCCAATATATTAGAAGCAAGTCAGCTAAGTGGTCTTGATGTACATGACCAACCTAGTATGGAACAAGCCGCAATTGCTATTTCTAAAATTGGCAATTGCTCAGTTATTGTTACTGGTGGTCATTTAACAAATCACGCTTTAGAAGTTTGTTATGATCAAAAACAAGCAAAATTTTTCTATTTAGAAAAACCACTACTCCACAAAACAACAACGCACGGCACTGGTTGTAGTCTAAGTAGTGCCATATGTGCCTTTTTAGCGCTTGGTTTAGATTTTGAAGCCGCTACTATTAAAGCAAAAGATTATGTCTTTAACGGCATTAAATACGGACAGAGATTAAATCGTAGTGGTGGTAAAGACCCGATTAATCATTTTTATAATTTTAAAGGATTTCAAAATGAAAAATTATAATGAAACTAAAATTGATTATGCAATTTATTTAGTTGCTGATAGTAGTGTTGCTAATTTAGAAAATTTATTAGAGCAAGCTTTAAGCGTTGGTGTTAGCGTTGTTCAATATCGCAACAAAACTGATAATGATGAAATATTTTTAGCAAAAGCGACTAAGATTCAAAAATTATGCAAAAAATATCAAACACCATTTATTGTTAATGATAATTTAAAAGTTGCCATCAGCTTAAAAGCTGATGGCCTACATGTTGGTCAAAGTGATGATGATATAATTGCTATTAAAACCCAATTTAGTGGTTTAGTAGGAATTAGTTGTCAAACAATTGACCAAATTAAATCAGCAACTATTAACGGTGCTGATTATATTGGTCTAGGGGCGATCTATCCTAGTCAAACAAAACCAGATGCTAAAATAGTTAGTCAAGAAGTCTTGTTAGAAGCATCATTTGTTAAAAATATTCCAATTGTTTTAATTGGCGGCATGAATAAAAATAGTGTGACTAACTTAATTAAAAAATATCACTATCAAAATTTTGCTTTTATTAGTTATATTTTAAAAAGTGGCGATATTAAACGGAGTATTAATGTGATCAAAGAACTATTATTATCAAATTAGGAGTTTATTAAATGAATTGAATTGGTATTATTGTCGAATATAACCCGTTTCATAATGGTCATATTTTTCATATTGAGGAAACGCATAAGCGTTTTCCACATAGTAAAATTGTTGCCATTATGAGTGGTGATGTTTGTCAGCGCGGTACGTTTGCAATCGTTGCTAAAAAAAGACGTGCTAAAATGGCGCTAAAATATGGCGTTGATGCTGTAGTTGAATTACCGCTTTTTAAAGTGTTACAAGCGGCACATTTGTTTGCTGAATATACAGTTGGTATTTTAGCAACGATCGGCGTTAGTGCAATTGTTTTTGGTTCTGAATCAAATAATATTGTGAAGCTTAAAAAAATTGCCCAAGCTCAAATTACGCAAAGAAAAGCAATTAATAAAAATATTAAAAAATTTTTAAAATCTGGCTTTAGTTATCCAAAATCATATAATGAAGCGCTAAAAATTGCGATCAACGAAAGTGTTGAAGATGCGAATGATATGTTAGCAATTCAATATATTAAAACTATTATTGAACATGATTATCAAATTGAACCAGTTGCTATCAAAAGGAGTATTCCTTTTCATAGCAATGTAGTTGTCAACAATTTTGCTAGTGCAACATTAATTAGACAAATGTTAAATGAGAAGCTTGATGTATCGGCTTTTACACCGTTGAAGCATTTTAAAAACCAACAAAAATTAAATGCTAAAATTTTTAAAAAGTTATTAAAAATTTTTGCTAAATATGATTTGGCAAAAATTAAAAAGTTTCATTTAATAAGTGAAGGAATTGAAAACTTAATTGCTAAGCAATTAAAAGTTAGCCATAGTTATGAAACACTAGTTGAAAACTGTGTTTCAAGACGCTATACAAGATCACGAATTCAGCGCACATTAATGAGTATTTATTATTGTGTCATTTTAGAAAATCAACAATTACAAATGAATTGTAAAATTGTTAACCAAGAAGTTGGTTTAACAATTTTAACTCTTAATAAAAAATTATCAATCCACGAGAAAAAAAGATTGCGTGCTATAATAATAAATAATTATGAATCATAAACAAAACCACTACAACAACTCAACGCAAAATATTGCTGAAATTGGGATAATGTTAGCTTTAACGCTAGTATTAGAAATTATTTCGCGCTTAATTTTTGCACTACCGCAAGGTGGTAGTGTTAATTTAGGTTATGCAATTATCTTTTTTTATGCTTTTCGCCGTGGTTTAACTAAAGCAGTAATTTTAGTTTGTTTTAATGGGGTATTACTCGTCTTGTTTTATGGCTTTCCAATTATTGGAGTTGGTCAATTTTTATTAGACTATATTGTTGGTTATGCAGTTGTTCCGTTAGCGGTTGCGCTAATTGGTTGAACGTTTAAATCACAATCAATCAATGTCCGTAAAGTAATCTTATCAGTCATCATTGGAATGCTCTTATCGTTGCTCGCTTCAACATTATCAGGGGTCTGATATTTCTTCCCTGATGGCACTTGAAGCTCGCGTTTTCATGCTAGTGTTATTTATAATTTAATTTATACGCTCCCAACTTTAATCATTACATTATTAATTATGTTAGTGATTATTAAACAAAAAACACTAAGAGAGTGATAATATTATTAATGATGATAGTGAGTAGTTATTATTATTATTATTAATATTGAGGAGTCAGTTATTATGTTATTTAAAAAATTAGTCAGTTTTAATCGTAAATCATGAAACGCCTACATTAATCATTCATTTCCTGATAAATTATTTGCCGCCCAATTAAGTCCTAGTGAATTTAAATATTATTTATTACAAGATTATTTTTATTTATTAGAATATGGGCGTGCATTTTTAGCACTTGGTTATAAATCATCGAATTATAAAGAAATGGTTTTTGCTGTTGAAAATTCTAAAGGGATCATTTATGGCGAAACTAAAATGTATCAAGATTTATTAAAATATAATATTGAAGCTGATGTTATTAAATCAGAAATTCCAAGTTTAATAACGAATGCCTATACGAACTACTTTAACAACTTAGTTGTTAAAGGTGAGTATATTGATTTATTAGTCGCACTGGCCGCTTGTACGATTGGTTATGGTACTTTAGCACAACGCCTGCTCAAGAAATATCCTCACATCGATGAAGCGCATCCATATAAATCTTGAATTGATGAATATGCTAGTCAAGATTTCAAAATGATTACTGATACTTATATTGATTTTATTAATCAATATTCACGCACGATTAATCTTTCGAAACTAAAAGATCTTAATCGCATTTTTGGTGATGTTTGTCGTTTAGAGATCGCTTTCTTTAATCAATGCTTTGAACATGCTCGTTTTGATAAATTTTAATTAATCAAAACGATAGACAAAAACTTAACCTTATAGTATAATTGGACTATCTTTAAAACTCAGGGGTGCCTTAATGGCTGAGAAATACTCTTAAAACTTGATCTAGTTAATGCTAGCGTAAGAAGTAGTTTTTTATTTTGATTTGGACTTTTGAAAATGCTCTAAAATCAAAAATAAAATATTGAGTTAATGATAATCTCAATATTTTTTTATGTTTTAAAGATTAAAAAAATTTAATATTAATAGGAGAAAGGTTTTTTTAAACATATGAAAAATATTGAAATTAATTATCAACGTAATCAACTTTATTTCATGGCCGAAATGGGGATGGCAATCGCTTTAATGACGATCTTATTATATATTGGTGCTTTAATTCCAATTGGTACTAGTGGGGGCGTTTTAAATATCGGCATGCCTGTCATTATTTTTATGAGCATTAGACGGGGTATTTTGACCGGAATTATTCTGGGACTAGTAATGGGTGTCGTTCACGCTTTTGAGGGCACTGGCTACTTTATATCACCATCACATCCAGTAATTGGATTGATGCTTGACTACTATACGCAATATATCTTGTTAGCGTTTGGGGCAATCTGATTATTAATTTTTAAATTTAATAATCACAAATTGCACAATGTTGCTTTAATTGTTTTAATTGTCTCAACAAGTTTCATCTTAGCGTTAGCTAATGAAACGCTATCTGGATTTGTGGCTTGAACTAATGGTTCAACTGGCTGAACTTTATTGATCTATTGTGTCCTTACTAATTACCCTTATTTATTAGCAACTTGAATTGTGACGCTAATGGTTTTAATCCCTTTATTTAGTATTGCATTCGCAAACAACATCTTTTTCATTAAACCATTACCGAAAATTCATCGTAAAATATTTGCTTTTAAAAAAAATAATCTTGACAAAGTCGTATAATAAATATATAATTCTTATGCATTTTATAGTTTTATAAAAATCGAATAATTTAAGAATTGTAGGGGGTTTTATAATATGGCAGTACCTTTCAGAAGAACGTCGAAGATGATTAAACGTAAACGTCGTTCACATCAAGCACTATCACCAGCTGACCTAATAACATGTAATAATTGTGGACAAAATATCCAACAACATCGTGTTTGTGAGCATTGTGGTTTTTACAAAGGTAAAAAAGTTATTTCAACTAAAAATGATAAATAATATTGCATTTAGTAATTTTATAATTTCATTAAAAAAATAGAAAAACATCATTTAGTTTTTCTATTTTTTTAGTGCTAATTTTTTACTAAAATATTGTCCCAGAAAAGACTTTACTATATTCTATAAAAGTCTTTTAAATTAACTTCTTTTCGTGTTATTGACTATAATAAACAAAATAATATATAATAAGGTTAGATAAATAGAAAAACTGCGATTACAATACTAAAAAACTACTAATTATGATTATCTAAATGTTAAATATCAAATTAGTAGAATTTTAGTAAATTATAAATTTCAGTAGACTAGTTATCTACCAAAAATAAAAACTGTCTTAATTACAATTGAGACAACGGAGGAAATATGAAATCGAGTAACCACCATGTCAGCGTAATGCTGGATCAATTAGTTGATGCTTTAGCAATTAAACCAGACGGAATTTATGTCGATGCTACGCTAGGTCGTGCCGGACATGCTAAATTAATTTTAGAAAAATTAAGTACTGGTAAATTAATTGCTTTTGATAAAGATCAAGAAGCAATTAAATATTCTGAAGTTAAATTAGCATCTATTAGTGACCGCTTTCAAATTGTGAAAAGCGATTTTTCGTTTTTAAAAATTGAATTGGCTGCGCTAGGGATCGATCGGATTGATGGCATTATCTATGACTTAGGTGTTAGTTCACCACAATTAGATAATGCCCAGCGTGGTTTTAGTTTTCATAATGATGGCCCACTTGATATGCGAATGGATCAAAATCAAGTTAAAACTGCAGCTGATATTGTTAACTTTCATTCTTATGAAGAAATTAGAAATATTTTATTTCGTTATGGTGATGAAAAACTAGCACCCAGAATTGCGCGAGCAATTGTGGCTGCTCGTGATTTAAAACCAATTACTTCAACTGTTGAATTAGTTGCGATTATTAAATCAGTCTATCCGGCAAAATTAGCTCGTAAAAAACATCCAGCTCGAAAAACTTTTCAAGCGATTAGAATTGCCGTTAATAATGAACTAGATGCGATTCAAAATTCATTAACATCAGTTAGCGAGATTTTGAATCCCCATGCTAGAATTTGTGTTATTAGTTTTCATTCTGGTGAAGATCGCATTGTTAAAAAGATTTTTCAATCTTTAACTAAATCGTTGCTGCCACATAATTTACCAATTAAATTTGATGATTCAGCACCGTTTATTAATATTTCAGTTAAAAAAGTTTTAAGCCAGGAAGTTGCCAATAATTTAAGATCACGTAGTGCTAAATTACGGATTATTGAAAAACGCTAATTAATAATTAATAATTTTGAATTAGTTGAGAGGGGGAAAATTAATGGATCGTCTAATTGAATTCATTGTTGAAATTAATCTACGTTCAATTAAAGTCTTAGTTACTAATCAACAATCAGCAACTGCGACGAAAGTTGATGTTTTGTATAAGAAAAAATACATTGCAAAAATTGTTGATTGTAAAACTAAGCAAATTCTTAATTTTACGAAAATTCAACATTGATTATCACATACTATTTTTGAAATTGAAGCACAATTATTATGTAAATTAAAAACAGTTTTAATTGTTGTTTGTTCATTAGGTTTTAAATTATCTTTCATTCAAGAAATTAGTAATTATTCAACTCAAAAATATAGTTATAAAGATAATCAAATTTTATTAGAACGCATTAAAGTAATGCGTAATGTTAAAGATTTAAGCATCATCAATATTATTCCGCTACGTTTTGAAATTGATAATCAATTATCATTTTCACATCCCCCAATTAATGCTAAAATTAATCGCTCAATTAAAATTAAAGCACTTTGTTATTTATTAAATCGTCAATTTATTAATCAAATTAAAAAATTATTTCATCAATTAGATTTAAAAGTTAAAAGCATTGTTGCTGAATCTTTTGGCATGGCTTATGAACAAGTTGCTATTAAACAATTAAAAAAACGTGTTGTAATGTGTCATTTCAATAATGAGTATAGTAATATTTCATTTAATTATAATGAAATAATTTGAAGTCATCAATTTTTAAAAATTAGTATTAAACAAATTATTCAAGATATTAATTATTTCTTTCAATGTGGTTTAAAAAGAGCATATGATATTTTTAAACTTTATGGCATGCTAAGTATTAATTTCGAAGAACGTTTAAATAACAAAGTAATTTATAAACGATTCTTCGAAAATATTAATCGCTTTGTCGTGTATAAAGTTGAGTTTTTAACAAAAGTTATTAATGCTCGTATTTTAGAATCGTTTGAAAAAATTATTAAAAAAGCCCAATTATGAGTTGATGTTGCTCATGCTGAATTTATTGTAAGTGGTCAATTTTTGAAAATTCATAATTTTCAAAAATTTATCAAACATCACTTTCCAAATATTGATTTTAAATTTTATAAAACCCAAACAATCGGTTTAATCAAAGAAGATTTCAGTGCTATTCTAGGAAGTCTTTATTATTGAAACAATCACAATATTATTAATACTAGATTAGCAAAAAGAATAAATTATAATGAAAATAATATTTACAAAGCTCTAGAACAGTTAAGTTTTTTGTAAACAAAAAATAAGCATTAAAAAAATAAATATGAAAATAAATCAGGAGGATATTTATGTTTGAAGATATCACAATATCATCAGAAGAAAATCACCAACTAAATAACGTTGTAACTGGTGTTGCCAAAATTAAAGTTATCGGTGTTGGTGGCGCTGGAAACAATGCCGTTAACCGAATGGTTGAAGAAGGTATTCAAGGTGTTGACTTTATTGTTGCCAATACTGATAAACAAGTTTTAAAAACTTCAAAAGCAGAAACCCGCTTAGTATTAGGCGAGAAGCTAACGAAAGGGTTAGGTGCGGGCGCCGATCCTGAACTTGGTAAACAATCAGCAGTCGAGGCTGAGAAAGAAATTAAAGAATTATTAAAAGGTACTGATTTAGTTTTTGTCGCTGCTGGAATGGGTGGCGGAACAGGAACTGGAGCTGCTCCAATCATTGCTAAAATTGCTCGTGAGTTAGGCGCACTAACAATTGGGATTGTAACTACTCCTTTTAAATTTGAGGGCGGTACACGTACTAAAAATGCTAGTCGTGGATTAGCGGAAATGAAAAAATCAGTCGATTCATTAATTATTGTTTCAAATGATAAATTATTAGAAGAATTCGGTAACATCCCATTAAAAGACTCATTTAAATATGCTGATGCAATTTTACGTCAAGGTGTTCGCACGATCACTGATTTAATTGCAATTCCCGCATATATTAATTTAGATTTTGCTGATGTTCGCACAGTAACTGCTAATAAAGGAAGAGCTTTAATCGGAATTGGTAAATCAACTGGTGATGACAAAGCTGTTAAAGCAGCGTTGCAAGCAATCACTTCACCAATTTTAGAAGCATCAATCAAAGGTGCTAAACATGCAATTATTAATGTTACTGGTGGTCAAAGCATTTCTTTATTAGATGCTTCTAAAGCAGTCGAAGCGATTAAGAAAGTTGCTGGTAATGAACTACACACGATTTTTGGAATTTCAATTAATGAACAATTAGGTGATGAAATTTATGTTTCTGTTATCGCAACTGGTTTAGACCAAGATAAAGAAACAGCGCCAAAACGTGACATTGAAAAAGAATTAGCGTTTATGACACCTGAAGAAATTCATCTATACGCCACTGGTAAACTATCTAATTCAGCCCAAAAAAGAGCAGCTGAAGCTAATGAGGCAATTGCTGTTACTGATGGTAATGTGCCACTAACACCAGTTTCAAAAGCATCTAAAGCAGTTGATAAAATTGTTGATGATAACTTTGATGACGATGATGAACTACCTTCATTCTTACGAAGAGGAGGTAACTAATATGCCGATTTTCAAAAGATTATTTAAAAAAGAATTGTTTGAAAAAGAATTATTAGGTACTGATTCAAAATCTGTTTCAGATAAAGATCGTCAACAAATTTATCAAGAAGCTGAGGAGCATCCCAAAAGCATTATGACATTTCAACCGCATGATTTTAGTGAAGTTCAAATTATCTCAAATCATATTATTCATAAAAGATCAGCGATCGTTGATACAGAGCGCCTTGATAAAAAACAAACTTTAAAATTAATTAATTTTTTACTAGGTGTTATTTATACGCTAGATGGTTCAGTTAAAAAACTCTCACCAACAATTTTCTTATTTGCACCAAAACATATTAAAATTTCTCATAAAGCACAAGAAGTTTTACAAAAATAACTTTTTAATCATTATGCTATAATTTTATTATATATATAGTTTAATTGGAGGTTATTCAATGCGAGAAAATAAAGAGTGAGCCTTTCTATATGGTGCTTGTTTTTTAGCAACTTTCATTACTGCTTTAATGTTTTTTTTAACAGCAATGACAACCCGTGATTCATATCGCTTATTATTAGCACAAAACACTCCAGGACAAGATAACACAAGTGCAGTCCTTAGCGCTATTCAAGCGATGAAATCTTCTTACAAAACAATGTTTTTATGTTTTTGACTTTTATTTTCATTTTCTTTAATCGCTTTATTCTTCTTTATTTTATCAATATCTTCAACTAACAAAGAAGAAGATTACGAAGTTCAAAAACTAAATTTAGAAATGTCGCGTTTAAAACGGAAACAAAAAGGTCGTGACCGTCGAGCTGAAACTCGTCAAGCGAAACGTAATTCACGAATTGAGCGCTTAAAAGAAGATTAATAAATTTAAAAATAATGATTTGTTTTTTTCTAATCACAATCATTATTTTTTTAATGATATATATCTTTAAAAATGGTATAATTAGTTTTAAATAAAAAATCATATTTACGAAGTTTTAAAGGAGTATTATAAATGAAACAAGCAGAAGTTAATCCGAAAAAAAAATATAACCATACTTTATTAATGCCACAAACGGAATTTAGTATGCGTGCTGGTTTAGCAAATAAAGAAGCTAAATATCGTGCGCAATGAAATGATCAAAAAATTTATCGTCAATTACTAAAAAGAAACAAAATGAATAATAAAACTTTCTTTTTACACGATGGGCCTCCTTATGCAAATGGAAATTTACATGTTGGTCATGCGTTAAATAAAATCTTAAAAGACATCGTTGTTCGTTATAAAACAATGCAAGGTTTTTATAGTCCAATCATTCTTGGTTGAGACACACATGGTTTACCAATTGAACATAAAATGTTAACTACTAAAAAAATTAAATTTAGTGATATAACAAAAGCAACGCTCCGCAATATGTGTCAAGAATATGCACTGAGCCAAGTTGAAATTCAATTAAACCAATTTAAAGCAATGAATCTTTTAACTGATTTTCAAGATTATTATGTTACTTTAGATAAACGCTATGAAGCAAAACAAATTGAAATATTTGCTAAAATGGTTGAACAAAAAATAATTTATCGTGATTTGAAACCAATTTATTGATCACCTTCTTCACAATCAGCATTAGCTGAGGCCGAAATTGAATACGCGCAACATACATCGCCATCGATTTATGTTGCTTGTAAAATCAAAACTGGTAATGACGTTGTTGATAACAGTGCTGAGCTAGTTATTTGAACAACAACACCATGAACTTTAATTGCTAATAGTGCAATTGCAGTTAATAAAGATATTGAATATGCGTTAATTAAAGTTGATCATAGTCGTAAATTAGTAGTTGCTTTAGAACTAATCCCTAGTTTAAAAACAATGATTGGTTGAGATCATCTTGAAATTCTAAAAACATTTTTTGGTAAAGCATTAATTGGTTTAACTTATGTTCAACCAATTAATCACAAAATCAAACCAGTTGTTTTAGGTCATCACGTTACGATTGAAACTGGTTCTGGACTAGTCCATATTGCACCTGGTTTTGGTGAAGATGATTTTAAAATTGGAAAAGAAAATAATTTAGAAATGATTGTTCATGTTGGTGATGATGGAACTTTAACTAGTGCTGCTGGTGAGTTAGCTGGAATGTTCTATGCTGATGCTAATAAACCAATCGGTTTAAAATTAGATGCTGCTAAAGCACTATTAAAATTAAAATTTATTAAACATCAATATCCGCATGATTGAAGAACTAAAAAACCCGTAATGTATCGTGCTACTTTACAATGATTTGTTTCAATTGATCCAATTAAACAAGGTATTTTAAAAACGATTACGAATGATGTTTCTTGACATCCAAGTTGGGGAGAAAGTCGTTTAGCAAAAATGATTTCTGATCGTAGTGATTGATGTATTTCACGTCAACGTAGTTGAGGCGTACCAATTCCAATTTTCTATGATGTTAATAAAAAACCAATTTATGACCAAGAAATTTTTGCTCATATTGCTGAGTTATTCAAAACTCATGGTTCAAACATTTGATTTGAAAAAAGTGCTGATGAACTATTACCGGGAAAATATCGTAATCAACAATTACGTAAAGAAACTGACATTATGGATGTTTGATTTGATTCTGGCGTTAGTCATTATGCGCTATCTGGATTATTCAATGACCTGCCAAAAACAATTGATTTATATTTAGAAGGTAGTGACCAATATCGTGGTTGATATAATTCATCAATGATTACTGGTTATGTCGCTTATAAAAAATCACCATATAAAGCAGTCTTTTCACACGGTTTCGCATTAGACGAAGCTGGTAATAAAATGTCAAAATCTAAAGGTAATGTGATTGATCCTTTAAAAATTATTAAAACATTAGGAGCTGATATTTTACGTTTATGAGTTGCTTCTAGTGATGTTATTAATGATGTTCATATTGGGCAAAACATTTTAAAACAAACTAGTGAAAACTATCGTAAGATGCGTAACACATTGCGTTTTATGATTGGTAATTTAGCTGACTTTGATTTTGAAGTTGATTCTGCTGTTGAATTAGCTAGTGTTGATCAATTCGTATTAGCACGTTGGGCAACATTAAAACAAGAAATTATGAATTATTATGACCAATATAAAATTCATTTAGTGATTAAAGATTTATTGAATTTTATGGTCGAAATTTTAAGTAGTTTCTATTTTGATTTTGCTAAAGATATTTTATATATCTTAAAAGCAAAATCAACCCGTCGTTTACAAGTGCAAAGCACATTATTTATTATTCTTCAAGATATGTTAATTATCCTAGCACCAATCTTAGTAACGACAGCTGAGGAAGCTTATCAACATTTAGCAATTACTGATAAAAAAGATTCAATTCATTTATTAGAATTTTATAAAAAACACTCAATTACTAATGATGATGAATTAGAAAATAAATGATCTATGTTTTTAGAATTACGTCGTCAAGTTTTCAAAAAATTAGAAATGATGCGTAATGATAAAATTATTGGTAAATCTTTAGAAGCAAAATTAACACTAGATTTACCAGAAAAATATCGTATATTTGAAAATGATAATATGGCTCAATTACTAATTGTTTCGCAATTAGATATTAAATACAACACTAATGATATTATTAAAATTAGTGCTGAAAAAGCGAATGGTTTAAAATGTTTTCGTTGTTGACATATTGTCCCAGCCAATGATATTCATGACCAAGAAATTTGTAAATCTTGTTTTTCAAACATTAGTTAAATAAAGGAGTTTAAATAAATAAATATGAAAATTATCGAATTAAATGACACTTGTGCTGAATATAAAACAGCTCGTAATGATAAAAAATTCCAATTAAAAAATCTTAGTTTTTATTTAGAAGAAGGTCAAGCTTTGGGAATTGTTGGACCAAATGGTCATGGTAAAACAACAATTATTAAAACAATTCTTGATTTATTACCAATTAAAAGTGGTAAATTAACGTGGAAATATGGTGATTTTTACACAGTTTATCGCAATATTGGCGTGCAATTACAAGATACTAGCTATAGTTCAAAAACTAAAATTAAAGAATTAATTAATATTACAACGAAGTTTAATACTAATTGAGATTGAATTAGCCAAAATCAAAAAATGTTAAAAATTGATACTCTTGATAAATATTTTGATCAATATTCTAAAGGACAGCGTCAAAAAATTGATCTGTTATTAGCAATCGCCAAACATCCCGAAACATTAATTCTAGATGAAATCACATCTAATTTAGATCCTTTATCAAAATTAGATGTAATTGATTTTCTAAAAGAATGAAAATTACAAAAACGTAGTATTATTATTACGAGTCATTATTTAGAAGAATTAGAAGAAATTTGTGACCGTTTAATTTTCATTCGTGATGGTGAAATAATTGATAATATCTTAATGAAAGATATTAAAAAGAAATACAAAAAAATTATTCATTACTATAAGGAGTTGTACCAATAATGCAAAACTTTGAAATTAATAAACAAAATAATTTCGTTGATTTTAAAAATATTGTGAAATTCTTTATTACTTGGTTGTTGCGTTCGCGCGCAATGATGTTTTGAACGATGTTAGTACCAATTGCGATCACCGTTTTAATGACGTGTGTCGTTAAACAACCAACAACTCAAGTATCATTTTTCTTAATCGGTGTTTTGCTTTCAATGTTTATGATTACTGTTAATGTTGGTCCGGGTGTGATTGCAAATTTACGGATTTCCAATTCATTTGTCCAATTTAAAATTGCTGGATATCGTGAAAGAATTGTCTTAGGCGCAATCTCATTTGTTTTCTTATTAATTACTTGAATAACAATTTTTATCTCATTAATTATTATTTTAATTATCCAACAAGGTGTTGGCTTTTTACAAAGTGCCAATATAGTTACTCATATTTCAACTGGTCAAGCAATACTTCATCTATTATTCTTCTTCTTTGTGATGATGCTTGCTTCAATTGCTTTTATGCCATTATGTTGATTTTTTGCTTCAATTAGTCATGATCCAAAAACAATTCAAATGGTTTCAACAATTATCTTTATGTTAGCACTAACTTTAGCAGGTGTTTATTACCCTTATCAAATCAATCCAACGCTGCATACTGGTGGTGCTAAAATTATTATTGATTTCTTATATATCTTACCGTTTGGAGCAATTAGAAATTTATTGGCGCTATCTTTAGGGATGAGCAATCCAACAACTGGTCACTATGCTTGATCAATGGGTGTTAATGATCAACCTTGAATGATTGCTGTTGAAATTATTTCGCTCTGCTTAACATTTATCATCTTTGCTTACAGTGCTAAATGATATTTTAAATTTAATAACTAATACTAATACAGGAGTTACAAAAATGAAAAATTTTAAAATTAATTATCATAAATTTATTTACCCAATTATTATTTTTACTAGTGTTTTGTTAGCTGATCAATTTAGTAAAGCGATTTCAACTTACTTATATAACCATGCAATAACGACGCACAAAATACTTGGTAATTTTATTTCTTTCCAATATATTACTAATACTGGAGTTGCTTTTAGTTCTGGTCAAGGTCACCAATTAATCTTTAATACGATTGCAATTATTCTAGTAATTTTATCACTCTGAGTTTCAGCTTATTTAATTACTTCATTTTTTTCAATCGGTTTATTATTAATGTCAGCTGGTGCTTTAAGTAATTGTATTGAACGAATTGCATCGGGAAAAGTAACTGATTTTATTCAATTAAATTTATTTGGTTGAACTTTTCCCGGCATTTTCAACATTGCTGATAGTTGTGTTTGTGTTGGCGCGGCGGTTGTTATTTTAGGAATTCTCCTATTTAATAGTGAAGAGCGCATTTTTGACACACACGATGAATTCGTCTTCATTGAAAGTGCTGAATTAAAAGTTGTTAACCAACTTGACCATTTTGAACATCAAAAATCCGGACCGGCCCATTTAGATAAAATGATTCATAAAGCTGAACACCGGATTCTAAAAGAACAAACTCGTAAATTAAATGTATCATCGCTACGTCAGCAAAAAAATAAGGACTTAAAATAATGATAAATTTTTTAGATAATGAAAAAAGACCGATTCAAGATCATAATAAAAATGATTATCAATATCGTTTTGTAGTAAATGCGACATCAGATAATGTCCGCTTAGATAAATTTTTAAGCGAACAAGCACTGCTTTCAGAATTTACTAGATCGCAAATTCAAAAAGCCATTAAACATAATTTAGTTTTCGTTAATCATCATCCAGTGATTAAAACTGGTTATCGTGTCACAATTAAAGATGTTGTTACAATGAAAGAATTTAACGTTAATAATATTGATGTTTCAAAAATCATTGGCCAAGATATTCCACTTGACATTGTGTATGAAGACGCCCATTTATTAGTCGTTAATAAACCTAGTGGGATGGTAGTTCATCCTGCACCTGGTCATTTTCAAGGAACATTAGTTAACGCTTTAATTTATCGTTTCAAAGATTTAGTAGTTACTGAAACTAATTTACGTCCTGGGATTGTCCATCGAATTGACAAGGACACTACTGGACTATTAGTTGTTGCTAAAACTAAAAAAATTCATGCATTGTTAAGCGAAATGATTCGTAAGCATGAAATTCAGCGTCACTATTTAGCATTAGTTGTTGGTGTTGTCCAATACGATAAAGGAAAAATTGAACTGCCAATAGCGCGTAGTCCAGTCAATCGTAAAAAGATGGCCGTTATTGAAGAAGGAAAACGTTCAATCACAAACTTCATCGTTAAAGAACGTTTCTTACACAATACTTTAATCGAATGTATGCTAGAAACAGGGCGAACTCATCAAATTAGAGTCCATTTCAAGCATTTTAAGCACCCTGTTTATGGTGATTTACAATACGGACATAGAAAACAGCGTGATCAAGAATTCGGGCAATATCTCCACGCTTATAAGCTAGAATTTATTCATCCATTAACCCAAGAACATTTAATTTTAAAAGCAGAATTACCTGCCAAGTTTAAAATTAAATTAGATCAATTACGTGAAGAGTTATTAATTAGTTAATAAATTGCCGTAAAAAAAATAACAACTATTTGTTGATTAAACAAAGTTGTTATTTTTTTATTATTGTAATTTTAATGATTTAATTTTAATAATTGTGTTGTGACTTGGGCAGTGCTTTTCATAATTTCAATGACTCATTTTTGATAATCTTCAACATTATGGTCATAGCAATCATTAATAATGTTTTTGAATTCCACGTCACTTTTTAATAAAGGTAGGAACAATTCTTCGTAATGGGCTAAAAATGGTAGTAATACTGCCATTCTGAATTCTTTGATAATAGCGATCATTAATTCAATACTATCATTTACTAAATTGTAATTGGTTTTAACAATTTGTGATAAATCAGCTGAACATGTAAAAGCGTATTTATAACAAATGTCTAGTTTACTCTGATCTTTATTGGCGATTACTAGATCATTGTAAAATTTATTAATGATTGAATATGCTTTGTTGATTTGATTTTGATCATCATTAGGTTTTTGCAATTTATTTCTCTCCTTAAATAATATTTATGTTTCTATATTATATATTAAATTTTCGAAGTTCAACATTAAATTAAAAAAATAATATTTATGCTATAATGTTTAAGTTATATGCTTGTATGGCGGAATGGTAGACGCAGTAGACTCAAAATCTACCGAGAGTTATCTCGTGCCGGTTCGAGCCCGGCTACAAGTACCATTTGTATAACAACATCATTATCTATTAATAAACAACTTTTTACAATAAAAAGTTGTTTATTTTTAGTTCTGATTTAATATTTACGATTACCTAATTCTTTATCTAATAAGATTCAATTTTTCGAATTTTTAAATCTTTTAACTAATCGTCTTGTCATTTGTTCTTCTTCGATTTGTTCTTTCACAAATCATTCATATAGTTCTGATGCTAAATAAGACTTCGTAGTGATTGCTAATTCATAAGTTGAGTTAATCAACTTAGTTACTAAACATTCGTGCTCAAAGGCGCTTTCGGCAATCTCTAATGGATCTTTATACGTTTTGAAATGAAAATCAATTTCTAAAGAACGGACATCGACTTCTAAATGACGATTCATTAAGAAATTGATTGTTTTTTCAGCATGTGTGATTTCTTCACGATATTGTCAAAATAACCATTTAGCATAACCAAAATAACCCATCTTCGTTGCTTGACTTGCCATATCTAAATAAGCAAAAGCATTCATATATTCATGTTTGATTTGTTGCTGCATTGCAAACAATAATTCTTTTTTCATAATTTATCTCCTAAATTCTGCGACTATTGGCAAAATGTCATTTAACATATTTTTGCAATTCTTTGACACCGTGTTTTTTTTTCACTAAAGTAGCAATCCGATCAACGCGATGACTAGCGCCTAGCGGAATTTTTATTTGTAGTACTTTACTCATATCATTCATCAGATTAAGAAAATAATAACGTGCAATAATTGAGGCAGCACTAACTGCTATATGTTTACTTTCGGCTTTTTCAATATACATTAAACTTTTTGGTTTAAAATTAATTTTTTTAATTTCAGCTACTTTTTGGACATATTTTTGAAACATTTTAATACTACTATACTTATCAATTATCACAATATCTTGTGATAATTTTTGATTAATCAATTTATTGATTACTTGAATATGTAATAATGTTTTTAATTCATTACCGTTTCACTTAGTTGAAATCAAATGATTATATTCGCTATTACCTAATACAGCAACTGCAAATTTAGTTGATTTAATTAGGCGGGGTGCTAATTTCATAATTTGGTCATAACTAAGTAGCTTAGAGTCTTTCACGCCTCAACTTTTCAATTCTTCAATATCTTTAACAGGTACAAAACAAGCACAAGCAATTAGAGGCCCGAAATAATCGCCAACCCCAACTTCATCACTACCAATCGCTGAAATAGAAATTAACTCGCTATTGGCATTATTATGATAGTTCTGAGCGGTTTTGCGTTCTGGTGCTTTCTTAACTGTCGGGCGATTAATATTTTTACCTTGTCACATAACTTTATTACTTTTATAAATTGTAATAGTAACATCGTCATGACGGGCGCAAAAAATAATATGATCACTAGAATTACTGATTTCTCATTTTTTATATTGAGCAATTAGGTGCTTAATTTCTAGTTGTGTTAAAATTTCAATATGATTCACAAATAAAACTCCTTGATGATTTTAATAAATCTATATTATATTATAATATATAATAGAAATTAAAGTAATAATAATATATAATTGTAGTGTTGTTAATAAAATATTAGAAAGTTGGAAGTGAGATAATGCAAATTGGGATTGATTTAATTGCGATTAAGCGTTTTGAAAAAAACCTTAATCGCTTTAAACTAAAAATTTTAAGCGCAGCTGAATTACAACACGCACAATCTTTAAGCGAGTTAGCTTTGTTAGAATTTGTTGCTAGTCGTTTTGCTATTAAAGAAGCTTATTTTAAAGCATCACAAAACAACATATCATTTTCCAAGATCACATATTTAAATCAATTATTAATTATTAACGATCAATTATTAAATAACTATACTATTTCAATTAGTCATAGTCAAGACCACGTTGTCGCGGTCGTCTTAAAAATTAATTAAATTTCAGAAAGCAAAAAGGTTAATTTATGAAAAAAATACGTTTAATATTAATTGTCATTATTTTATGATGTTGGGCAACTTATTTGAGTTTATTTCGCAAACGTCTAGCGAAGAAAAGTCTTAATTATAGTTACTATCATTATATGAAGAAACCAGCTAAACTAGTACGTTGAGCTTACAATATTGATTTTCAAGTTAAAGGTATTAATAACATAACTATTAATCCGCAATTAATCGCTGTTAGTCATCGTAGCTATGCTGATTCAACATTAATGATTAATGCATTAACTAACACGCCATCAAAACAAATGAATCAAAAACCATTTATTTATATTGCTAAACAAGAATTGAATAAAAATTATATTTTTCGTAATTTTATTCGTTTAACGAGATCAATTTTTTTAATCGAACGTGCTAATTTACGTCAAAGTATTAATATATTTAGAAATGTTGCTAAATTAAGTCATCAAGAAAATTTATCAATTGTTATTTTTCCTGAAGGAACTCGTAACAAAACAGATAAACCTTTATTAGAATTAAAACCAGGTGCGTTAAAATTGGCAACTTGAAACAAGTTGCCAATTGTTCCAGCAGTATTTATTAATAATCGTTCAATATGAGATTTTAAACGGAAAAAGAAAATCATTGTAAAATTAGTTTATGGTCAAGAAATTCCGTTTAAAATGATTGAAAATTTAAATTCAAATGAATTATGTGAATTAGTCAGCAGCAAGATGAAGCAATTAATTGCTAAACATCAATAACTCAAGGAGAATTAAAAAATATTATGTCATACTTAAACATTAAAGATATTTTAAGTAAAAAACTAGATAAAGAATCATTCACTACTGAGGAAATCAAGTTTATTGTTCATAGTTATCGTGATAACTTAATTAGTGATTCACAAATGGCAGCAATCGTAACTAGTATTTATATTAACGGTTGTAATGATCGTGAAGTATTAGACTTTACTAATGCAGTTATCGATCAAAAAGATCGTATTGATTTACATAAAGATGGTAATTTAGCAAACGCTTTTATCGTTGATAAACATTCTACTGGCGGAATTGGTGACAAAATTTCTTTAATTTTTGCCCCAATTCTAAAAGCGTTTCCGAAATTATATTTAATGAAAATTTCAGGACGCGCTCTTGGTCATAGTGGTGGAACAATTGATAAATTAGAATCTTTTAAAAATTTTAGAACAAATTTTAATCATGATGAAGCAATGGAAATCTTAAAAAATAACCATAGTGTAATTATGGAATCAAATGCTAATTTATTAAAAACGGAAAAGAAAATTTATACGCTACGTGATGAAATAGGGGTCGTGTCTTCACCGTTTTTAATTGTGCCATCAATTATGTCAAAAAAATTAGTTTTCAATACTGACCTAGTTATTTTAGATATTAAAACTGGTAGCGGGTCTTTATTAAACCATTTATCAGTTGCTGAAATTTCAACTGAATTAGCAGGTCGTATGTTAAAGATCGCTAAAGAATGAAACCGTAATTTTATTGCTGTTGTTTCAAACATGGATATTCCTTTAGGTAATTTCATTGGTAATGATTTAGAAGTTTATGAAACAATTATGTTTTTAAGTAATCAAGGGGAGATTAATCCTAACTTGAAAGAACTAGTTTATAAATTTGTGAGCATTGCTTTAATTGAAGCCGGAATTGCTAAAGATGACACTATTGCTCATCAATTAATTGATCAAGTAATTAGCAGTGGTGCAGCACTTGCAGCATTTAAAGAAATTATTATTGCTCAAGAAGGAAGTTGAGTTGAAGATCCTAAACAATTTATTGCAGCTAAAAATAAATTAAACATCGTTGCTAATAATGATGGTTTTATTGATTTTGAAAATTTATCAAATATCGGAATTGTTGTGGAGATGCTTGGTGGAACACGTAACTTAGGTGGCGGAGAAATTGATCATAGTGCGGGAATTGAAATTATTAAGCATCAAGGTCATCTTGTTAAAAAAGGTGATGTAATTGCGACATTATATAGTAATGGCGCAATGTCAAAAACTGCTTTAAATAATGCTTATTACAGCGCTGTTGTAATTCAGAAAACAATGTCTGAGCAAAAACGTTTTCCAAAAAACGTTCATAATGTTTTATATTCAAAAAACTATTAAAAAATAAAGGTGGTTTAATTTGTGCTGAAACCAAATGTTAAATTAAAAAATCATTTTTTTAGTGAAAACCCCTACATTGTTAAATTAAGTGATTTCGAAGGGCCACTCGATCTATTATTGTTTACTTTAAAAGAGAAAAAAGTTTCAATAATTGATCTTAACGTTGCCGAAATCACGGAACAATATTTAAAATATTTACATGATTTTGAAGAATTGAATTTAGAAATAGCTAGTGAGTATCTAGTTATGGCTAGTTATTTAATTGAAATTAAATCAAAAAGTTTATTACCAAAATCAATTCTTGATATTGATCAAGACGCTTTAGAAGAAGATCAACGGAGTCAATTAATTGCGCGCTTAATCAACTATGAAAAATTTAAAAAAGTTGCTCAACAACTAGATGATTTTTATCATAGTAGACAAAAATTTTTAACGAAAGATCAAAGCGATATTGCAAAAATAATTCCTATAAATCAATCTTTAATTAAGCAACCTTTATTAAAGATTGATCCCAATTTATTACCTTTAGCAATTGAGCGAATGCTCCTAAGATTACGTGATCTTCAACCAATGGAAACTTTTATCGTTAAACCAAAAGTTTCCATCGCTGATCTAACCAATACTTTAGAAGCTAAATTATTAGATTATGATGATCATACTTTAATTCATTTAGATGATTTTATGACTATTAAATCAAAACAATATTATGCAACGACTTTTTTAATATTGCTAGATTTTGTCAATAAACAACGTTTAGCAATTTATCAAACTGATATTTTTGCTGATATTTATTTTCAAAAAATTAAAAAAGAGTTGATTTTAAATGATTAATAAACCGAGTGTAAAATTAGTTGACTGCTTACGAATTATTGAAGGTAGTTTATTTTTACAAGGCGAGAGTGGTATTGATGCACAAATCGTGCAAACACTTTTTAATTGTAATAAAGTAACTGCTAAAAAACTCCTAATTAGTTTTGTCCAACATTACAATAGCAACATCAGTAATGCTTTGGTTGTCAAAAAATTAGGTAATATTTTTAAATTTGTAACTAAATCAATTGACCATGATTTTTATCAAAAACTCCATCAAAGTAATATTCGGAAGCGCCGTATGTCACAAGCTAGTTTAGAAACACTAGCAATTATTGCTTACAAAAGACCAGTAACTCGAATTCAAATTGAACATATTCGTGGCGTTGCTAGTGATTCAATCTTACGTAAATTAGTGGCGCGTGATTTAATTAGAGAAGTTGGTCGGAGTAACACTCCAGGTAATCCAATTTTATATAGTGTTACTAATGCTTTTATGGATACTTTTGATTTAATGGATTTAAAATCACTCCCAGAAATTCCCAGTTTCAATACTGCCCAAACAGAATTAAATTTATTCGACAAAATTATCTAATTTATATTTTTTTAGAAAGTAGGTATTAAATTATCATTAGAATTCAAAAAATTTTAGCACAATCAGGAATTTGTTCGCGTCGTCAAGCTGAAGTATTAATTAACGAGGGTCGCGTTAAAGTTAACGGTACTTTAGCACTAATTGGCATGAAAGCTAGCTTTGAGGACAACATTACAGTTGATGGCAAAGTTATTAGAAAAGAAAAGCTCCATTATTATATGTTTCATAAACCAAGATGAACATTAACAACTGTGCGTGATGATCGTAACCGTCCAACGGTGATGGATCAATTTAAAGAATTAAACACTTATTTATTTCCTGTTGGACGTCTAGATTTTGACACTACGGGATTACTAATCATTACTAATGATGGTGAGCTAAGTCAATATTTAACAAATCCAAAACATGAAATTATGAAAACTTATGAAGTTTTAGTTCGTGGAATTGTATCAGCCGAATCATTACTACCTTTAAAAAAAGGAATTCAATTAAAAAACTATCATACTCGTCCAATAATAGCGTGTTTAAAGCATACTAATACGGAAAAAGATTTTAGTATTATTGAAATTAGTATTTATGAAGGTAAAAAACATGAAGTTAAAGATATTATTATTTATCTTGACCACCAACTATTAAAACTAAAACGTATTAGTATTAATGGCATTAGCTTAGATGCTGATTTAGCGCCTGGAAGTTATCGATCATTAACGCCAAAAGAAATAAAAAAACTCTATAGTAAATAGAGTTTTTTTATTGTGTTGTTTTTAATTACTTAGCTTTTATTAACCTATGTATTTTTCAGGATGTTCTTCTTTCATTAATGTTAAAAATTCTGCTTTGGGCATATCGTTATACTCGTCGTATAATTTTTGACATTCAACTAATTCATCATGGGCTCAGATTTCATTTTCAAAACCATTGATTTGGACAGTTTTATTTTGTAAGTTTTTATAATTTGAGAAGAAATCTTTAATTTCTAATAGACGATGATTATTTAAATCACTTAATTTTTTAATATCATCTCAACGGGGATCGCAAGCAATAACACCAATTAATTTAGTATCAGTTTCGCCATCATCAATCATTTTCATCGCACCTAAAATATTAATTGGCACTTGGCACCCAGGTGCAAAACTATGGTCAGAAATAATTAAAACGTCTAATTCATCGCCATCTCAATCTAGTGTATTTTCAATATATCCATAATTATATGGATAGACGTTAGCACCGTATAAAATACGATCAACAATTACTTTACCAGTGTTGCGGTCGAATTCATATTTAATGTTTGATCCTTTAGGAATATCGATTATGGCATTTATATTAATGTTTTTCATAAATTCTCCTTATTCTTATACTAAAAGCATTGTCTAATAATTTATTAATCTAATAACGCTTAACAAAAATTATAATATAATAATTATTAAAACAAAAGCATTTTTAACAGATATCTAAATTATATTTAGTAATTTGTTAAAAATGCTTTATAATCTATAAGACATTAAAACAAATTATTATTCATTTTATGTTATTAATTTTACTAAAGGAAGTTATTGTTGAAATATGAATTTATCACCGTATAAAAAAGAAACTACTCATTATAATCGATCTTGATATTTAACATTGAAAATATCACAATCAGGATTATTACTAGCTATTGCTATTGTTTTGTCAATGCTATGTATGGAGTTTATGCCCAAAATTGAAGGTTTCTTACAATTTGATTTAGGAATGGCGATTTTAATTGTTGCATTATATATTGTCCGCTATTGATTAAGTTTTGTCATTGCTATTTTACATGGTTTTAGTACGATGTTAATTTCTGGTACGGTAGTTGGGGCTTTTTCAAACATTATTGTTGGCGTTACACTAATTAGTATTTGATTTTTATTAACGGCTTTATTTTTTAGTAAAAAACTAAAGCCCCAAAATAAAGTCAGCATTGGTTTAGTTTTAGGCGCAATTATTATTGTCACAATTATTATTGTTTCGGTGTTATCAATCTTAGCTAATAAATATTTTTTATTGCATCTATATGGCTTTGATAATTTAACAACTAATAATCATTATTTATGATATTTATTATTCTTATTTAATGTGTTGAATTTAGCCACAAATATGATAATTTTTCTAATTACGATCCCAACGATTAAAAAGTTAGTAATTTTTAAACGTTAAAATTACAAAATTAATTGCAAAGTTATTACCAATAATATATAATTTATGAGAAAAATAAGTTTATATATTATTTTATTTTATATGAATTTCATATTATTATAAAAGGGTGGTTTAGGAATGAGTAAAAATAAAAATGATGATCAATCTCCAAATCATAAAACACGCGTTGCTAAATATCAAAATTTACGTTCAAAAATTAATAATAGTTTTTTAACGCTAGATCGTAATGACAATAATTCGGCAAAAAAAACAAGCGATTCTAAAAATTCATCAATCGATTATTTTGATAGTGAAAATTATTTATTATTAAGTGAGAAAGTAGCTAACTTAGTAGCTCGTTTAAAAAATGTTGCTCCTTATTTTGATTTTACAACTGCCAATAAAACCGATTCAGTTGAAAACTCATTAAAATTTTTGATTAATAAAAATCAAAAAATTATCCATTCCAACGATATCAAACCACCCAATCACATTGATAATATTACTTTAAATAAAATTATTAAATTTCAAGAAAAAGAATTATTAAATGATGATGTAATTATTGCTAAAAATAAAGAATTATCATTTGATAATAATTTAGTAAATTTAAAGCATATCATTGAAGAATTAATTAATAATTCAACTAATTTATCTGAAAATATTTTAAAAAAACGAAACGAACTATTAGAATTATTATTTAATATTATTAAAGAAAAAGAATCTAAAACGAAAAATATTGAACGTTTATCAGAATTAAAAAAACGCTATTATGGTTTAATCAATTTAGATACGCGTCAAATGAAAGCTAAAAAATTAATTGATGCACCAACAAAACAACATTCCCAATTTATTAAAAATTTATTCATTGTTTCAGTACTTACATTTATATGTACAATCATTTTTTTAGTTATCTTTTTAATATCAAAATAATTATATAGATAAGGATATCCAATTATGAAACAACCTTTTGTCATTGCAATTGATGGACCAGCTGGATCTGGAAAATCTAGTATTGCAAAAATTATTGCTCACAATTTAAACTTAGTTTATATTGATACTGGAGCGATGTATCGCGCACTTACTTTAAAGATTATTAATCACAAAATTGATCTTAATAATCAAAAAGTAATTAATCAGTTATTACAAAATACAACGATCAATTATAATTCAAACAAAGAATTATTAATTGATAATACGATTGTTGCTCAAGATATTCGTGATGCTAAAGTTAATGATTTAGTTAGCGATGTCGCTAAAATCGAAGCAGTTAGAACTTTTTTAGTTGATAACCAAAGAAGACTTGGTTGTGTTTTTAATACGATTATGGATGGTCGTGATATTGGAACAGTCGTTTTCCCAAAAGCTGATTTAAAAATTTTTTTAACTGCTTCAATTACTGTTCGTGCTCAAAGAAGATTACTCCAAAATCAAACTAATAATCTTAACAAAGATATTGATATTGTTACATTATCAGCCTCAATTGAGCGCCGTGATAAAATTGATACTCAGCGTGAAATTGGAGCATTAAAACAAGCAGATGATGTTTGATTAATCGATACAACAAATTTAACTTTTAATCAAACAGTCTTAAAAATAACCGCACTAATTAATAAAATTATTTTAAAAAAGGATGTTAAATAATGGCTAATAATAAACTTTTAACAGTCGCTTTAGTCGGCTCTCCCAACGTTGGTAAATCAACGTTATTTAACCGCTTAATTCGTGAACGTTTAGCAATTGTCGAAAATACTCCAGGCGTGACGCGTGATCGAATTTATGGGAAAGTAAATTGACTAAGACGTCAATTTGCTTTAATTGATACTGGTGGATTAGTAATTAAGGAAGATGATTTACAAAAACAAATTCGTTTACAAGTAAAAGTTGCTTTAAAAGAAGCGGATATTATTATTTTTGTAACTAATACTCAAATTGGAATTACTAAAAATGATGAAGCAATTGCTAAATTATTATTTCGTACTAATAAAAAAGTCATTGTTGCTGCTAACAAAGTTGATAATAGTAGTATTAAAGACCGTGTTAGTGAGTTTTATAGTTTAGGATTTGGTGATGTTATTCCTATTTCGGCAACACATAGTATTGGTGTTAGTCTATTATTAGATTTAATTGTTAAAGAATCTGATCCAGAACAACGTTTTATTGAAGAAAATACAATTTCATTTTCAGTTATTGGGCAACCAAATGTTGGTAAATCAAGTTTAGTGAATGCGCTACTACGCCAAGAGCGTAGTATCGTTTCTCCAGAACACGGGACAACTAGAGATGCGATTGATTCAGAATTTAAACGTGAAAAGCAAAATTATTTAATTATTGACACTGCAGGAATTCGTAAAAAAGGGAAACTAATTGAGAAAATCGAAAAGTATTCTGTTTTAAGAGCGTTTAAAGCGATTGATCGTAGTGATATAGTTTTATTAGTATTAGAGGCTAATCGCGATATTTCTGAGCAAGATTTAAAAGTTGGAGGTTATGCCTTCGCTGCTGAAAAACCAGTGATTATTGTGGTTAATAAATGAGACTTAGTTAAAAAAGATACTAATACAATGGATGAAATGCGTAAAAAAATCTATAAAAAGTTTAAATATTTAAGCTTTTCACCAATTTTATTTACGAGTGCACTAAAAAAACAAAAACTAAATTTCATTTTTGAAAAATTATTAATTGTTAATCATAATTTACATGTTAAATTAAGCACTAACGTTTTAAATAGTGTTATCGGAGATGCACAAATGTTAAATCAAGCGCCTGATTTTAATGGTGGGCGCTTAAAAATTTATTACTCTTCACAAGTTAATGGACGAGTACCGACTTTTATTCTATTTTGTAATAGTCCCAAATATGTTCATTTTTCTTATAAACGATATTTAGAAAACCAATTGCGTGAGCATTTTGGTTTTGAAGGCGTATATTTAAAATTAATATTCCGTGAATCTAAATAATTATCAAATTAGGAGTTTTATAATATGAGTAAAATTACAGTTTTAGGTAGTGGTGCTTGAGGAACTGCTTTAGCACAAGTATTGACGGATAACAAAAACGATGTAACTATTTGAGGGATTGATGATAACCAAATTAATGATATTAATGATAATCATCGTAATCAACAATTTTTCAAAGGAATTGATATTAATAAGACAATCAAAGCAACTAAAAATTTAGAACTTGCTTTAAAAGATTCTGAATTTGTTGTCATTGCAATTCCATCACCATTTATTAAACAAGTTATGAAGCAAGTTATTCCTGTTTTGGAAAAACCAGTATATTTTATTAATGTTGCTAAAGGATTTGAAGCAACTTCAAAAGAATTAATGATTCCTTTTTTGAAATCAATTATTCCTGCTGAAAAAAATAAAGGCATCATTTCTTTATTAGGTCCAACGCATGCTGAAGAAGCGATTTTGCGCAACTTTACTGCAATTGTGGCAACTAGTTATAACGAATATGCCTCAATTATTGTGCAAAATTTATTTAGTAACCAATATTTCCGTGTTTATGTGCAAGAAGATTATTTAGGAGCGGAATTAGGAGCAGCAATTAAAAATCCAATTGCCATTATGTCAGGCATACTAAATGGTTCTGGTTACGGCATCAATTCAATTGCAGCACTGCTAACTCGCGGATTAGCAGAAATGTCGCGTATCGGCTCTGCTTTTGGCGCTGAAGCGAAAACTTTTGTTGGCTTAACTGGCATCGGTGACTTAATTGTGACCGGAACTAGTAATTTGTCGCGTAATTTCTCTTTTGGAATAAAATTAGCGCAAGATCGCGACATTGAAAAAACGATGGCTAATAACACCAAAACTGTTGAAGGTGTTTTTGCGTGCCGTATTATTAAAGAAAAATTAGATAATTTAAGCTTTGTTGTGCAAACGCCGATTATCAATGCTTTGTACAATATTTTGTATCTACATCACTCAATTGATGAAGAATTAATCAAATTAACAAACCGTACTTTGAACCACGAATAGCGAAAAACTATGTATTTAATAAGTTTTTGGGTATAATAAAAATGTAAAGCAATTTATATTATGCTTTCTAATAACTCAAATATAGGTTATAAATTATTTTTCTCAAAAAATAGGAGGATATTATGAACAAAGGACAACTAATAGAGGTTATTGCTGATAAATGCGATATTACAAAAGTTGAATCACAAACAATTTTAGATATGATTATCAATGAAATTACAGAAACGTTAAAATCAGGTGATAAAGTAGCCATTTCTGGATTTGGAACATTTGAATCTCGTAAACGTAAAGCTCGTATGGGGATTAATCCTGCAACTGGTGAAAAATTACATATCCCGGCAACTAAAGTTCCTGCATTTAGAGCAGGTAAATCGTTTAAAATGGCCATAAAAGGTAAGTAAGTCAGTTAATAAATAAGTTTTATTTGTTACGTTATATTTTTTGAATATACCATAAAAAAAGTTTTTTAAACTGTTTTTATGGTATATTTATTACATTATGAATAATTTTATAAATACAGTGTTATTACTTTGAAAACACGATACAAACAATGCTGCAGAATTATCTTATGTCCAGTTATTTAAAATAAAAATAATTCTATCTGTTATTTTTATTTTAGTTGTTAATTATGGCATAGCGCTGTTTTTTTATGTTTTCTATAAAAAAATTATTAGAGTTTCAAGATTAAATTTTAACAAAACCGACCTAACTGGTCAGCAATTAACATTGCGTTTTTTAAAAGAATACAGTATTGAAGATTTAAAAATTGTTCCCAAAAAATGAAAATATTATTTTTCATCACCATATAGTAAGAAAATTTCCTTTTTTCAAAAATATTATTACGTTAATAATGTTTTTTCTAATACGATCGCTTTAATCACCGCTTCGCAAATTATTGTTTGTAAATTACAAAAATGAAAATATTATTTATACTATCTTCCTTTTAAATTAAGAATATTATGAATATTATGAGCTTTTTTTTATATGTCAATTATGGATTTTTTACTTGGGGGGGGCGGTCCGTGCTCTCAGAATTTATTGTGAATTTCTACATCTATATTGTGTGTTATGTTATTATATTCAATGTTTGTAACAATCGTTTGCATTTCTAAAAATAACCAAATGATTTTTAGATTTATTGATAATCATAATTTTTTTGATATTAATCAAAAAAAAACTTTAAAAAAACAAATTAAAATCCATAATTATATTTTAATTTGTGGATGATTGTTCGCTAGTTGTTTTTTAATTATTTTTATTAATTATATAATTAAGTCAATTTATTATAAAATTATCAAATAATTATTATGATTAGGAAGGAGGTTTAATATTTATGAACTATAAAAATTTTGATAACTTATTAAATCAAATGGCTATTTCAAAGCACAGTTTAATATTAATGCATTATAAAAGTTTAAATATTACTGATCAAGAAGTCATTGTTATTCTACAAATTGAGAATATTAAATCTCAAAACATTACTGTAAACCCGAAAAGAATTTCGGGTTTAATACAAATGAATTCTCAAAGTATAAATAATATTCTCACAAAATTAATTGATAAAAATTTTTTAACAATTTCGCATGTTAACAATTTCATTAATTTTAGTTTTGATAATTTATATTATGAAATTCTGTATCGCATTCATCTTAAAAATAATATTATTAATGACTTATCATTAACTTTATTATTTGGTCATTTAGAGAATTTGTTAAATCGTCATTTAAATGACGCTGAAATAAATAAATTAAATATCTTGTTTCAAAATAATTCAACAGCTCACGAAGTACTAAATCACATTAAAGATAATAAAAATAATGGTGTTTTACCAAAACCTTTCGAATTAGAATGATTATATAATTTAGATAATGTTAAATCAAATAACAAAAAGATTGACTATAATTGATTAGAAGATGAAAGTGATATCTAATATTCCAGGATAAATGATTCTACTACTAAAACCTTTGGCTAATAGTTGCTTGATTTTTATCTGGGACTTATTCTTAAACGCTTGCAGCACGATTGCGGCATCAATAATAATAAATTGATCATAAGCAACAAAATAAAGAAAAATATAGACTTTAGCATCTAGCGCTAATAAGTTAGCTATTTTTAAAAGTTGTTCTTTTGAAAAATTAGTTTTTGATAAATAATCTTTTTCGCGAATACTCTTTGCTTCAATCCCAATAAACTTACCAGAAATTACGCCATAATAATCTAAATTACCTTTAATTCCAAAAGTAATTTTCGTATGTTTATTGATGCTTTTTAAAGGTAAACTGAATTTAAAAAAATAACCTTTACTTTCCTGATTTAAGAAAGTAAAGGTTTTTTCAATTAATAATTCAAAATATTTACCATAATTTTTAATATAAATAACCTCATTTATTTTTTTAATTGTGTTATTATATAAACAAACTTATAAAACTGTTTTATCTACTTGCAGTCATTGTAATCAATAATAACATATAAAAAATAAATGAGGTGAGTAAAAATTAATAAAAATAAAAAAATTAATTTCGAATTCAAAAAAATTCTCAATAAAGATTTCAGCATTAGTATGCCAGGCTATAATAGTATGGATGTTGATTACTTTTTAGATGAATTAATTACCGACTTTAAAAACAACAATAATTTTTTAGATCAATTGAATTTCGAAAACGAAACTAATTTAAAAATCATTGATGATTTACAAATAAAAATTACTAATTTAGAAATGTCTAACCAATTACTAAGAGAACAATTAAGAGATTTAGATAATAAAGGTTATAATAATTTAGAAATTTTAAAACGTTTAAGTAATTTAGAAGAGGCAATCAATGAAAAAAACAATGAAATTATGAAAAATATAACTGAAAAATAAAATAAATTTATCAAACAAGTTATTTAAACTTGTTTTTTTAGGTTTTTTTGCTATTATTATGTTTGCTTATTATCGGGTCAATCGCTACTTTTATTAGTAGAGGAAAGTCCGTGCTCACATATTCTGCGATGAATATAATGTTTGTGCTAGAGGAATTAACTCTGGGTGGATGCAAATCTAACGGCGAGATTTTAAAATCTAAGTTTTGGTAACAAAATATGATGCTAGTCTTGTAAAGTGCCACAGAAACGATGCTATTGAGAAATTGATAGATTGAAACGCGGTAAACCCCACAAGTGAGAAACCCAAATTATGGTAGGGGAGCCAAGAGCAAATAAATGAATTTAATCTTGGAAACTAATTTATATTAGTTTAGATAAATGATTGATGCTAATTTTTTATTAAATTAGAACAAAACGCGGCTTATAAGATATTAAGTAAATAAAAAGCACTTAGTGCTTTTTTGTTTTTTTATGTTATAATTTTTAATTATTGTGAGAAACTTTAAATAAAAATTATTTGGGTGATAGTATGGATATTAATAAAAATAGTAAAAAGCCAGAAATTACAAAAAATGACGAATCATTAAAAAAGATATCTGATTTAGAGATTGAAATTGAACAATTAGCACCGAAGCATAATCTTAAAATTAATAAATCTTTTCTCGACCAAGAATTAAGTTTTAACGATTCTCATATTTGTAAACAAAAGCAAGAAAAGATTCGTCGAAAAATTTTCTATATTACTGTTGGTTTAATATCGTTTGTTATTATTGTTGTTTTATTTTGTTGATCGATCGCAATATTTTAACTGTTAATTAAAATTAAACAAATCAAAGGGGTTTAAATTATATGCGTACATGAATTATAATGGGAATATTATTAGTAGCTGTTTTTGGCTTTCTAGGATTTACTAGTCTTCGAGATCGCCGTAAAAGTAAACAGTCACGTCTTGAACATAATACAGAAACAACTGATGCTAATATCAAAAAAGATGAGTTAATGATGGAACTATCAGCGATTGTCAAATTAAATGCTAAAGATTTAGCTGATTTTAAACCAGCTGGTGGAAAGCCAATGCGCCAAATTGTTGACAAATCAAAAATCTTAGTTAAAAATTTAAAAACTACTAAATCATTTGCAGCAGCAATTACTTTAGAAGTTAATGAATTAGAATTAAGTGAAATCTTTAAAGAGTTACTAGGTTGTCGTTCAAACCATTGAGATAAAAAATGTAGCGATATTATTAAAATTGTTAATTCTCATGTTGAAACATTCATTGAAGAGAACAATGATAATAAAGAACAATATTTATTAATCTTAAAAAAATATCGTAAAATTTGAGATGAAATTAAATTATAAAAAGTTTATAATTTAATTATAAGATTTAATATATTACTAATATTTATAATCGAGGAGTTTTTATGAAAAGAATTGCGATTTTTACGACTGATGGATTTGAAGATATTGAATTAATTGTTGCTTATGACTTATTAATTCGTACGGGGATTAATGTTGACCTAATTAGTATTAAAAGTAAACCAAAATTAATTAGTAAATATAATCTAAAATTAAAAACCCATTTAACAATTAAACAAGTAACGCCACGTAGTTATGATGCTTTCATTATGCCTGGTGGCCCTGCAGTAGATGAAATGCTTAACTCAATTGCTTTATGTGGTATTTTAGAAGAACAAATTCAAATTAGCAGCAAAATTATTGGGGCAATTTGTGCCGCACCAAAAGTGTTGGCGAAATTAAAAATTTTAGATAATTATAAATTTACTTGTCATCCTGATCTTGTTGAACTACTTGATAATCCTAATTATCAGGAAAAAGATGTTGTCGTTGATCGTAATTTAATTACAGCTAACGGACCAGGAAGCAGTTTTGAATTTATTTTTGCAATCGTCAAAAAATTATTAGGTGAAGAGGCATTAGCTGAACTAAAACGAGGCATCGTATGAACAAAATAAATGTTCCGAATCAATTATCAATTTTTCGGATCATTTTAACGATTCCCATTATTGTTTTATTATTATGTATTTATAAAAATTATCATTGAATCACAATGATCAATTATAATTTTCATAATACAGCATCATTACTTTTTTTCATTAGTGGTATTTTATTTGTAATCGCTTCGGCAACTGATTGATTAGATGGTTATTTAGCCCGTCGTAACAATCAAATTACAACACTCGGTAAAGTGCTAGACCCAATCGCTGACAAAATTTTAATTAATAGTGTTTTTATTATTTTTGCTGTTTTGAGATTAGTACCAGTTTGAATTGTAATTTTAATGGTTGTGCGTGATATTACTGTTAATGCGCTTCGCATTATGCTAGCTAATAAAAATGTTGTCTTAGCTGCTGATAAATGAGGAAAAATTAAAACAGTTAGTCAAATTCTTGGACTACTAGTAATATTTTTTATTTTTCCATTACATCAAAATTTTCATTTAGGCGTTTTTTCAATGACTAAACCTAATGAATGAATCTGATATTTTAATATTTTAATAATTATTAGTTTAATTTGTAGTTATATTAGTGGTGCTAAATATTTAAAACAAACGATCAAAATTTTAGATAAAAAATAAATTAGTAAAATAATTTTGAAAGGAACTCATTATGGAGACACAAAATTTATTAGAAAAAAAAGAAATTAAAAAAGAAAAACATTATGCCCGTCTAATTCCAAAGTTTCAAGACAAGTTGGCTAACTTAACAAAAAAACGTGAAGCTGAATTAGTTAAAATTCAAGCTAAATTTGCATTGATAGACCAAAAAACAATCGATCCTAAAAAATTGAAAAAAGCTAAAAAAGAAGTGACTAAAGCTAAAAAAGCTGTTAAAAAAATTAATGCTCAAAATTTAAGCTATGTCGAAATGGTTCAACGTTATGATTTTAAGATTTTATTATCTAAACTTCTGCTAATTATTTGCGTAACATTTTGTGCATTTTCAATCATTGCATATTTTATTTCAGGTAATGGATATAACCCTTTCAAAAATTGAAGTTAATATTATTTAACATTATTTAAATTTAAAAAAAGGATTATCGTCCTTTTTTTTATATATAATGAGTAGGTGATATCGATGAAAGAAAATTTAAAATTAAAAACCTTAATAACTGATTTACAAAAAAATTACGGTAGAGACTTCATTAGTTTGAGTGGCGATTCTAAAAAATTAAAAGTAGAAATCATTAGTAGTGGGAGCTTTTTATTAGACCAAGCTTTAGGTGGGGGCTATGCTAAAGGACGAATTGTTGAAATCTTTGGACCAGAATCATCTGGTAAGACAACAATAGCTTTGCATGCAATTGCTAATTTACAACAAAAAGGTGGTTTAGCCGCTTTTATTGATGTTGAGAATGCTTTTGATATTGATTTTGCTAAAAGTATTGGCGTTGATGTTGATAACTTAATTATTTCTCAACCTGATAGTGGTGAACAAGTTTTTTCAATTTGTGAAACTTTGATTAAAAGTAAAGCAATTAGTATGATCGTTGTTGATTCAGTCGCCGCTTTAATTCCCGAAGCGGAATTAAACGGCGAAATCTATAACAATACTATCGCACTGCAAGCTCGTTTAATGTCAAAAGGTTTAAGACGAATTAATAATATTGTTAATCGTCATGATGTAACTTTTATTTTTATTAATCAATTGCGTGAAAAAGTTGGTGTTGTTTTTGGTAACCCAGAAATAACTCCTGGTGGTAGATCTTTAAAATTTTATAGTTCCCAACGAATTGAAGTTCGTAAATCGACTAACATTACTCAGAAAGAAACTATTATTGGAATTATGATTAAAGTTAAAATTGTTAAAAATAAAGTTGCCCCACCTTTTAAAAAAACTATTTTAGAAATATTTTTTAAAGGTGGTTTAGATATTGAACGCGAATATATTAGGATTGCTTTAAACGAAAGTATCATCAAACAAAATGGGACTTGATATGAATATAAAAATACAAAAATTGGTCCTGGTAAAGAAAAATTAGTATTATGATTTAAAGATAATAAAAAAGAATTAGCAGAAATTATTAAAAAAATTAAAAAATAAAAATAGAATAGGCTTATTTTTGTTATAATATGAGTTATATATTGAAAAAAATAATAGAAAGGAATTGTTATGCGAATTTTATTTATTGGCGATGTATACGCCGAAACAGGCTTTAAAATGCTAAAACGATTCTTGCCGATAGTTCAGAAAGATTACAACATTAATTTCACCATTGTAAATGCTGAAAACATTTCTACTAGTGGAAAAGGAATTAAGAAAAGCGAATATTTTGAACTGAAAAACATAAACGTTGATTGTATTACTTTAGGTAACCACACGTGATTTAGAGATGATACAAAAACTTTAGTTGACGAAGTAAATGATTTACTAAGACCAGCTAATTCAAATCCTTATCAACCTGGACGCGGAACTGCTGTCTTTAATGTTGGTAAAACTAAAATCAGAGTAACTTCATTATTAGGACGAACTTTTATGTTTGACCTGTCCGATAATCCTTTTAAGAAATTAGAAGAAATTGTTGAACAAGATAATAGTGATATTCATATTGTTGATATTCATGCTGAAGCAACTAGTGAAAAAATTGCCCTAGCTGCAGCATTCGATGGCCGTGTTAGTGCGGTCTTAGGAACGCATACGCATGTCCAAACTGCTGATGAGCGTGTTTTACCTAAAGGAACAGCCTTTTTAACTGATGTTGGAATGACTGGACCTTATAACAGTGCAATTGGTGCTGATTTAGAAGCGGTCATTTATCGTTTAAAAACTGGAATGCCAAAACGTTTTATCCCAGCAACAGGTCCTGGTCAATTTTGTGGTTTCATTATGGAATTTAGTGGCCAAAAAATTTCGCGAATTAAAAGAATTTTTATTTCGCCCCAAAGACCTTACAAAAAAGAACAATTATAAAAATAAAGATTACTCTTTATTTTTTTTATGCGTTTTTAGGCATTAATGCTATAATTTAATAGTTTTATATCAAGATAATAATGAAGATAATAGCTTAAAAGAAATGAAGAGGTAATTATGAATGAATTAGAAAAGAAAGTCGCATCGATATTTAAAAAACCATCTTACAAAAATGCTACTAAACGTAGTTATCAAGCAAAAATTTTAGATGATGTTTTTAAAATACCGACTAATATGATTGGAGTTGGAAAGAACAAAACTTTTCACGTCAAAACATATGGTTGTCAATCAAATGAACGTGATAGCGAATCAATGCGCGGAATTTTTGAAACGCTAGGTTATACTTGAATCGATGATATTTTTCAAGCTGACGTTGCTATTTTAAATACTTGTGCAATTCGTGAAAATGCTGAAAATAAAGTGTTTGGACAAATTGGTTGATTAAAGCCATTAAAAAAAGAACGTCCAGATTTTATTATTGGGATTGCTGGATGTATGTCACAAGAAGAAGGGGTCGTTAATCGTATTTTACAAAAACATCCCCAAGTTGACTTAATTTTTGGAACACATAATATTCATGAATTACCAACTTTATTAGAAGATGCAATGTTTTCTAAAACAACCGTTGTTAATGTTTGATCGAAAGAAGGCGACGTTGTTGAAAACTTACCCGTCAAAAGAGCCTCAGATATTAAAGCATACGTTAACATCATGTTTGGTTGCGATCATTTTTGCACTTATTGTATTGTGCCATATACACGCGGTAAGGAGCGTTCACGAACTTTAATAGATATAGTTGGTGAAGTTAATGATTTGGTCCAAAACAACTACCAAGAAGTGACGCTGTTAGGACAAAATGTTAATTCATGAGCTAAAGATCTCAAAACTGATGAAAAATTTGCCGATTTATTAGAAGCGGTTGCTAAAACTGGGATTGCTCGAATTAGATTTACAACTTCTAATCCTTGAAATTTTACTGATAAATTAATATCAGTTATTTCTAGCTATGATAATATTATGCCCTACATTCATTTGCCAGCCCAATCGGGCAGTAATAAAGTACTGCGCCGTATGGCCCGTCAAAATACTGTCGAAGAATATTTAGAAATAATTACGAAAATTCGTAAATCAATCCCTCGAGTAGCAATTTCAACTGACTTGATCGTTGGATTCCCAGGAGAGGGCCCAGAAGAGTTCGCTGAGACGATGAAATTGTATCATACGGTAAAATATGACAATGCTTATACATTCGTCTATTCTAAGCGTGAAAATACGCCAGCTGCTAGATTTAGAGATGTAATTACTGAAAGTGAAAAATCAGCTAATTTACAAATCTTAAATGAAGTTGTTCGTAAATATGCCAAAATTAATAATGAGCAATGACTAAACGAAACAATTGATGTTTTGGTTGAAGGTCCTTCGAAGAAAAATCCTGACGTGTTAAGTGGTTATTCACCACAATGAAAAGTTGTCAATTTTATTAACAAAGACAACGTTGATGTCATTGGTAAAATTGTTAAAATTAAAATTACTGAAGCAAAAAGATTTTCCCTAAATGGTGAATTAGTTGCTAATTAGTAAATTATAAAAAAGGAAAATCATTAATTTTCGCCTATCTAATAATATAGGGAGGTCGAAAATTAATGATTTTTTTAACGTCAACACAGATTCATCAAAAACTAGAACTGAATCATTTGCAACAACATCATATTATTGCTCATTGTCATGAGAATATTCCTAGTAATCCCAAAGAAACAATTCGACTGAAAGATGTCGTAATTAGTTTTACTGATCAAAATTTAAAATATCCACAATTTCACATTAGGTATACTGACTATTCGTGATTCGCATATAATGATAAAAAGAACTACAACATTTACATCAACATTAATGATGCTCAAATTTTTATTCCTAACGTACCTAACAGTAAAGAAAATATTTATTTATTAAGTAATTATATTACTAACGGAAGTTTAGGTTATGCTAATGTTTATAATATTTCGATATTTATAGCTAGGTCAAGTGCAACTGATCCCCAAAGTGATCCTAAAACATTTATTTGGACTTATAAATATATCTATTAAATATAATTATGATTTATATTTGTCAGTCGATCAATTGCAAAATCAAACATATAAATTAAAGATTCCTTATATTCAAGATTTAGCAATTGAGGGTGACCCTAAAAATAATCATTTTTATAATATTGAATTAACGATGCCGTCGTATGATTTGGACTTACCAATTTTATTGCAAAAATTAGGCGACGTTTATTATCCAGAAACATTTGCTCAAAAAGTAGTTGGCAATTATGTTTTTGATAATATGGCAGTTCCTTTAACAACTCATATACAAGATGTTTCTAAAATAGATAGTAATCCAATCATCATTGATCATCAAATATGACTTAGTAATAAAAGTTATTTCGATTGAAAAAGTGATAAGATAAAATTAGGGACTAACCCTGATGGACCAACTTTTAATGGGATTGCTTTACCGCCAGATTCGGGAACACATCAAGGATTCCTCTATTTTACAACTGAGATCAAAAATAAAATATTTGATATCAATATTAATGTTACTAATCCAATTAAGGTAAAACACTCGATTATTGATGGTCCAAATCCAATGTATTATATCAAAGCAACAACTGGTCATTTAATGCCGCAATATCAAGATAAATTTTTCTTTTTCCTTAAAGATCTCAACACGATTTTAAGTGCTCCGCTTAACGAAGAAACTATTTGGAAATATAAGGAAAAAGTATAAAATTTATGGCTTGATAGTTTTAGGACCAGTTGCAGCAACATCAATCACCGTTATTTGTTTGATGCAGAATCACAAACATAATAACGATCTTCCGCCTTGAGGCCCACCAGTTTTGCCCCCAGATGCTAATTCAATATTTAGTAAAATTGATAATGTTAATTTTGATAATACGATTAATTTATATGATTGATATGAATATCATAATGGATTGTTTTATAACCATAAACGTTTTGAAGCATTTTTTATGAAAACTGTTTTATATCATTTAAATGTTTCAGTTGGTAGTTTAGAATTTAGTTTCTGATTTCCTTCGCAAGTCGAAGTTGATATTCGAATTAAATATCAAAGTATTTCCAAAACAGAATCAATTTATAAAACATATACGATTCATAAAAATAAAACGCTTAATCAACTATAGCAACTTAATAAATATGTTATAATTCGAAAGAGGTGATTAGGTTAATTATGAAATTAGAAAAAATTGAATTAGAAAAAAAAATCATCGATATTATTCATCAAAAAACTAATAAAGACAATATTACAAAAGATACTGAATTAAAAAATTTAGGCATAGACTCACTAGATCTTTTGGATTTAGTCATTGAGGCTGAGCATAAATTTAACATCCATCTTGAGGATGATCGTTTAATAACATTAAAAACAGTTGATGATTTTATTAAAGAAATTAAGTCAAAATTGTAAAAAGCTATTTACATAGATTAATCTTTTTGTTATGATATTAATTGTTGATTTGATAAAAATTGACAAAACTTAAATGCTAGGGGTATAGTTCAATGGTAGAACATCAGACTTCAAATCTGAGTGTTGTGGGTTCGAGTCCTGTTACCCCTGCCATTTTTTTATTATCAATTTTTATTTTTCAAAGACGGTAATACCGAAGGCATCGGGTCCAACATGAACCCCAATACAAGGGGCCATTTCGGTAATATTTATATCGCCATGATCAATATTTTCACTTAATTTTTCAAAAACTGTTTTGGCTAATTCTAAGTTATTAGAATGATTAATTACGTAAAATGGTGTGACAATATTATTTTTAGTATATTCTAATACTAAGTTAATTGCTTTTGAGATTGCTTTTTTTTGCGTTCGCGTTTTTACCAGCTTTATCCAAAATTCCTTTATCTCATTTGATTAACGGTACTATTTTTAAAATATTACCTAAAGCTGCTGCTAAAGGAGTGATCCGCCCACCGCGTTTTAAATATGTTAAGTTATTTGGCACTAACACTCCAAAATTTTGTTTTTCTCTTTTATCTAACATTTTTAAAATTGTTTTTATATCATATGATTTGTCAACGAGTTTTTTAGCATATAAAACTTCATGACTTAAACCATTCATAATTCGTGAACTTTTGGGAATAAATACTTTATTTGGAAAAGTGTTTTTAGCGATTGCTCTAGCAGTATTTCCAGTCCCGGATACACCATCAGAAATAGGTAAATAAATTGCGAAATCATTCTCAGACAACGCTTCTTCAAAAATATTAATAATTTCTTGAGGCGCTGGTTGTGATGTTGAGTAGCGTCTAGTTGTTTTCATTTTATTATAAAAATCTACAATATTAATATTGATACCATCTTGAAATTCTTGATCATCTAATAAGATGTGAATTGGCAAAAAGAAAATTCCTTTTTCTTTTCAATTCAATTTATGAATGCCAGTGGCAGCGTCTGTAATTATCGCTATTTTTTGATTTTTTATCATATTTTAAGGAATCCTCTTTCTATCATTTTTAATAAAATAATTATAACAGATAATTTTATTAATTTGGTGCTTATTATTTTGTAGAGTATAATGTTTTATTAATTAACAAATGTTAATTAGTTGAAAACAAAAAGGAGAAAGATCACATAATGACTATCGATAAATCAATAATAAATAAAATTAAAAGTGGCTATTATAGTGCTGAATATTTTTTAAAAACTAAAAAAATCGTTGAACGATATTTACCAAAAAAAGTCGTTAAAATGCAATTTTTTCAACGCTATAATAATGTCACTTTATGTGGGATTAACGAAGTTATTAACTTGTTACGTCAAACATTACATAAAAAAGAACTGTTTGCAATAGAAGCAATTCCCGAAGGATCAATTATCAATGCTAACGAACCAGTATTAAAAATCACTGGTTTGTATTCTGAATTTGGTTATTTAGAAGGGATTATTGATGGTATTTTAGCACGTTTTTCATCAATTGCGACTAATGCTCGTAAAGTTGTTGAAGCAGCTAATGGCAAGCTTGTAATATCAATGGCTGATCGTAGTGATTACTTTCAATTATTAGAACAAGATGGTTATGCCAGTTATGTTGGCGGCATCAGTTTACAAGTTACAGAAGCTAGTATTTCCAAAAATTCAGCAATTGAAAAATCAATTGGGACAATTCCGCATGCTCTAATTCAAATGTGTTCGGGAAATGTGATTGAAGCATTAGAATATTTTTCTCAATCATTTCCTGGTGAAGATTTAATAGCATTAACTGATTTTAATAATGATGTTATTAAAGATTCGCTGCAAGTTGCTAATCATTTTAAAAAACATTTATATGGGATTAGAATTGATACTAGTCCGTCTTTAAAGGATCGCTATTTTGAACAGTTTAGTGATGATAAAAAAGAATATTATGGTGTTAATCCGATGTTGGTCAAAGCTTTACGAAAAGAACTAGATTTTGCAGGTCATGAACATATTAAAATTATTGTTTCATCTGGCTTTGATTGTCGTAAAATTAAAGCGTTTGAAGCTGTAAATGCCCCAGTTGATATTTACGGTGTTGGTGGCGCTATTTCTAATATTAATATCAATTTTACTGGTGATGCTGTTGAAGCTGATGGTAAAGCAATTTTTAAAACTGGTCGTGGTGAGCGTAATAGTCAACAATTAAAATGAATTAAATTATAAAATAGTATAATATTATTAAAGAGGTTCCGAAGGTTGTCAAGGAGAAAAATATGGATATTGCAAATTATTATCCTCAATTATTAACTGATCAATTAAATAATGCTCATGTCATATTAATTGTCATATTGTTAATCGTGCTGATTTTATTATTAATATATTTATTTACTGTTTTTCGTAAATTGAAAATTATTTTTTCAAAAGTTGATTATTTAGTTGAAGATGTCACTTATAAATTAGAATTGATGAATTCAACAGTTGAAACAATTGTTAAAATATCTAATTATGTTGATACTTTCGAAGCGATTACAAAACGCAATGTTAAAGCAATGGCACGACTTGCAATTAGAAATCGTGATTTTGCTTATAAACTATTTGATAAATTGAAAGATTTTGCTAATAAAGATAATGCTGATAATATGGCAAAAAAAACTAATAAGAAAACCCCACCTCAAAATAAAAAAACAACTGCTAAAAAAACTAATGTTAAGCCTAATTTGAGTAAGAAAGGATCCAAATAATGAAATTATTTAAATTATTAACTTGGGTCAGCGTCATCAGTTTAGTTTTTTATCTTTTACCAGATGAAGATGAAAGCGACCAAGACTTAAAACAAAAATTAGATAATTTAGCTCAGAAAGCTAAAGATTTAATTGAGAAAAGTAAAACAATGGTCAATAAAGAAACACAAATTAAAGTTTATGAAAAATTACATAAAATTAAAGAAGCTTTCCGTACGATTAATATTAATGACTTAAGAAATAGCTTGTCGCGCACTTTGAATAGCGTTGCTAAGCATCTTTCAGTTGTTGAGGATGAAATCCGCAACGACAAAAAAGTCATCAATATTAAAGCTGAAAACATTAAAACAACTAATCTGAAAAATAAGCAACAAAAACAACCAATCCGTAAAACTCATAATGTAAAACAACCAATCAAAAATACTAAGAAAGTGAATTAGTTGATAAAATGAATATTTTAGAAGAGTTAAAAGGGCGAAATTTATTAAAAGATATTACGAATGAAGCTAAATTTTTAAATGCTTTAAAAAATAAAAAAGGCGTATATGTCGGTTTTGATCCAACTGCCAAATCACTTCACTTAGGCAACTATGTGATGATGAGTTTTTTAAAACGTTTTAAAACTAGCTGGTTTTAAACCTTATGCTGTTTTAGGTGGCGCTACTGGAATGATTGGTGATCCTTCAGGAAAAACTAGTGATCGTCAATTACTTAATTTAGAAACAATTAATTATAATAAAGCATGTATTACTTCACAATTGAAAAAAATTATCAATTGTGAAGTCGTTGATAATTATCATTTTTATGCTGAAATGTCAGTCATTGATTATTTACGAATTATTGGTAAAAAAATGAATGTTAATCATATGCTTAGTAAAGAAATGGTTAAAAGTCGTTTAGAAAGCGGGATCTCATATACTGAATTTTCTTACCAAATATTACAAGCTTGAGATTTTAAAATGTTATATGATAAATATGATGTTCATGTTCAAGGTGGCGGTAGTGACCAATGAGGTAACATCGTTTCGGGAATTGAACTAATTGATAAATTTAATGATAGTGAAGCTCCTAGTCAAGCAGCAGGAATTACAATGAATTTATTAACTAATAGTTTAGGTCAAAAATTCGGTAAATCAGTTAAAGGAGCAATTTTCTTAGACGAAAATTTAACTTCAGTTTATGAAATGTATCAATTTTTATTCAATCAACCAGATAGTGAAGTTATTAGTTTATTAAAAGCATTGTCTTTTATTGAATTAAGTGAGATTGAAAAAATTGCTACGAAACATCACGCTACTCCATTTAAGCGCTATGCGCAACAAGTTTTAGCTGATAGTGTTATAACTGATATTCATGGTAAAACTAAGCTAATTGAAGCGCAAAACATTAGTCACGCTTTATTTAGCGGTGACATTAGCGGGATCAATCATTATTTATTATTAAAATCTTTAGAAAATAATATTCCTAATTTTACAATTTTAGATAATATTAATATTGTTGAGTTATTGATAACTACAAAGATCGCGGCATCGAAACGAATTGCACGTGAATTAATTAATAACAATGGGATTAGCATTAATGGTCAAAAAATCACTGATGTTAATTACGAAGTTGTCGTTGCTGATAGTTTAAATAATGGTGATTTTTCTTTAATCAAAAAAGGGAAAAGAAATTGATTCTTAATTAAACATTCAAAATAAAAAATAACCATTAATGTTAATGGTTATTTTTTTTATTACGTTAAATTTATTATTCTTATAAGTAGTAACAATATAAATAATTAATTATTACATATTATGGATTCCAATGTTCAGCGCAATCAGGATTGTTGTTAATACTGCCAATATCATTATAATAGATGCTAATAATCGCGAATCTGCAATAATTACTTTACCGTAAAGTCGTTTATAATAATGTATTCTTTTACGTTTTAACGTTTGATGATTTAATGAATTTTTTAAAAACTTTTCAATGCAGAAATCCTTCAGAATATGTTTGACCACGATATGCTCCGAAAAGAAAAATTAAAACTTCATAATATACAAATAAAGATAATGGGAAAACTCACATCATTAGCCCTAATGAGTGATCATAAAGTTGGGGTGTCATTGCGCAGAATTCAAAAGCAGTTCCTAAAATAATTAATAAACTAAATAACGTAAATAAAATTGATGTTGATTTTGGTAACTCCATAACTTTTCTGCAATGTCAGTTTCAATCACTATAATATAATTTATATCGATTAGTTTTCTTAATTAATTTTTGGTCTTTCGTATATTTAATAATCAATTTATCAGCGTCATCAAACGTATAAGTAAAATCGCCGTTTTTAATTACATCATCTTGTTTTAAAAGAGGAGGACATTTGAATTTTCTTAAAATTATGAAATATCAAAATATCGGAATACAAAAAGCAAATCATAATATACAAAAAAATACTGTTGGCATATTAATATTTCTCCTTTGTTGCTAGTAATCTATTTGGACAACTATAAACCAAATACTCATTAATTAATAATGGTTATTTGGTTTATATTATAATCTTATTGTGAGTCACATTTATTTTGTAATCATTATTATTATTATTATTTATTTTATAGCTAAATAATAAATTATCGCTATAGGTAGAAATTAAATAGCAACTCCACCAATTATTATTGTTTCACCAACTAATTTAGAATCAGTGCAAAAACTTTACTAATATATTATCAAATATTTATAATTACTAATTTTAAATATCGTTAATTTATGATTGCGGATTATATAGTGTATAGAAACGTTAATATTGTTGCTACTATTGCAAGTATCATTATAGTAGATGTAATTAATAGTGAATCTGCGATAATTACTCTACCGTAAAGTCGTTTATAATAATTAATTTTTTTATATTGAGATCTTGACGATTTGCTAAATCGTTTAAAAACTTTTCAATGAGCCATCCCTTCAGATAATGTTCGACCACCACGATATGACCCCGAAAGAGCAAGTGATGAATTATAAAATAAAATTAAAAATAAAGGGAACAAGCACATTATAAATCACAATGAATGATCATAATAATTTGATGGTACTAATATTACTAATGAAATGGCGACACCTAAAACAATTATGAAACTAGATAACGTTAATAAAATTGACATTGATTTTGACAACATCGTAACTCTTTTACAATGTCAATTAAAATCACTATAATATAATTTATATCTATTAGTTTTCTTAATTAATTGCTGGTCTTTTGTATATTTAATTATAAATTTATCAGTATGGTTAAATGTATATGAAAAATTTCCATTTTCAACTATATTATCTTGCTTCAAAATATCAGGACATTTGAATTTTCTTAAAATTATGAAATGTCAAAATAAGCAAATGCAAAAAACAAATCATAATATGCAAATCATTTTTGCATTCATATTAATATTTCTCCTTAATTTTTATTGAGCAGATGGTCAAAAAATATTAGTTCCAAAAGTAGTTGCTTTAATTCCTTTTGGATATTTTGCTAATTTACTTCATTTTCAATCTTTAATAGCGATAATAACAATCGCTATTATAATAACTAATAGTATTAAAGGTAATACTTTTATTATAAATGTTATAGCCGCAGATGCAGCAAGAACTATTCCTGAAGCTGCGGCAGCCATCATTGATAATGCTGCTAGAATATTAGCGGAGTTATTTACGAGGAATGCATAAGCAGATACAAAGGTACCTAAATCATTAATATGATTCGCTAAATCTATTGCATGAAAAATACTTTCAACTACAGGTTTAGATAAATACAAATGTCCAAGACCATATCATTTAACTGTTCATTTGGTAATTCCTTGGCTACCATCAAATTCGCTTTTTGGGGGAATTCATGGTAGAACCATATATTGAGAAATACTAATAATTTTTGATCTATTTGGATTTCAAAAATCATAAACCATATGAGTTTTTAATGTTGATATTCGTCCACTATCTTTTGGGTTAACATATAAAATAGTAGCATCAGTTTGCATATAACCATCTTTAGTTGGTTGTAAGGGTTTAAATCTAGCACCGATGATTGGACTTTTTGAACTATCACTATTAGCTTGGTTAATTCATTTTAAATAAAATTCGGCATAACTGGCTCAAATATTATTGTAATTATCTTTCGGTAATGCTGATTCATGTAAATATCGCGGAAAAATTCCATAATTAATTTTACCGCTATAGCCACTTGGGATAGCAGTAATTTCATTAGGATGTTGTTCGTTTAATTTTAATTGACCATAATAATTTTTATAATCCATTGTTCGCGGATCTAAATAAGAACCGGAAACTCAATATAAACCTCAACCATCATTAGTGATTGGTTTTGCTTCATCAATATAAATATTTTTAATATTTAAAAACCCTTGATCACTTGTAAAAATATGATCATTTTGGAGCACTTTAGCACCATTGTGAATTGCACTAATCATTAAGTTTTTATCAGTGATTAAGTTAATCCCTGGATCAGTTTTATTAACGTTATAAACAATATTATCTCAATTATCTTTACCAACAATTCCACTATGAACTGTTTGGGTGCTGTTGTTAGCTGGGCTCAAAGCAATGCCGAAAATCATCGCTAGTGTTTTTATCATAATTGATGCGCCCCTTTATTAACCCATGGATTATTATTTAATCCTGGTGGGTTTCAAGCATTATCAATTCAGCGCCCACTTAAAGTAATATTTAAATCAGAAGCGCTCATTTCTAAATATAAGTCTTCTTCTTTTTTTCGATGGCCGTTAAATTCAGAATGTAACCAAGCGGCGCAATTAACTGCTAAAGCATCATTTTCATTAGTATCAATTAAGGATTTGGCATATTTATCAACATATCCTTTTTGACCTTGAACAAAATAATTTAATTCACTAGCAGAATAATCTGATACCGAATCTGTTGATGAAGTTTTTGTAGTTCAATCTTGCAATCCTTTTGAAGTGCTATTTGGATCAGCAATAAACGCTGGACTAAATCATAAACTACTATATAAAGTCATCGTATGACTGCTGTATTCATAATGTCATTCTTGCATTTGTAAATCAACTGCAATATTAAAGTTTATTTTAGTAATGTAGAATGTTTTACCTGGATGTGATGTGCTATCAGATAAAGAATTAATATAAAAATCTGAAAAATATTTATCTAATGCATTCGTAAATCCAAATTTTATATATTGATTTTGCTCAGCTCCGGCATTATCAAAATAAGCGTTATTAGTTTCCGAACTAAATTTCTTTTTAGTTTGCATTTGGCCACTGCTGATTTTATCTCTACCAGTAGGATGAATCGTAATATCGTTATTAGATGTTACTGGATCTGTTGATTGATTACTATATCATTGTGGATCAATTGTATAAAAGTCAGCAGTTCAATTTCAAGAATTATCGCCACTTCTTTCCGACGCTCCAACGTTTGTTGTCGCCGGGATACTACTGCCGATTGGAACAACTACAAACGAGCTACTCATTAACATATAATTTATTTTTCTCATTTTTAAATACTTTTTTTTCAATTTTTATATTTTAGATAATATATATTCTAATATTATCATAAAAAAACTTTAATAATAGAGTTTTTGGAGTAAATAAGTTTTAAATTAAATCTTATATTAAAAAATATATGAGTTAATTAAAATATATATATACATATATGTATATATAACAAGTTTAAATCTAAAAATTATAAATATTAGTAATATGATAATTTGTAAGTCGAAATAATATATGTGTATTCTAATCACGAAATTAAAGTAATCACGAAATTAAAGTAATCACTAATATAATTAATTTTATAATTATTATCTTATTTGTTATCCTATTTTTAAAACATTATAAAAATAACCATTAATGAATAATGGTTATTTTTTTATATGATGCTATTATTATGCATCGTATTTTAATTTTATAACTAAATAATAAATTATGTAATAAAGTTAAAATAAGAATTATTCTTATAAGCTAATAACGATATAGATCATCAATATTGATAATAACTAACATTAAATTATAAATAATTAATTATTACATATTATAGAGCGCAATAAGAATTGTTGTTAATACTGCCAATATCATTATAGTAGTTGCCAGTAATCGTGAATCTGCAATAATTACTTTACCGTAAAGTCGTTTATAATAATGTATTCTTTTACGTTTTAACGTTTGATGCTTTAATGAATTTTTTAAAAACTTTTCAACGCACAAATCCTTCAGAATATCATTGACCACGATATGCTCCGAAAAGAAAAATTAAAAATTCATAATATATAAATAAAGATAATGGAAAAACTCACATTATTAGTACTAATAAATGATCATAAAGTGGGGGTATAATTGCTAAGAATTTAAAAGCAGTTGCTAAAATAATTAATAAACTAAATACTGTAAGTCAAATTGATGTTGATTTTGGTAACTCCATAACTTTTCTGCAATGTCAGTTTCAATCACTATAATATAATTTATATCGATTAGTTTTCTTAATTAATTTCTCATCTTTCGTATATTTAATAATCAATTTATCAGCGTCATCAAACGTATAAGTAAAATCTCCGTTTTTAATTCCATCATCTTGTTTTAAAAGAGGGGGGCATTTAAATTTTCTTAAAATTATGAAATATCAAAATATCGGAATACAAAAAGCAAATCATAATATACAAAAAAATACTATTAGCATATTAATATTTCTCCTTAATTTTTATTGATTATTAATTGTTGCTAGTAATCTATTTGGATAACTATAAACCAAATACTCATTAATTGATAATGGTTATTTGGTTTATATTGCGATCTTATTGTGAGTGTATTTATTTTGTAATCATTATTATTAATATTTAGATTTATAGCTAAATAATAAATTATTTAATTATATATTTAATCTATAAAATTATCAATATAGGAATGAACGACATTCCTACTCCTCCAACTATTATTAATAGGCTAGCAAATTTAGAATCAGCCGTAAAAACTTTACCATACACTCTAATATAATGAGATATTTTTTCATGTTGATGATCAGTATTTTCTAAATATGCTTTAAAACTTTTTCAATTAGCTGCACCTTGGAATATTGTACGACCACGATATGACCCATATACTCATATTGCAAATTCATAAACTAATAATAAGCCAGGTAATAATGAAATCATTGGTAATAAAAATAAAATACCTTTGTTATAATGTCAAATAAGTAATTGTAAAAGCATTAATAAAAAACCAGATATTCAAATTGTAATCAATAATGTAAATATAGATAATCCGATAGCTATTGTTTTTGGTAAATCAAACATTTTAGTAGCGTATAAATTAAAATCACTATAATATAATTTATATCTACTAACTTTTTTATCACTAGTAGTTTTTTTAATGATAAATTCATCAACTTTATCATAAATATACATATTAGAATTAGTGTTATTTGATATATATTTAAAATTGGTTTTTGTGTCTAATTTGTAATTTTGTAAAATATCAGGACATTTGAATTTTCTTAAAATTCAAAAATGTCAAAATAATAAAATCGATACTAAATATCAAGCTAAATAAATAATCACTCAAAAAATCATTTTATGAACTCCTTTTATATAACTACAAAGTGTTACTCATTAACAGATAATTTATTTTGCCCATTTTAAAATACTTTTTATAACTTAAATAACATATATTTTAATAGTAGCACAAAAAACGATAATAATAGGACTTTTGGAGTAAATAAGTTTTAAATTAAATCTGATATTAAAAAATATAACAACTGTAATTAAATTTTGAACCAGTTTTAAAAATAAAAAAAGATCATTTTGAAATGATCTTTTTTTATTTTGAGTAACAATGGGATTATCTTGAGTAAAACTCAACAATCATCGCTTCGTTAATTTGTGTGTTTAATTCTTTACGTTCAGGTACACGAGTGAATTCTGCTGAAAACTTGTTTAAGTCCATTTTTAATCAAGCTGCTTTTACTGAAGTAGCAAAATATGCTGCAGTAACTTTGTTTTTTTGCGCTTTTTCTTTTAAAGAAATAACGTCACCAATTTGTACTGAGTATGATGGAATGTCTAATTTGCGACCATTCACAAGAATGTGACCATGGTTAACAATTTGTCTAGTTCCACGACGTGTTGGTGCTAATCCCATACGGAATGCAACATTGTCTAAACGTGCTTCTAATAATACTAAGAAATTAATCCCTGTCATTCCTTTTAATTTATTAGCTTTATCGAAAGTGTTACGGAATTGTTTTTCACTAACACCATATAAATGTCTTAATTTTTGTTTTTCAGTTAACTGTAAACCGAAACCTGATAATTTACGACGGCGTTGTCCATGTTGTCCGGGTGCGTATGTACGTTTTTTACCTTTAGCAAATTCTTTTCCGCTTTCTAGAACTGAAAATCCTAGACGACGAGAAATTTTATGAATTGATTTTCTTTCTCTTGACATATTATAATGTCCTCCATTCAAAAATATTATTATAATTAAGTTATATATAACAAATTTTATTTTTTAAATAAAGTGACTAATCTTTCTTATCTAACTTATTACGTTCATGTTAATGTTTTCTGGAAGCAGTCTGCCCATACTAATAAAACGTTGTCATAAACTACAGATAATTTAAACGAAAGTTAACTGCCTTTATCAATAAAATATATAAATTTGTCTATTTATTATACTTTAATTAATATTTTTAGTCAAATCTTACTTTTTCATTATATAATATAACTTATTATTTAAAACATTAATTTATTTGCCATAAAAGGAGTCTAAATATGAATAATACTTTTCTAATTTCGTTAATATGTTCTATTTTTGTATTTGTAGTCGCAATTATTTTTATTTTTGTGATCATTATTAAGAGAAATAAAATGATTACAAAAATTGCATCTTTAAGACAAAGATTTTTAACTTTAAATAAAACACCAATTAAAGTTAAATTAGAAAAAATTTCTTCTTTTGTACAAAAGGAGCCTAAATTTGCCGAAGCAATCAACTATTGAAACGAACGATATCAAGTTATTATGGTTGATGAATATAAAGATTATACGGAATTGTTAAAAACAATTATCGATAATTTAAACAATGGCGATAATAAAAAAATGCGTAAAAATGTTGCGCTAGCTA
>CBDCUL010000015.1:0-49988 GCA_965222855.1 Mycoplasmatales bacterium | reverse complement strand
TTATTGCTTTGTTCGTTAGAATCAAAATTTTCTATTTTCATTTTCCCCATTGGATAATTAGTATTATTTTTATTAGATATAATATTTAGCAAAATATTATATTTTTCTTCTAATTCTGTGATAAATTTAGAAAACTCAATCGGAATTTTATGGTTACTTAAATTTCTTAAATAAATAATTTTTTCAAGTAACATCTCTCTATTTGTTGTTTTTAATGTTTCCATTTTATGAATCCTCCTTAGTTCTTTGTTGATCGACCTTTTTTATCGAAAATAAAATTACTAATTTTGTTCACTAAGGATGAGGACTTTAAAATATCTTATCACATTTTAATGATCACATATTTAAAATGATTAATATGTGCTGGTAAAAAGTCTAAGCACGAGTTATACTTGCGATATTACGAATAAATGAAATAATTTATTTTTCGTAATTAATAAAATGGAAAGGAGGTGAAAATTATGGCAAAAAAAGATTTAAAGAAAATAAAAACTATCGTAAAAAAGGATAGAAAGGAGGTAAAAACTATGCCCAAAGGCAAAAAAAATAATATCAGAACTTCGAAAGTAGTTGCTAAAAAAGCCAGTAAAATATTAAGAACTTCAAAATCTAAATCTAATAAAATTATGGCTGGTTCAGTTTTAGTAAATAGAAAACCTAACACGAAAAAAAACTACAAAAAAGAAAAAAATAATTATAATTTAAATTATAATTATTTAAAAAAGATAAATTATTTATAATTGAATAATTTATCTTTTTGGGAGTAGATTAATAATAATATCAAGTTTTTATATATGTAAATTAGAAGTCTGTTATCTATATTATTTTCATACTTAATGGTAGTTTTACTTAAATTTTATTTTCTTAATAATGCTAACACTATTATTAATGATTAACATCATTTATTAATGAACTAAAAATGTAATATTGACTAATATCATAATATAGTCTTAATATACAAGGAGCTGACACAAAGAAATATTCTGCAACAATACTTAACTTAATGCTTTTTCTTTCTTTTAGAGGAGAATAACCAGCTAAATATAGAAATAAATGTTCGGGAACTAATAAACGATCAGCAAATCATTTAGCTTCTAGAAATTGATTTACATCATTAAAATTAATGACAACTTTGTTAGCACTATCACTACTATTTAGTTGGTTTATTTTAGTTTTAAATTCTTGATTATTATTTATGATAAGAATTTAAAACTAAAAAGACAACTCCCAGTATATAAGCTAAATAATAAACTTGTTCTTTCATTTCCTTTGAAGAAAATACATTAATGTTAAATTTAATTTGATCAAGATTATTTCAATCAAAATTTTTCATTTCCAAACTACCTATTGAATAATTAATATCTTTTTCAGCAATCTCTATGGCAAATTTAGTGAATTGAATTGCAATATGATAGTTACTTAAACCTCTTAAATAAACAATTCTTTCAAATAGCATTTCGCAATTTGAATTAGGCATTTATAAAACCTCTCTGGTTCTGATATGTGCGAATCCTTTCTATCAAAATTTAGGTTACTAATTTTGTTCACTAAATATAAAGACTTTTAAAATATTTTATCACATTTCAGTGATTAGATATTTTAAATTAGCTAAAAATTCTAAATTTCATAAAGTCATTACTAACTATTGAGCAATAATCACTTAAAAGATAGTTTTAAAGCGATTAAGCAGTTAAGTTTATGATTAATGATAAATAGTCCAAAAAAATAAAAGTAGTTCAAATTAGACTAATAAGGATGAAAAAAGTTTAGCAAGAAAAAATATTATTAAATCAAGGTATTTTATACATTTTGATATAATATATTTGTATATGTAATATAAAATAATTTTCTATTTTATAGAATAAGGATGGTTTAATAAATGAGCGATTTAAAAAAGACCCCAAAAACTACAACTAAAAAATCAACTCCGCTAAAAAAATCAACCAAAGTAACTGCTAAAAAAAATAATATTAGCAAAGAAAAAACAATAATAAAAACTTCGAAAAAAGTAGAAATTCCTACAGAAAATATTCAAGCTCAAACGACAAAAATCACTAAAACAATTCAAAGTGATCCAAAGCCAGCTGATGCTAATCTAAAAATTAGTTTCAATCAATATAAAAGAGAAGCAACAATCAACGACATTCAAACAATGCAAGTTGGTTTAAAGCCACGTCATTGAGAAAACATCCCCATTGTTGGATGTTTTGGATATATGGTGCGCATCGCTTTAAGAAATAGCGCCATTGATCGTGGCCCACTACGTCGTGAAATTGTTAAATTTCAAATGATTTTTACGTTTGGAATGCTCCCGCCAATTTTTGGATTATGCTGTATGCTAACACCATGACTTTTATATGCTCCACACGCATTAGCATTGAAAAGAACTAAAGAAATAATTGCTAAAGATGAATTATAAAGAGCAACATCCAAGCGATGTAGCTCAACAAGAAATTAATGATTTAGCAACTAGTTTAAAACCGTTATGATGAGAAAACATTCCGGTCATTGGCGCAATTGGATATGTGGTTCGAATGCAATTACGAACTATTAAAATTCATAACCAACCATTTCATCATATTTTAATGGGATATCGGATTAAATTTGTGCTAAGTTTATTAATTATCTTTTTTATAATTATTATTTGACTAACACCGTGGTTAGTTTATGCTATTCATGTGCTGGCAATTAAAAAATGAAAAGCAACATTTTTAATTGTAACTCAATAAAAAAAGTGATAACGCATTGTTATCACTTTTTTAGATGACTATTGTTTAACTTTCACTAATTAATAGGGCAATTTTTTCACGAATGACATCGGGAAAAGTATTTAAGACCGGGTTGAAATAACCCATAATAATTAATTTTGAAGCATTAGCTTTCGTAATCCCACGACTATTTAAATAATATAGTTGATCAGGATTAATTTGACCAATTGAATTGGCATGCGATGCTTTAACATCAAAGTTATCAATGACTAAATTAGGATGGGCACTCGTTTTTGCTTTGTCACTAATAATGACAAAGATTTTTTGATGTGCTTCACTACGTGCCATATTTGTTTCAATGACTGAAGTAACTTTAATTCCTAAAAAACTTTCATCTTTAGCAATTCCATAAAAACGATAATCGGAAAAACTTGATGTATGTTTATGATTAATTGTTACAATTTCATCATAACGATGTTTTTTATTAATTAGCGCTGAATCATAAACGTTTAGCGTTGTTTGGTAATTTAATAAATTAAAGATGATTTCATTATTCGAAATTGTTTTGGGAATAATTAATGAATTAATGTTTAAATTACCAGCAATATTAAAAGTCACTTTACTATTATAAAATTCTTTAAATACGTTGATTGTTTTATGAGCGTTAATGACAACATTAATATCACTATTAGTAACCATTAAATGAATTTTTATTTCAGCATGAATAATTAATTCTTTGTTAATGTGATCAAAATGATAATCTTGTTCATTAACTAAGTTAGAAGTTATTACATTGCACGCAACAATAATATAATCAGGATAAACAATTAAACTATTTTTATCCATTATTGATCAGCCTTATTATCAGTTTGTGATTTAACATTAGCTCCACATAAACCAAGACTAGTAACTGAACTACGATCTTTAACATCGCTACCATCATCACTCATCGCTTCTTTTAGGAATGAGTAACCTTCTTGATCAATTTTTTGAATTAACGTTGCATCGCCTGTTTCAACGATTTTACCATCAATTAAAATATAAACATAATCGGGTGTCACAATATCAAAAATTCTTTGGTAATGTGAAATAACAATCCCACAGAATTTTTCATTACGACTAGCATTAATTTGTTGACCAACTAAACGCAGCGCATCAACATCTAAACCAGAATCAATTTCATCAAATAATGCAACTTCAGGATTTAATAATTTCATTTGTAAAATTTCATTACGTTTTTTCTCGCCGCCTGAAAAACCTTCATTAAGAAAACGATGTGATAATTTAGGATCCATTTTCAAATGATCAACTTCCGTTTTTAATTTATTGAAAAAATCATAAAAACTAATTGCATCACTACGACGAGCATTCAATGCTGCTTTTAAAAAATCACTATTAGTAACTCCGCTAATTTCTTGTGGATATTGCATCGCTAGAAAAATTCCAGCACGACTACGTTCATCAACGCTTCATTCTAAAATTGATTGACCTTTAAAAAGAATGTCACCTTGCGTTACTTGATATCGTGGATGACCCATAATAGCTGCTAATAAAGTTGATTTACCATTTCCATTAGGACCCATAATAGCATGAATTTTACCATTGTGAAATTCAATATTGATTCCTTTTAAAATTTCTTTATTATCGACTTTAACATGTAAATTTTGAATTTTTAAAACACTCTTCATTTTTAAACACCACTTCTTTAAAATTCCTCTATAAATTGTTATCTTAATTCTTTAGTATAATATTATAGTATATTTACTTTTAAAATTAAAGTAATTTAATTATAAATAAATAATATTTAATCAGATATTGATAACTTTTACATTTAAGTTAAGAAAAGTTATAATAATATTATACTTACTTTTCCTGCATATATAAGTAATGTAAAATAGAAATATTTGAGGTGTTATTTATCGAAAAATATCAACATGCTTATAAAAAAGTTATGCCTTATTTAGCGCTTTTAGCAATCGTTTTAATTACAGTTCAATTCTCATTAATCTACCATTATCGCTGAATTAATTTTGAAAAAGATTTTACAAAATCAGTTCATCAAAAAGATAAGACATTATTTAAAGGAATTACTTTTTTAACAAAACCAGGATCAGCCTTTTTACTAAGTAATAAACATCATACAATGGTTTTTGAAATTGATAATTTAGACACTAAACAAGGGTTAATTTCTATTAAATGAACCGCTCATTATGATGGATTTGTTTTTAGTAATGAAAGTGTATCACGCACTATTATTCAACAAACATCATAAATGATAGAATAATGATAGAATGTTAACTGATAATATGTTATTATTAGAATTACAATATATACAATTATGGAGGCGATTAAAATAAATTCCAAAAAACGTAAAATGATTTTAGTTTGCGAGGAATGTTTGAATCGTAATTACCGATTAAACAAAAGCTTAATAGCACGCGCTGAAAAACTAACATTAAAAAAATTCTGTCCGCATTGTCAAAGACATACCAATCATTACGAAAGTCACTAATCAGATTATTATTTATAATTATTAAAAAGGGGATTTTTTAAATTAATATGTTCAAAATTAAAAATTGATATTTAATTATTAAACGTGAATATTTACGTGTTCGTTGACCAAAAGGTAGAACATTAACTAATCTATTTATTGCATCAGTAATAATGATGATTGTTTGTGCTGCAATATTTTTTACTTTTGGTATTGAAATCGGAAAATTATGAAAAGTATGAGGCATTAGAAACTAACTAATATCCCATATATTAAGAACTAACTCAACAAATTAAAAATTGATCGGAGAAAGAAATATGACAAATAAAACAACTGAGCAAAAAAAAGTTGCTCCCAATCCCCATCACGTTGCGATGAAATGATACATGGTAACAACAATTAGTGGGAAAGAATGAAAAGTTAAAGAATCATTAGAAAATCGTATTGTTTCAGAAGAATTAGAAGACAATATTGCTGAAATCTTTATCGCAACTAATGAAAGCGTTACTCCAAAAGGGAAAATTAAAGTTAAAAATATTTACCCAGGATACATTTTTATTAGAATGCATATGAGTGATCGTGCTTGATTCATAGTTCGTAATACACAATATGTAACTGGTCTTGTTGGATCTAGTGGACAACGTACACAACCAACACCAGTTAGCAATGAAGAAATCGAACGTATCTTTAAACAATCTAACCAAGCCGATCATTTAAAAGATATCAAAATTGATTTCATAGTTAATGACCCAGTTAAAATTATTGCTGGTGCTTTAGCTGGTAACAGTGGAGTCGTTAAAAGTATTACTAAAACGCATTGTGTAGTTGAAATTGAAATTTTTGGTCGTTTAACACCATCAGAAATCAAACTAAACGATGTCGAAAAAATTTAAGGAAATAATTAATATGGCAAATATTACATTAAATCAAAAGAAACATGCCCTAACTTTAAGTGCTTGTTTTGATATTGATAAATCATTAAATTCACTAGTGCTTAAAACACCATTTGCAACAACTTTAATTGCCGATGAATTTAAAATCTATCTTTATTTAGGTAAGCAAGAAAAATGATTAATCAAACCAGCAGGTTGCGCTTTCAAACGCGCTCGCACTGAATTATATTTCGAATTAAAAGAGAAATTAAGTAACATTTTAAAAAATTGTAAATATGATTTAAATATTGATTTAAACAGTTTTAAAAACAATTTATTAACTAATAGTGAATTAGTAAATTTATTCGTTGATATTACTAATAATCTCAACTATCGCTTTACTTATAAAACTAATCAAAAACCAGCAACTACTAAACAATATAATTACAATTTATTAGTAAGTGCTGACACTGATTTAACAACAAGTTTCAATAAAGAATTATTGTTAAATCAAGCAATTAACAATGCGCGTCAATTACAAGAAACGCCACCCAACATTTTAAACTCAACTAAATTAGCTCAAACTATTAAAGAACAACTAAGCGTTCACCAAAATTTAAAAGTTAATATTTTGGGACGTAGTGAATTAGAAAAATTAGGTGCTGGTTTATTATTAGGTGTTAACGCAGCAAGTAAACATGAACCACAAATGGTAATTGTTGAATATCATTATAGCGATGATGCCGAAACAATTGGCTTAGTTGGTAAAGGAATCACGTTTGATTCTGGTGGTTATAACATCAAACCAACTGGTTATATGTTCGGGATGAAATTCGATATGTCTGGGGCAGCAATTATGGCTCAAACAATGGCAGTAATTGCCCAATTAAAACCACATAAGAATGTTGTTGCTGCTTTAGCAATTACTGACAATATGGTTGGACCAAGCGGAATTACGCCAGAAGCTGTTTTAACATCAATGAGTGGTAAAACAGTTGAAGTTACTAATACGGATGCTGAGGGTCGTTTAGTAATGGCTGATGCAATGACATATTTATTACGTCATCAATCAGCTGACTTATTAATTAATGCTGCTACTTTAACAGGGGCAGTTTCAGTTGCGATCGGTTCACAATTAACTGGAGTATTATCTAGTTGTAATTGTTTATACAAAAAGTTTGAAGCAGTTACTACCGATACTTTTGAAGAAGTTTGAAGATTACCATTTCATCGCTGATTCAGCAAAGAAATGCGTAGTTCAAAAATTGCCGATTTAAAAAATTCAAGTTCAAAACGCCAAGGTGGCGCTAGTTGCGCTGCTAGTTTTCTAAAAGAATTTATTGAAGATAAAAAATTAATTCATTTAGATATTGCTGGAACTGCAACTAATGGCCGTTTCGGTACTGGAGTTATGATTAAAACTATTAGTGAATTTATTATCAAACGATAATTAATTAATAAATAAGCATTAAAAAAAGTAGTAAAATAAATTACTACTTTTTTAATTAAGTTTTTTAAAATTTAGATTACTAATTGCATTAAACTATAACAATTTGGACAAGATGGACTTGAAACTCAACGAGTAGTAGCGATTGTTAGATCACAACCATAACAAATTCATTTAGTTTGATTCAGCATTTTTAACTACTTTCCGATTTTTGATTTTATCATCAGCAATTTTGTGGGCGTTGTCTAAATTACTGGGAAATCATAAATCTGCTTTTGCTTCATTATAAAGAGCACTGGCAAAATTAGTACGACTAACAGCGAATTTAGGATTGTTATAAAAGACTTTTTCCAACATTAGTTTCATTGTGTTACGAGTAGTAAATCCATCCATTGGACAACCACATGGTAAAACTACTAATTTATTTCGCGGATTACTAATAACTTTTTTAATTTGCTTTTCATGAACTAAAGCCATTGGACGGATAAATCAAATGTCTTGGCGGTCCATATACATTTTCGGGCGAAAAGTCGCAAAGCGACCACCGAAAATTAAATTCATAAACAAAGTTTCGATCGCATCATCAATATGATGACCCATAGCAATTTTATTACAGTTTAATTTTTTAGCACGACTAATAATAATCGCTTTTTTAAACTTACTACATAATGAACAAGGGATCTTTTTCTTGACAATATTACTACGTAGTATTTCTGTGGTGTTTTGATCGTCCTCGATATATAAAGGAATGTCAGCATCTTTAAATCATTGGATCATATCTTCATAATCAAGTGCACATAAGTTAAGTTTTAAATGAATTGCGACTAGTTCAAAATGAATATTGTGTTTTTCACGATAGATATCTTGTAAAATGCGCAATGCTTTCATTAAAACCATTGAATCTTTTCCACCACTAACGGCAACCGCAATTTTATCACCGTCTTCAATTAATTTAAAACGTTGATCAGATGCGATAATACCCGCAATAATAGTTTGCATAGTTTCCCCCTTGTATACTTAATTGTATGATATTATATCATAAATAAACATTTATATATTATAGATAAGGCGTTGAGAGCATGAAAAATAGCAACGGATTTTATATTATTAATAAACCCCAAAACATTACTAGTTTTGGCGTAATTGCCAAACTAAGAAAACAACTTGGTATTAAAAAAATTGGTCATTGTGGCACACTCGATCCACAAGCTGAGGGTGTTTTAGTAATCGCCATTAACAAAGCGACAAAAATTATTGAATATTTAGTTAACGATACTAAGAAATATGTCGTAACTTTGGAATTAGGTAAAACTAGTGATACTTTTGATATTTGAGGAAAAGTAAAAAATACTGAATCAGCAATTACAGTTAGCGATGAACTAGTGCAACAAGTTATTGCGGAATTTAATAATCTAAGTTATGATCAAATTCCACCAATTTTTAGCGCTATTAAAGTTGCTGGTAAGCGTTTATATGAATACGCTAGAGCTGAGCAAACGGTTGAAATTAAATCACGCCCAGTAACGATCAAATCAATCACTAAGGTAACGAAAGAAAGTCATCTTAGTTGATCATTTGAATGCTTTGTCAGTAAAGGAACATACATTCGCTCATTAGTTCACGACATCGGTCAAAAGTTACAAATTGGTGCTGTAATGAGCCGCTTAGTGCGGATTCAATCTGGAAAATTCAAACTAATAGATGCGCTTGAAATCAGCGAAGTGAATGAAAATAATTTGTTACCAATTCAAAAAGTTTGACCATATGATATAATTAATAACATTAATAGTAGCATACTACAACGTTTACAGAATGGTTTAAAATGTCATTTGAATTTTGTAGATGGAGTTAGCTTAGTAGTTCATAAAGATAAACCATTCGCCATTTTAATAACAAAAAATGGCGAAACTAAAGTGCATAAAGGAATGTGAAGCAACGATGAAAGTATTTAATTTTGAAAATAAAAAACCTGATATAATTCAGCAAGATACTGTTTTTGTACTAGGGTATTTTGATGGATACCATTTAGGGCATCGTAAATTAGTTGAACATGCTAAAAAATTAGCAATCGCTAATAAATGAAAAGTAGGGATTATTACTTTTGATCGTAGTCCATATTGTTTTATTAACAATATCGAATCAACTTTCATTACCCCGTTAAGTCGCCGGATTGATTTATTCGCTTGAGATGAAATTGATTATTGTACAATTGTGAAATTTGATCTTAAATTAATGAATACTCCAGGCGAAGAATTTATTAACGAATTAATTGAAAAATATAATGTTAAACATTTAGTAGTCGGTAAAGATTTTCGTTGTGGAATGCAAAATAAATTAACTGCTAATGATTTATCAAAAATTATTCCGACTGATATTGTGGATTTTTTAACAGTTGAACAAAATCGTAAATTATCAAGTTCATTAGTTAGGGAATTACTAACTGATGGCTTTGTTAATATTGCCAACAGCTATACGAAAGAACCATTTGTAATTGAAGGTAAAGTAATTTATGGTACACAACAAGGACGTGTCCTTGGTTTTCCAACAGCCAATGTTGAACCAAAATATAAATACCACCCAATTTCAGCCGGAATTTATCTTGGTTATAGTATAGTTGATGATTTAAAATATCCATCATTAATTATTAATTCAACTAAACCAACATTAGAAAATCTAAAAGATAACGCTTTAGAAAGTTATATTTTAGATTTTGACCAAGATATTTACAATCACGATATTACTTTAGAATTTCTAGTATTAATGCGTTTACCAAAAAAATATAATTCAATTAATGAATTACGTGACGCAATTGAACAAGATGTTATTAAAGCTCGTCAATGATTTTTAAATAATCGTTTATAATATTATAAAATAATAATAATAAAGTTGGTGCAAAAATGATTACATCAGTCAACAATAATGAAATTAAATATTTAGTTAAATTGCAAAAACGTAAATATCAAGAACGCTTCAACGAAATTATTGTTGAAGGTTTTCATTTAGTTCAACAAGCAAAAGAGTATAATTTAGTTATTAAAACATATAGCACTGATTTAAAATATGATGCTAGTGCAACTTTAATTAGTGATAATGTATTACGAAAAATCAGTACAACTAAATCACCACAACCAATTATTGCCCATATTAAAAAACCAGCACAATTAACTAATGATCAAATATCGATGATTATGAATGATGAAAATAGTCGAGTTTTAATTTTGGAAGAAATTCAAGATCCAGGTAATTTAGGAACAATTTTACGAAGTGCTAAAGCTTTTAATGTTGATTTAGTAATTTTATCTAAAGCATCATGTAGCGTTTATAATCCGAAAACAATCCAAGCTAGTCAAGGAGCGTTTTTTGTAATTCAAACTTTAGTAGTTGATGATTTAATAGCGTTCATTAAAACTTATTCACGTAATTATGTTGCTACTAGTTTACGTAGTAATGCGCTTTCTTTACAAAAATCAACTTTAAAAAATCCGACTTTAATTTTTGGTAATGAAGGTAATGGAATTAGTGATCAATTATTAGATATTGTTAATACACATTTAAAAATTATGATTAATGATCAAGTTGAATCTTTAAACATTGCGATTGCTAACGCAATTGCAATGTATCACTTCTTTAAATAATATTAAATAATAAATAATAATCCTGAAAGCGGGGTATTAAATTAATAATGACAAATGTTGTTCAAAATTCGAAAAAACCAATTATTTTTTTAGTGCATGGATTTAAAACAGTCACATGAAATAATTATGATGATTTTGCAGATTGATTTAAGCAACAAAACCAACCAAAACCAGATTTATTTACTTATGATTATTATGATAATAATGATAAATCTACTTTAAAAGCAAAGTTAATGTGATCAAAAAATGTTGCTGCATTTAAAAAAATCGTTGCCTTAAATCGTGAAATAATTATTGTGGGTTATTCATCAGGAGCGCCAATTGCAACCAGGTTAATCAATACCTTTCCAGAAGCTAAAATTAAAAATATTTTTTTCATAGCACCTGCTTTTAAAATTAGTTTATTATTTATTTTTCAAAAATTTTGTTCTGGAAAATGAAAAAAAATTCACTTATGATTTAAAATGAACAAAAAACAAAGAGCCCGTTATCGCCGGTTTAGTAAAAATGCTAAAAAACAAAAAACCAAATCACAATCAGTTTATAATGTTCATGAACATTATTTATACCATATTGTTTGGGCCATGTTGAGATTACAAAGACATTGCAATTCTGCATTGAAACAATTAGATCTTAAAAAAATTAACATTTATTATGGTGGTCAAGAAGAAACTGTTCCAATGAAAAAAAATCTAAAATTTATTTATAAAGCAACTAAAAAACATCATCCTGAAATTAATACAATTAAAATGAAAAATAAAACTCATGTCACAATTTTTACTAGTGGTAATACTTCACTATTTAAAGAAATTATCAAATAACAAAGGCGGTTTTTAACAATGCGTATGCGTAATAAAAAATGAACGAAAAACTTTTTAATCGAAACTCCGGAATGACATTACCAACTAAATAATCCTTATGATAACGATCATCAAACTGATGAACAACTAAACGTTGTGTTAGAACAATTATCAAAAATTATTGCACAATATCCTAAATTAGCAATTGAAATCGGTACTGGTAAAGGGCAATTTATTAACACTTTTGCTCAAAACAATTCTGATTTTTTTATTATCGGATTTGAAAAAAATTTATCAGTAGCAGCCAGTGCGACACGTAAATTAGTGACGCATCAAACAAAAAATAGTTTTATGTTTATTGGTGACTTTTCTTGAATTGCTGAATTATTAATTGCTAACAATTTTAAATTTGACAAAATATTTTTAAATTTTTCCGACCCTTGATTGAAAAGTCGTTATCAAAAACGCCGCCTAGTAGATGATTGATTTATTAAAATCTATCGCGATGCTTTAAAATCAAATGGTAGTCTTAATTTTAAAACTGATAATGTTACATTATTTGCTCATGGATTATTACTTTTAAACAATGATCATTGAACTTTTGAAACGCTAACAATGGATCTGCATAACAGCGAATTTATCACTAATAACATCATCACAGAATACGAAAAAAAATTTATTGATCAAAACATCAAAATTAATTTATTAGTTGCAAAATTGTAAAAATAAGATAATTTAGTTAAAATTATCTTATATGGAATAAATTAAATAAGGTGATGATTTATGAAAATTAAAAAAAATAAAAAAATAAAAAAATCTAAAGCCACGAAATTAATTGAACAAGAAAATTTTAATTCGGAACAAGAATTACAAGAACTAAATGATAGTTCCCATCATTTCAAAGTCCGCCGCCGCCATTATATATTTTACAACTTTTCAATTTTTATGCTAACAATTACAATCATTGTAGCAGCATTATTTTCTTTTTATATTTTATTTAACAATCATACATCACCGTTATATAATAATACGTTTGCTGATGCTGACAAACCAATAGTCTCTACTACTGAAAATAGTATGAAAATTACCATTCCTCATAATAATTATTTTGTTTTGCAAGAAAATAAATATCAAGTTGTAAAATCAAAAGATAATGAAAAAAGCTATGATCAATTTTATTTAGACCAAAACCATTTATTAGATTTTTACAAAAATTATTATTTAAAACAAATGTTTCATGGTCCTGAAATTACAAACTTAAAAAGAATCAATATTGATGTTAATCCAGATAGTGATAGCTCAGCACTAGGTTCGTATACACCATATGCTGAAGTGATTAATTTAGACCCATCATCAGTTTTTTGACCATATTCAGATTTAGGAGCAATTAGCCAAGATAATCGCGAAAACAATTTAAAATATGTCATGCAGCATGAATATTTTCACCATATTGTTAATACTTATTTTAAAAGTTATAATAAAAACGATAATATTGTAACTAGTATGAATTACGATATTCATAATAAACAAATGATTAATATTAATTCAGAAAAATGAAATGCCCAAATTATCAATAATTATCTTAAAGATCGTCATTATGATGTCGCTAGTGATTTGATTACCGGGACTAAATCTAATGATTTTTATAAAAATTTAATTAATTATTTACCAATAAAAGATAAGGTCCAATATTTTCCAACAGCAATTAACTTAGCTAAACAAGGTCAAGAACCAAATAAATATATGGCATCTACTTTAATGAATATGTTTAATTCGACTAATAAAAAATACGCTAATATTAATGCTAATAATATCAATCAGAATTTATCTAGTTTTGTTGAATCTTCTGGCGTTTCCCCGTTAACATTAGCCAGTAATTATTATCCAAATCCACCTGCTAACTATGCTTGAGCTAATATGGGATATGTTTTAAGTTATGATGAAGTGCTAGTGCGCGATTATTGTCAAATGTTTTTAAACAATCCTTTAATGGAAGATGGTCATCCAGCATCATCATATGCCCAAGTTAGTGGTTTAGTTAATGGTTATTACGAAGATTATGCTGCCCGTTATAACTATTTATCTTCTTTATATAATTATAAAAATGATAATAGTTATAACGACAGTACTTTAAAAACTTTTGGTAATTTATTAACTGCAATGAATTATGGTAAAACAATTTCCTATTTAAATCGTAATGATAATAATTATAGTTTTGGTGGTTATAGTGATAAGAAATATCAATGAATTGTTTTTGGTGATAGCGACCAAGATAAGCCATTAGCTTATAACCATTATTTAAAATTAACTTATAGTGATTTTTTCAATAACTTCAATATGAAAGCAAAACTCGGTTCACAAACTAAAACAATTAGTCCGACTCAAGCAATCAACAATCAAACTAATCAACCATTAGGCCAACAAGTTAATAAATATGCTTATCAAACAGCCGATTTTAAAATCGGAACTAAACAACATTATTTATACTTTGTTCAAAATACAACGCATAAATCAACACCTAACAGCAGAGACTTAATTGAGCGTGTTAAATTAAATGCTAATAATTGAAATGGTAATAATAGTCTAGTTTTCAATGGGAATGGTTATTGATTTAAAGATAATGCGATTTATTATAATTTGAATAACACTTCACTCCGTTTTGAATTACGTGGTAATCAAAACTATCCTTATCTATTCGTTTAATTAAATTATTGATAAAAGATAATATGTAATTGACTTAATATTGTTAATACTTTATAATATTAAAGGTAAAAAAATATTTTTATCTTGATATTATTATTTGGCGAGCATGGTGAAGTTGGTTAACACACCGGATTGTGGTTCCGGCATTCGCGGGTTCGAGCCCCGTTGTTCGCCCCATTTGGGTAAAACCGTCAAATCAGAAAGAAGTTTAGATATTAATGCGCTTTTTTATAGATAAAGAAATATTTTATAAAACAATCATCACTATTACAGTGTTAAGTTTAGTGATTATTTTAACAATCGGATCATTTTATGGTACGGTTGATTTATATAAAACACATCTTCAGAATAAAGAACATTGATTATTGTACAAACATGAACATAATCATTATTAATATTTAAAAAAAGAATCTATTACAGATTCTTTTTTTTATGCTTTTTTATCTTTTATTTTTTAAAACTGAAGTATAGAAAATCGGACTAAGTTTTGGATTAAGCGATTTAGCAATTGCTGTAATCGCATTAACAGCATCACCTAAATCAGAACTTAAAACATGGCTTTTACCAGGATAGCTACAACATCCCCCGGCAGCATAACAATTAAGCACACTCGTTTCTTGCAATGAATTAACGAGAATTTTATTCATAAATCCTTTTGTTAAATCATTAAAGAGATTTTGTTTAAGTGGTTGACAGACTTGTCCATATTGGACTAAAAATGAAGCGCTATCTAAAATAATTTTTTGACCACTATCTTTATGCTCGATTACAATTGTTTTCAGGTTTTTTTCATCACTAGTGAAATCACTTACTTGATAATTATTATAAAAAATAATATTATTTTTTTTAGCTAAAGCAACATTACTTGCTTTAGCACGAAATTCTAAACGACGATGCACAATATTAATTCGGGCATTAGGATGATGAGTTTTAAAATGGTTAGCTCAATCAATCGCGCTATCGCCACCGCCAAAAATAGTTAAACTATTTTTGGCAAAATCTTGATTTGGAATTTGATAATATAAATTATTAAATTTTTGGCCTTTTAATAATGGCATTTCACGAGGCATAAATTTACCATTACCAGAAGTGATTAAAACCTTTTTAACTGCGATCTCTTTTTGATCATTTAATACAATATTAAAATATTGCTCTTTTTCATTAAATTCAATATTAGTAATTTCACAATTAAGTTCTAATTTAAATCCATTAGCATTATATTGAAATTGTTGATATAAATTTTCAGCAATGTTTTTGCCAGTAATTTTAACATATCCCGGGAAATCATAAACATATTTATCACCAAATAAATATTTAGGTTGTCCCCCATAATCATTATTAGCATCGATGATTAAGCCACTTAGATTACGTAACCCAGCATATACCCCAGCAAATAGTCCAGTTGGACCAGCGCCAATAATTAATAAGTCTTGTATTTTGTTTGTGTTATTGTCCATATTTCGCTCCTTTAAAGTAGGTTTAATTTTATCATATTATAATTATCCAAACAAACAATCAGCAAATAATTATTAATTAAATATGATTAAGGCAAAAAAGTAGTATAATAATTAAGGTGTAAAAATTAGGTGATAATATGAAAATAATCATAAAGAATGAACAAGAAACTGCCAAATTGGCACAAGATATTTTACCAAGTTTTTTAGAACGTAAAATAATTTTACTATATGGCGATTTAGGCAGTGGTAAAACAACTTTTACGAAATATTTAGCAAAAGCTTTAAAAATAAAAAATAATGTTACTAGTCCAACTTTTAACATTATGAAAAGATATAAAATTACTGATGAATTAATAATAAAAAGCACCAATGCAGAATATTTAGTCCACATCGATGCTTATCGAATTAATGGTGGTGGTGAAGAATTTTTAGATGAAATTTTTGACAACTTAACTGTGATTGAATGACCAGGAAATTTAGATGTTAAATTTCCTGATGCAATTAGAATCGATATTAAATTTAACAAATCAAACCAAAGAGTTTTCGAAATTTGTAGTTGTGCAAATGTAATAGAGGAGTAGGTAAATAGTATGAACTTATTTTTAGATACTTCAAATAATAATTTTTGTTTTTATGTTTTTGATCAAAACCAAAAATTATTATTTGAAAAAAACGTTAATGGAGTACGCCGTCATAGCGAACTTTTACCATTAACACATTATGAATTTTTACAAGCGACAAACGTAACTGTTGATGATCTATTGAATATCTATTTAACAATCGGACCTGGTAGTTATACAGGAATGCGCTTAGGATTAACTTTTATAAAAACTTTAAAATTAGTTAATCCCAACATTAAAGTTTATTTTATTCAAAGTCCCCAAATTTATGTTGATGCTAATTATAGTGGTGTCCATGAGATTGATGCTCGTGGCGGATTTTACTATGTCAGTCAATTAACTAATGGGATATTAGATAATATTAAAGTTTCTAGTAAACAAGAAAATGCTGACACCAATTTAAAAATTAATTTTCTAAACGTGATTAAGCATATTAATGCTAATCACTTTAAAATACAAACTAATCTTTTTGAGTTTAAATTGAATTATTATAAAACACTAAATCTTAGAAAGTTGCGATAAAATGAGCAATTCAGCAAAATATTTATTAGCAATTGAAACTAGTTGTGATGAAACTGGAATTGCCATTATTAAAGATGGAAAATTAATTGCTCATAAAATTATTTCTCAAATTAATAAATTTATTGATTATGGAGGCGTTATTCCAGAGCTATCAGCCCGTCTACATCAATACAACATTCCATTCGTTTTAGAATCAACTTTAGCAGAAGCTAAAATAAAATTATCCGATATCGATATTATGGCATATACTTATGGTCCTGGATTGATTGGAGCTCTACAAATTGGGGCGATTTTCGCCAAAACAATCGCCATCTCTAATAATCTGCCATTAATTCCAATTCATCACTTAGAGGGACATATTCAAAGCGCTGAGATTGAAGATGAAATTGTTTACCCAGCAATGGCTTTAATTGTCTCTGGGGGACATACGGAATTAGTTTATATGAAAAAAATGTTTGATTATAAAATTATTGGCGCAACGCGCGATGATGCTGTTGGGGAATGTTATGATAAAGCAGCCCGCGTCCTAGGACTAGATTATCCAGGTGGACCTAAAATTGATGCTTTAAGTAAAGAAGGCCATCCAGCATATAAATTAAAATTACCATTAGATGATAATAGTTATGATTTTTCATTTTCTGGATTAAAATCAGCGTTCATTAATTTACATCATAAATTAATCCAATCACACGAACTAATTAATGAAGCTGATTTAGCGGCTTCATTACAATATAGTGCAATTACTATTCTAATTAAAAAAACTAAAGCAGCAATTGCAGAATATCGACCAAGAACATTAGTTCTATGCGGTGGAGTTAGTGCTAATAGTGGTTTACGTGACGCTATTAAAAAAATTCGTAATGTTAATACAATCATTCCACCACTGAAATATTGCACTGATAACGGGGCAATGATCGCCCAAGCTGCTTGAAATCGTTATAGTAATAATTGCTTCAAAAGCGATTATTTTAAAAACTCCAAATCTAGTGATAAATTACAATAAATTTTACTATTTTATTTTTTTTGATATAATATATATAATTTTAAAATTTATACACAATATTCGGAGGTATATATATAATGGATAATAACAAAAACTACAACGCTGATTCAGCACAAAATCAAGAAGTTTATATTGGAAAACCGGCACCTGACTTTAAAATGGAAGCTTTTCTACCAGATGGAACATTTGGCGAAGTTAGTTTAGCTGCTAATAAAGCAGCTAACAAATGAACAGTATTGTATTTTTACCCTGCTGATTTTACATTTGTTTGCCCGACTGAAATTAGAGAACTATCAAAACTAACTAAGAATTTCAATGAAGAAGGGGCCGAAGTAATCGCTGTTTCAGTTGATTCTACGTTCTCACATATGCATTGATTCAAAGGTAACTTAGGTCGTATTGAACATCCGATGGCATCAGATAAAACACATAAGTATGCAAAACTATATCGTGTTTATGATGAAGTTAAAGGTCTTTCGTGACGTGGGTTATTTATTATTGATCCTGAAGGAATTCTTTGAGCCCAATATGTGACTAATGGTGAAGTTGGTCGTAATGCTGAAGAAGCACTACGTTTAATAAAAGCTTCCAAAGCAGCTCGTGCTGGCAAATTAGTACCATGTAATTGACAACCATCAGAATCGTTTTTATAAAAAAATAATTCTGATCATTGATTTGAAATTATTTTTAAAACACACAAATTATAAAATTTGTGTGTTTTACAATTAATGCAAGGAGTTTAATTATGATGAAAAGAGCAATTATCGTAACGAGAAAATTACAAGATAAACCAACTCTCAATGGTGATTATATTGGCGTTGAAAACGGAATTACTTATTTAAAATCACAAAATATTAAAATTCATAAAGCAATGTGTGATTTAGATAGTGTGGCAGTTGATCAGCGCCAACAGATTCTTAATATGCCAACATTCATTCATAAAAGCGATCAAATTATTAGTGATGGTGAATATGCAATTTTATGAGCATTAAAACATCAATATCAAGAAATTTATTTATTTACTGGCGGCACACGCCTCGATATGGATATTCATACTTTTAATTTAGTTTTAAAATATAATGTGATTGCGATTGTTAATGACAAACATTTAATTGTAAAATTAAAATATGGTCTTAATAAAATCAAACCAATTACAAAAAATGCTTTTTTCAATATTTTTGCTTTTAGTAATACATTAATAAATTTGAAAAATGTCCGTTACGAAGTTGAAAATTATCAAGTTAAAAAATACGACACCCGCTTAGTTAGTAATGAATTTATTAATGATCAAGTTGCTGAAATCACTGTTTTAAACAAAGAAGCTCAATTAATTTTAACAGCCAGCCCAATCGATCGTTAGAAAGGAGCATTATATGACGAAAATCCTTAGTGGTATTCAACCTGCCAATGAAACCATTGCTAAGATAAAATTGGAAATTATTAAAAATAAATACCAAATTAAATTAGCAATTATTTTAATTGGTGATGACTCTGCTAGTAAAATATATATTAATCATAAAATGAAAAAATGTCAGCAAGTTAATATTGCAACTGAGTTAATTACTTTCCCAAGTGATGTTGCTTTACAAACAATCCTTGATAAAATTAATGTTTTAAATAACACAAAAACAATTACTGGTATTTTGTTACAACTACCATTACCACAACATCTAAAAGCGCAAGAACAACTAATTTTAAACGCTATTAGCGCTTTAAAAGATGTTGATGGTTTAAATTATTTAAATATCATTCAGCGTAAAATAAATGAAAATGGAATTATTCCAGCAACTCCAAAAGGAATTTTAAATTTAATGAAATATTATAATATTTCATTAAATAATAAAAATATTTGTTTGATTGGTAAAAGTGTTATTGTTGGTCAACCATTAGCAATTGAACTTCATAACCTTGGTAGCAATTATGTCTGTGTTGATAAAGACACCGATCCGATAGCAAAAAAAAATAGTATTAAAAATGCTGATATTGTCATTAGTGCTACTGGAATTAAACATTTTATTAATGATAAAACTCAAGTTAAAAAAGATGTTGTCTTAATTGATGTCGGTATTTGTAAAACCAAAACCAAAAAAATTTATGGTGATATTAATTTTGATAACTTACTAAATTATGCTAGTGCCATTACGCCAGTTCCTGGCGGAATAGGGCCAATGACAATTGCGGCATTATTAGAAAATTTATTAATAATATATAAATGATAATAATTAAAAAAATAAAAAAGGAATGATTAAATATGAGTTTACACGATATATTATCTCAACCTGAAAAGTTTTTAGATAAAGAAATTAGTATAAAAGCATGAATTACTTATAACCGTAGTTCTAATCGCATTGGATTCTTAACAATCAATGATGGTACTAAGTTTGAAAGTTTACAAGTTGTTTATAAAAAAGACCAATTAGAAAATTTCGTTGAAATTACTAAACTATTAGGTGCTAGTGCGATTTTAGTTGCAGGTAAATTTATTGAATCAGGCGCTAAAGGTCAAAAATTTGAACTATTAGCAACTAAAATTACTATTTTAAAAACAGCTGATCAAGATTATCCTTTACAAAAAAAAGAACATAGTTTTGAATTTTTGAGAGAAATCGCCCACTTACGTCCCAAGACAAATATTTTTCGTGCAGTTTTCAAAATCAGATCAATTCTTGGGCAATTAATTCATCAATTTTTTATGGAAGAAAAATATTTATGACTACACGCTCCCATTATTACTGAAAACGATGCTGAGGGAGCTGGAGAAAGTTTCACAGTTACGACTCGTCAAGATAGTAATTATGCCGAAGATTTCTTCGCTAAAAAAGCTTCGTTAACAGTTTCGGGACAATTAGCTGCCGAAGCATATGCGCAAGCATTTCGCAAAGTTTATACTTTTGGACCAACTTTTAGAGCTGAAAATTCTAATACTCAAAGACATGCTGCTGAATTTTGAATGATAGAACCAGAATTAGCATTTGGTGATTTAGCTGATGATTTAGAATTAGCTGAAACATTAATTAAATACTTAATTAAGCATACGCTTAAATTATGTCATGATGAAATTATGTATTTAAATGAAAAATCGGATGATCAACTATTAGCTAACTTAACAAAAGTTGCTAATACTAAATTCAGTATTGTTGAATATCGTGAAGCAATTAAAATTTTAAATGCTGCTCAAGATAAAGGTCAAAAATTTGAATTTAAGGATATTAAATTTGGGATCGATTTGGCAACAGAACATGAAAAATATTTAGCTGAAATTCATTTTAAAGGACCAGTATTTGTGATCAATTATCCAAAAGATATTAAAGCATTTTATATGCGTTTAAATGATGATCAAGAAACGGTTGCTGCTTTTGATTTACTAGTTCCGGGAATTGGTGAATTAGTTGGTGGCTCACAACGCGAAGAGCGCTATTCTGTTTTACAAAACAGAATGCGCGAAATGAAACTTGATCAAGAAGAATTGAAATGATATTTAGAAATGCGTCGTTTTGGTAGTTCAACTAGTTGTGGATTTGGTTTAGGATTCGAACGTTTAGTAATGTATTTTACAAGCATGTCAAACATTCGCGATGTTATTTCGTTTCCAAGAACACCAAAAAATCTAAAATTTTAAGGAGTTAAATTTATGGAAATATTAGTTACTGGCGGTGCCGGTTATATCGGTTCGCATACAGTTAAAGAATTACAAAGTGCTAATCATCAAGTAATTGTGATTGATGATTTAAGTAGTGGAAATTGCGGCGCTTTAAATAGTGATGTTATTTTTTATGAAGGTAATATTAATGACGTAGCTTTATTGAATCGCATTTTCAAAAAACATAACATTAAAGTAGTTATGAATTTTGCAGCAGACATATCTGTTGCCGAATCAGTGAATCAACCATTAAAATATTTTAAAAATAATAGTAGTAATTTTATTGTTTTATTAGATGTTATGCGTCAAAACAATATTAAAAATATTGTTTTTTCATCAACAGCAGCAGTTTATGGTGAAGTTGATGGCACTCCGATATTAGAAACACATTCTTTAGCACCGATTAATCCGTATGGTTTTTCTAAAATGGTTAGTGAAAAAATATTACAATTTAGTGCAGATGCTTATAATTTAAATTATGTGATTTTTCGTTACTTTAATGTTGCCGGAGCTGATAAAGATGGTAAAATTGGATTAGTTTCTAATAAAGAACCATTAACGCATTTAATTCCAGTTGTCGTTGAAAATGCCCTTGGAATTCGTAATAATCTATTAGTGTATGGTAGTAATTTAAATACCCGTGATGGCAGTTGTATTCGCGATTACATTCATGTTAGTGATCTAGCATATGCTCATGTTTTGGCGATTAAAAAATTAGTTAAATCAGAATCTGGAATTTATAATTTAGGTTCAAATAGTGGCTATAGCGTTTTAGAAGTTATCAATACTTGTCAAGAAATTATTGGTGAAAAAATTAAATACAGCGTAGTTGATCGTCGTCCTGGCGACCCAATTGCTTTAGTGGCTAATGCTACTAAAGCAATTGATCAATTACATTGAGTACCAAAATATAAACTATATGACATTATTAAAAGTGATCTAGCATGACGTAAAAAATTAATCGCTGGATTTAAATATGAATAATAATCAACAATATGAAACTCATATTGTTTATGTAGCTGCTGGTTTTTGAAAAAGATTAGTTGCTCGAATAATTGATAATAGTTTTTTTGGATTATTTCTAATTATCTTTTTTATGAGTTCGATTACGCACAATCATTATCGTTCTGAATGAGATCGTTTAATTGGTATATTTGGAACTATTATAGTCATTGGTATAGCTAATGTTGGACCATTATTTTGAAAAAGTGGTCAAACTTTAGGTAAGAAAATTTTTGGAATGAAAATTATTGATTTAGAAGAACGTGATGATCAATGATATTTAATTAAACGTGAAATCTTTTTTTCATTTTTATTAATGTTTAGTTTTGTAATGTTTTTCACTTTTATTAATAGTCATTTATTAGTATCAATGAATAAAACTAATGCTAATTTATCAACTGGTCAAACTATTTTAGTGAAAACAATTTTAAGCTTTATGAGTTTTTGATGAATTTTTATTATTGGTTGTGGTTTAGTCATGGCTTGTCGTAAAGATAAAAAACATTTAGCTGATTTATATTCTGGAACAATGGTAATTTTAATTGCCCGAACACACGATGTCCGTACAGCGCTGGCTGCTAGTTTAAAACCGATTCCAGCTAAACCAAAAAAAGAAGTGGAGTACATCAAATAAATGATGCAAAATTTAAATGTTAATCAAAAGAGCGCGGTTTTATTAAACAATGCGCCTCTTCGTATTATTGCTGGTGCCGGAACTGGTAAAACAACGGTTATTTGTGAGAAAATTAAATATTTAATTAATCACGTTGCGTTAAAACCGCACCGTATTTTAGCTATTACCTTTACTAATAAAGCAGCTCAAGAAATGCGCGAACGAATTTTAAAAGATTTACCAATCAATAACGGAATCCCTGTAATTAGAACTTATCATAGTTTTTGTGCTAAGTTTTTACGTAGTGAAATCAGTGTCTTAGGATTTAAGAATGATTTTATTATTTTAGATATGGATGATCAAAAACTATTACTTAATAACGTGATTACAGCACGCGGATTAAGAAAAAGCGATTTCAAACCAAAACAACTACTAGAACTGTTTGGTATTTGAAATAAAGAAAATTATACGATAGCCGATTTAGAAAAAGCTAATGATTGTGCAGAACATGACCAACTAGAAATATATCGCGATTATTTAGCTGCAAAATTACATCATAATGTATTAGATTTTGATGACTTAATTATTAAAACACATTTAATCTTGGCTCAATATCCAGCAATTGCTGAAAAATGAAGTAACTTTTTTGATTATGTTTTAGTAGATGAGTTCCAAGATACTAGTTATTTACAATATCATATCGTTAAAGCGTTAACTTTGAAAAAACAAAACTTATGTGTTGTTGGTGACCCTGATCAAACAATTTATTCTTGAAGAGGAGCTAATGTTGATATTATTATTAATCTTGACAAAGATTATCCAACTTTAAAAACAATCACTCTAAATCAAAATTATCGCTCACCACAAAAAATTCTTGATTTATCAAACGCTTTAATTAGTAATAATAAAAACCGAATTGCTAAAAATTTATATAGTATAACTGATGACAAACGACCAATTATGTATTACGATGCTCCCTCAACTACTGGTGAGGCAAACTGAGTAATTCACCAAGTTAAAAAATTACAAAATCAAGCAATTCCTTTAAGCGACATTACAATTTTATATCGTTTAAATCGCATTAGTTTATATTTGGAACAAGCTTTAATTAATGCTAATTTACCATATAAAATTTTTGGAAATATTAATTTCTTTGCTCGTAAAGAAATTAAAGATTTAATTAGTTATTTATGAGTTGTTGTTAATCATAACGATTTTTATTTAGAACGAATTATTAATATTCCTCGTCGTGCAATCGGAAACATTACGTGACATCGTATTAAAGCATACGCTGATGCTAATAAATTAAATTATTTCAATGTAATCCATAATCATTTAGATGAAATTGCAATTAGTTATAAAAGTAAAAGCACTTTAAAAGAATTTATTAATGTCATTGATGATACGCACCAAAAACTAAAAAATCAACCATTATCTGAATGTATCAATATTCTAAACCAACTATTTATCAATAGTGGTTATAAAGAATATTTAAAACATTTATCACGTAAAGAAAAAAGTTTCTTAGGAAATCGTAGTGATAATGTTGAGGAATTATTTAAGTTCATTGGTAATCGTTTAGCAAATAATACTGACCCAACTAAAAATACACTAACTATTTTAGTAGAAATTTTAGCTGACTTAAGTTTATTATCAAGTCATAATAATGACGATCAAAATAATCAACAAAAACCAATTGATAAATTACAATTAATGACAATTCATAATGCCAAAGGATTAGAATTTCCGTATGTATTTATTGTTGGTTTAAATGAAGGAATTGCGCCTTTTTCAAAATCATTATTAAATATTGAAGAAGAGCGTCGCATTATTTATGTTGCAGCAACACGTGCTCAAAAACAACTCTTCTTAACTAGTGCAACTCGTTTCAGTTTTGAAAAAATTGATGCTCCTTTACCAGTGTCGCGTTTTATACATGAAATTAAAGAACATTTAACAGTGGCAACACCGCTGCCGATCACAACATTTCATTTACAAAAACCACCTGAAGATAAACATTTAGCTAAAGATGAACAATATTTTGATGACAATCCTGATTTTATTATTGGTGATTTAGTTGAACATAAAATCTTTGGACTTGGAACAGTTGTTAATGTTGAAAATGAAACTATTAGTATTGCTTTTAAATTTAGTAGTGGTGTAAAAAGATTTTTGAAAAATCATAAATCAATTAAAAACATTAATAAATTAGATAAATAATTTAATTAATGATAAACTATTAATAAATTATATGCCTAAAGTATGGAGGAATATATGATATTCTTAATTATTACTATTTTAATTAGTGCTCTTTGTGTTGGTATCGCTTTTAAATTTTGAAATAATTTTTCCAATACAGGCCAACTACGAGATTTACTATTTACAATTGAAATCGATAACAATTGAATTATTATTAATACTTTACATGATTGAAAAGATAATTATTATTTTAAAGCACTAGCGAAAAATTTTGATATTAAAATTAATAACGATGGCTTTATTAGAATTCCGTTAATTAATTTTTTAAAAGAAAATAAAACGAAGTCCAGTTCTTTATTAAACAACGTTTTATCAACTTTAAAAAAATTTCATGACACTTCACCTAGTATTAATTATCAACATGAATTTGATATTCGCTTCGATAATGCCAATGATCCAAAACGAAAAATTCAATTCAAAATGACTTTGTTAAACTATGAACCGACTAAAAAAATTTTATATGGAAAATTAAGACATCATCTCTCTTTTTATCATAAAGAATTTTTTAGCAAACAAAAAAATAAAATCATTAATTATAATATTGATAAAAAAATTACTAATATCGCTTTATTAAAAAACAAAAGTACCGGGATTGTTTTTTATTTAAATTTCAATCCTTATTTATCAAAATTAATTGGTAAAAAAACCGGAATGCTAAATGTTATTAAAAACAACATTTTTGATACTTTAATTAAAAAAGGCTTTTTAATAACTAATGAAAAAAATTTAGAATTTTATATTTTCAAATTTGGAAATATTAAAAAACTCAGCGCTAAAAAAATTATGAAACAAGAATTTGAAAAATGTTATAACAAAATTTCAAAAAGTTTATCTTTTAATTTACCATTTGAATGTGGAATTGCTTACATTCGTGAATTAAAAAATATTAATACGATTATTAGTGTTCGTCGCAAAGCGCGCTTCATTCAAGGGCAATTAGTTGAAAAAAATAATGATATTATTCCTGGTCAAAAAAACACTAATCAATTTTCTTACCGTATTTTCAACGTCTTAGAAGATGAAAAAAGTTTTAAAAAATTTACTAGTTCTTATTTAACTTTTGCAACTGCGCTTAAAAAAGCTAATTTTGTCTTGCGCTCTGAACCAGTTATTAATAATGGTAAAAGTATTTTAATCGGTAATCTAATTGATATTTTACCAGTTGATAATATCGCCATTTTCCAACATCATAATTTAAGTAAACAAATTAAACAATATAATTTAATATCAACTTATGATTTATTTGCATTGCATAAGTTAAAGGATCATTTAAAAAACTTAAAAACTAAAGAAACTTATATTATTCGGATTTTTTCATGAACTTTATTAAATCATATTAATCAATTTATTAGTACTAAAAACAGCAATGATATTCATAATAACAAAATCATTATTTTAATTAATGATTTTGAAAAACTTTCAGTTTTACAAATATTAGATATCAAAAAACGCTTAGTACAATGTGGTTATCGAATTGCTTTATATAATATTTCAACTTATGAAAATATTGAAAAATTTCTTGTATTAGTTAAACCAGAACTAATTTTTATTAGTCATAGTTTAACAATCCATATTAATGATAATGTTGAAAATAAAACAATTATTTTAGCATTACAAAAATTATTAATTAATGAAAACACTAAAATTATTATTAGTCGACCGATCAATCCTGAAGATAGTTTATTTTTAACTAATTATGGATTCAATAATTGAATTTCATAATTAGTAATATTAAAATGAAAGAAGTGAATAACTTTATGAAACAAAGAGAACGTATTACTCCTTTAGAAACTGACTTTGCGAAATGGTATACCGATGTTGTTAAACAAAGTGAATTAATGACGTATGGACCAGTTAAAGGGACAATTATTTTTGAACCACGCGGGTTCGCGATCTGAGACAATATTAAAAATATCCTAGATGCTAAATTTAAAAAATTAGATGTTCAGAATGTTTATTTTCCATTATTTATGCCAAAATCATATTTAGAAAAAGAAAAAGACCATATTGCAGGGTTTTCACCTGAAGTAGCAATAGTTACTAAAGTAGGGAACACTATTTTAGAAGAAGAAATTATTATTAGACCAACTTCAGAAGTATTGTTTTGTAATTATTTCGCAGACAAAATCAAATCTTATAAAGATTTACCAATTCAATACAATCAATGAGCTAATGTTGTGCGTTGAGAAAAAACAACTCGTCCATTTTTAAGAACATCTGAATTTCTATGACAAGAAGGACACACAGTTCATACTAATGCAATTCAAGCACGTCAAGTAGCGCGCCGAATGATTAAAGTTTATGCTAAATTTTTAGAAGAATATTTAGCGATCCCAACTTTAATGGGTAAAAAAACACCATTAGAAAGATTCGCTGGTGCAAAAACAACTTATACAATTGAAGCAATGATGAAAGATGGAAAAGCATTACAATCTGGAACATCACATTATCTAGGGCAAAACTTTTCACTACCATTTAATATTAAGTTTCAAAATCAAGATAATAAATTAGAATTTGCTTATCAAACATCATGAGGTGTTTCAACACGTTTAATTGGTGCAATGATTATGTGCCATAGTGATAATTACGGATTAGTAATTCCGCCCAAAATAGCACCAATAAAAGTGGTAATTATGACTATTTTTGCAGATAAGAATCCCCAAGTTAATGATGCCGCTAAAGAATTATATCGTCAATTACATCGTAAATTTAAAACAGTAATTGATAATAGTAATAAAGGTCCTGGTTATAAAGCTGCTGCTAATGAAATTCAAGGAACGCCAATTCGTATCGAAGTCGGACCACGTGATTTAGAAAATAATGAAGTAATCATTGTCCGTCGTGATACTTTGAAAAAAACTAAAGTTAAAATTAGCGAAGTTAAAGATATGATCAAACCATTATTAAATAATATTCAAGATGACATGTTAGCAAAAGCAAAACAAAGATTAGAAGATAACATTGTCACAGTTACTAATTATGATGAATTCAAAGCTGCCATTAGTAATAACAAAATGGTTTTAGCACCATTTTGATGTAATAATGCAGCTGAAAATAAAATTAAAAATGAAACAACAGCAACAACTAGATGTATCCCAATGGGAAGCATTGCTAAACCACTAAAAGGAACACGTTGTTTCTATAATCCCACTAAATTAGCCAATAAAATGGTTTATTTTGGAAAAGCCTATTAATTAATATTAATTGGCTTTTTTGCTATTATGTCTGTTAAGCACTTTTACTTGACAGACACGATATTTTTATATATAATATGAGAGTAAAATAATTTATTTAATAATTAAAAGGAGGAAATTTAATGGTTAAATTACGTTTAAAAAGAATTGGTAAAAAACATTACCCAGTTTATCGTATTGTTGCAGCAGATGCTAGAGCACCACGTGATGGGCGTTTTATTGAAGAATTAGGACTATATAACCCTCATAATAAAGAAGTGAAACTTAATGAGGAAAAAATCTTAAAATGACTAAGTAACGGCGCAATTGCGACGGACACAGTTAAAACTTTAATGACACAACAAGGTATTCTTAAAACATTCCACGAATCAAAAGCTAATGCTAAAAAAGCAAAAGCAACAAAATAATTAATTTTATGAATTATTATTTAATTGGTAAGATAGTTAATACTCATGGTATTCGTGGTGAATTAAAGATTATTTCTGATAGTGATTTTGTTGAGCAGCGTTTCAAAGTTAATAATTTTATTTTCCTTAAAGAAAATAATCAATATGTTAAATATCATATTGTTGGTATGCGATTACATAAAAATTTCGTATTACTAAAATTAAATGATTTTAACAATATTAACGAAGTCTTATATTTAAAAAATCAATCAATTTATGCAGTTGGCCGTGCTACTTTAGGTGAAAACGAATATTATTATGATGATATTATTGGTTTTGAAGTATACGACATTAATGATAAATTTTTAGGTATTTTTACTAAATTCAGCGAAACTCATTCTTGTGATGTTTGGTTTGTTGAAGGGCCAGTTGGAAATATTAATATTCCTAATCGTCCCGAATTTGTTAAAAATGTTGATCTAAAAACTAAAAAAATTATTATTCAAAATTGAGAGATGGAATAATGCAGATTAAAAAAATTACTGTTTTAACACTTTTCCCAGAGATGATAAAAAACGCGCTTGATCATTCAATTATCAAACGCGCTCAAAATAAAAATTTAGTTATTTTTGAAATTGTTAATTTTCGTGATTTTAGCACTAATAAACATCACAATGTTGATGATGTTGCTTATGGTGGTGGACCAGGAATGGTGCTTAGTTGTCAACCGATCGTTGATGCAATTAAACATTATCGTAAAGAACATACACAAGTTATTGCACTAACACCAAGTGGTAGTGTTTATAACCAAGCTAGTGCTTATAATTTTGCTCATAACAGTAATGATTTAATTATTGTTTGTGGTCATTACGAAGGTTTTGATGAACGAATTTTTGAATATGTTGATTTAGAAATCTCCCTTGGTGACTTCGTGTTAACTGGTGGTGAAATTGCCGCATTAGCGATGATTGATAGCATTGTGCGTTTAATTCCAAATGTAATTAAACAAGCATCGCATTTAGAAGATTCATTCACTAATAATTTATTAGACTATCCCCACTATACTAAGCCACGAAACTTCGAAGGACATTTAGTTCCCGCAGTTTTATTGAGTGGTAATCATAAAAATATCGCGGATTGAAGAAAACAGGCCGGATATCAAAAAACTTTACAAAAAAGACCAGACTTAATCAAAAAAATACAAGGAGGCAACTAAAATGGATATGAATTTAGTTAATAAAGTAACGCAAGACCAAATTAAACAAGATTTACCAGAAATCACAACTGGAGACACAGTTAAGATTTTCGTTAAAGTTCGTGAAGGTCAAAAAGAGCGTATTCAATTATTTGAAGGTTTAGTAATTAAAACTCAAGGTAGAGGAGTACAACGCACAGTTACAGTTCGTAAAATTTCATACGGTATTGGCGTTGAACGTGCTTTCCCAATCAATTCAGCATCAATTGCTAATATTGAAGTAGTTAAACATGCTAAAGTTCGTCAATCAAGAATTTATTACATGAGAAATCTACGTGGTAAATCAGCCCGTTTAAAAGAAATTCGTGTAACAAAACCAACTTCTAAAAGAAGAACTAATAAAAAAGTAGCTTAATTAGCTACTTTTTTTTAATGCCCGATATTTACTTTCTGCAATCTCAAAATAAACTTGATTAGTTGTTGCTTCTCACATAAAAATTGCTCAAGCACATCATAAAAGATTTTGATAATTAATTAAATCATTTAAGCGATTTTTTTGAATTTGATTTAGATTAGCATATGCAATTAAATGATTAACTAGTTTTTGGTCATTAATTTGTGATTCACTAATAAATGACGCGATATCAAATAATGGGTCATTAAGCATTGTAAAATCATAATCAATTAAATAAATTTTTTGTTGTTGATCAATTAAAATGTTATCTTTGATTAAATCATTATGTGATAGCACTCAACTCGTTGGTTCTGATAATTTAAAAACATAATTTTCATATTTAGATAAATTAAAATTAGTTGTTGTAATCTTATTTTTAAAGAAATTATAGAAATTTTGATAATTTCATTTTTTAATTTTAATTTGCGGTAGTTTGTGAAATTCAGTAATTGCATTATAAATTTTTTCAATCATTATGTAATTAATATCAGAATCTTGAATTGGTTTGGCAGATGGAATGATTGACAACTGGACTTGGATATTATTTTTTTTTTGATTTTTTTGATCATTTATAATTATAAAATTATCAATAAATTCATATTTTTGAGAAAGAATTTTTAAAACATTAAATTTATTAGTTACATCAATAAATTGCAAAGATATTGGACGCAATATCTTTGTAATTTTTTGATTTTTTTTATCAATTTTTATAATATTAGTTAAAAAATTAGTTGGACACATTTTTATATACCTCGTTTTTTAAGTTTATAGTGATTCTTTTTTTAGTTAGTATTTTTTATTATAACAAGTTTTTTAGACAATTTATAATTAATTTAATTAGTTTTTATTTTCATTTTTAATATTATATAATTTATATATATGAATATAAAAATAAATAATTAATAATTTTATATAATATCAAAAATGAAATTTGGTGATTTATTATGAAAAAAATGAATTATTTTAAAATTACTATCACATCGATGGCGATTATTGGAACTGTTTCTTTAAGTACAATTACAATGGTTTCTTGTGGTAAAAACACACAACCACCATCAAAACAAACTTGAGATCAATTCGTTAGTAAAGCAGAAGCCGAAACGTTAAGCAATATTGTTAATAATGCAAATCCAGCAGCAGGTAGTTGAAAAAATTTACCTGATAACGATTTAACTACAGATGGGGATTTTGTAGTAAATAAACCAACAATAACAATTAAAATTAAATCAGTCTCAATGAAAGCTGAAGCTTCATTTTCAATTACCGCTCCAGATAACAACAGTTATAAAGTTGGTAATTGGGGATGTAGTAAACAACCTCCGCCACCGTCAAACCAATGAAATGTTTTTAAAGCAGCAGCTAGCGCAGAAACTCCTGCTAAATTATTAATGCAGGCTAAAACAACTGATGCTTATAAAAAATTCCATTGAATTGGTAATCCAACTCAGCAAAAATGACAAACTAGTCAAGCAGCAGAGTTCGATATTTATGGTGGTAGTGGTCTTAGCAACGATCCTTATAAAGGAATGGCTGGAACACCAATAATATCAGAATCAAACAAAACAATTACTACCATTATTAGTATTAAAGGTAAAAACGGATCATACGATTCCGATCCGATCAAAGCAGTTATCTCCGATAAAGGTAATTCTTATGAATTATCAGATTGAGTTTTTAGTCAAGATCAACAATTACAATCTGCCCCTAGATATCAAAAAGAATTTAATAATGCTTGAGATAGTATGGATAATATGGATACTAAGAAAAATGATCAAAATTGAGGAATTTGAACAGCATTCATAGCTAATAATTTTATACCAACATCAAAAGATAATAATCATACATCAGATACTTCGTTAAGTAATCTCTTGTCTAGTCATGATGTAATAGAAGCTAATTTACTAGGATATATTCCACCAACACCAGAAAATAATATTGATAGTATGTCAACTATCAATATTAAATTATGATATGGAAAAGACGATACTCATGAATATAAATTAACGATAAATTCTTTCTTTACTTTTAAAGATCAAAGTAATAAAAATGTCGGAAGTGCTTTTAATTTTAATTGAAAAGCTGCTATTACGCAAATTCCTGATACAAAATAATTATTTAAAATAAGGAGCTTTATTATGAAAAGTAAAAAATTTTTTAAAACAACTATGACATCATTTGCGATTCTTGGCGGAACTTCACTATGCACTAGTGCTTTAGTTTCTTGTGGTAAAAAAAATACTCCTCCACCAGCAAAGGCAACTTGAGATCAATTTCAAAAGAAAGCTAGAGCAGAATCACTTTATAATATTGTCCAAAATGCTAATCCACCAGCTGATGATTGAAAAAATTTATCTAGTACTGATTTTGGGCCATACGGCAATATCGTAGTTAACAAACCAATGATTACTATTAAAATTTTAGCCAAATCACTTAGTGAATATGCCTCATTTTCAATTTCTGCACCATCTGATAACACATATAAAGTTGGCAATTGAGCTTGTAGCAAAGCACCATCACCAACACCCAGTGAGCAATGAACTACATTTAAAACAGCAGCTATAGCAGTAACAGCTAGCGATTTATTAAAACAAAGCGGAACCGATCCTTATAAAAAATTCCACTGAATTGGTGATACAACACAACAAACATGACAAACTGGTCAAACAGCAGAATTTGATGTTTATGGTGGTAACGGTGGTACCGATACTTATAAAGGAATGAGTGGAACACCAGTTGTATCTGAAACAAATCATACAATTACTGCAATCATTTCAATTGCTAATAGTAATAAAAGAGGAAATTATGATGCCGATCCAATTCAAGCGGTCATCACTGATACAGGTAGTCCTTATGGATTGTCAGGTTGAGTATTTACACAAACTAAACAATTACAATCACAACAAAAATATGCAGAAGTATTTGATGCAAGCATAGGAGATCTTCCAAATACTGGCGATATACAACCTGCACCTGTAAATGCTACTTGAACACATTTTGCTATTCACAATTATATATCTAACGAGAGCACCGATCATACAAACAACAACTATGTGAGTATATATTTAGCTAAACACCAACTATCAAATTGAGTTCTAATTAGAGTTGAAAATTATAATCCAAATCAACCTGACAGCAATAATAACCGTTTAAAGAATGTTTTAACACTTAAGATATGAACTTCATTAAATAATCCAACAACTTCTTATACAGTGACATTAACTTCTTATTTTAACTTTAAAGATAAAAGTAATACAAATGTTGGTAGTGCTTTTAATTTTAATTGAAACGAAGATATGAAACCTGATCAATAAAACTATGTTTAGATAGTAATGAGATATAAGTCAAAATATCATCCATAAAAGAAACTGTTGATAAAGTATTAACTTTAATTTAAAAACCATTATTAAATAAAGTCATAATACAAAATAATTATTTAAAATAAGGAGCTTTATTATGAAAAGTAAAAAATTTTTTAAAACAACTATGACATCATTTGCGATTCTTGGAGGAACTTCACTATGTACTAGTGCTTTAGTTTCTTGTGGTAAAAAAAATACCCCTCCACCATCAAAACAAACTTGAGATCAATTTGTTAGTAAAGCAGAAGCCGAAACGTTAAGCAATATTGTTAATAATGCAAATCCAGCAGCAGGTAGTTGAAAAAATTTACCTGATAACGATTTAACTACAGATGGGGATTTTGTAGTAAATAAACCAACAATAACAATTAAAATTAAATCAATCTCAATGAAAGCAGAAGCTTCGTTTTCAATTAGCGCCCCAGATGACAACATTTATAAAGTTGGCAATTGGGGATGTAGCAAACAACCTCCGCCACCATCAAACGAATGAAATATATTTAAAACAGCAGCTATAGCAGAAACATCTGCTAAATTATTAACACAAGCTCAAACAACAGATGCTTATAAAGCATTCCACTGAATTGGTAGTTCTGCTCAACAAACATGACAAACTGGTCAAATCGCAGAGTTTGATGTTTACGGCGGTAACGGTGGCAGCGACACTTATAAAGGAATGAGTGGAGAACCGGTGGTATCTGAAGCAAATCACACAATTACTGCAATCATCTCAATTGCTGACGGCAATAAAAGAGGAAATTATGATGCTGATCCAATTCAAGCAGTTATCACTGATAAAGGTAGCGCTTATGAATTATCAGATTGAGTCTTTTCACAAACTCAACAATTACAATCACAACAAAAATATTTAGCATGATTTGGTAAAAGTATAGGAGATATGCCAAATGTACAAACAGATATGAAAGCTAATAGTCTAACTTGAACACATTTTGCCGATAACAATTATATATCTAACAAAGATTCAAATCACATAAGCATTAATTCTGTGACTGCATATTTATATAAGAATGGGTGACCAGGTTTAATTAAAAGCGATTTAGATACTTATACTCAGCTTGACCCTGATAACAATAACCGCCTAAAGAGTGTTCTGACTATTAGCTTATGAACTATAGACAATGCAAGGGCTAATTATACAATGAAATTAACTTCTTATTTTAACTTTAAAGATAATAGCAATCAAAATGTCGGCAGTGCTTTTAATTTTAATTGACACGCAGATATTACAACAACTTCAGAAAATGTTTAATAAATGATCATAAATTCAGAATATAATTTTTTAGGAGTTTAGTGATGCGTAAAATAAAACTGTGAAAAATAATTATTTCATCTTTTACTATTATTTGTGGAACTACATCAGCAACAACATCACTAGTTTCTTGTGGTAAAAAAAATACTCCACCACCATTAAAACAAACTTGAGATCAATTTCTTAAGAAAGCTAATGCAGAATCATTTTACAATATTGTTCAGAATGCTAAACCACCAGCTAATAATTGAAAAAATTTACCTAGTACTGATTTTATAAAATACAATAATATGATAGTTAATAAACCAATAATTACTATTGAAATTTTATCCAAATCACTTAGTGAATATGCTTCATTCTTAATCGTTGCACCATCAAATAACGACTACAAAGTTAGTAATTGAGCTTGCACCAAACAACCAAAACCAACACCTAGTAAACAATGAAATATATTTAAAACAGCGGCTATTACAGTAACAGCTGCTAAATTATTAACACAAGCTAAAACAATAAATGATTATAAAAAATTCCACTGAATCGGCGATACAACACAACAAACATGACAAACTGGTCAAATGGCAGAATTTGATGTTTATGGGGGCAACGGTGGTAGTGATACTTATTTAGGTATGAATGGAAAACCACTTATATCTGAAATAAATCATACAATCACTGCCATCATCTCAATTTCTGATGGTAACAAAAGAGGAAAATATGATGCTGATCCAATTCAAGCAGTCATCACTGATCAAGGTAGTTCTTATCAATTGTCAGATTGAGTTTTTTCACAAACAAACCAATTACAATCACAACAAAAATATTTAGTATTATTTGCCCAAAGTATAGGAACATTACCAAATTATGGCGTTATAAAAATTACTGATCCAGCTTGAAAAGTTTGAACTCATTTTGCCGATAACAATTTTATATCTAACGATGATCCCAACCATACAGCAGACAATTTTGTGACCTCATATTTAAATCACCACAGTTTTCCAAAATTAATTAAAATTAGATTATTTACTTATACTCAGCTTGAACCTGATAACAATAACCGTTTAAAGAGCGTTCTCAGTATCTATTTATGAACTAGAAATAATATTTTAGCTGATGCCACAATGAAATTAACTGGTTATTTTAACTTTAAAGATAATAGTAATCAAAATGTCGGCACTGCTTTTAATTTTAATTGGCACGCAGATATTGCAACAAATTCAGAAAATGTTTAATAAATGATCATAAATTCAGAATATAATTTTTAATCTATTTAGCAATAATTAATTATAATTTTTTAGGAGTTTAGTGATGCGTAAAATAACACTTTGAAAAATAATGATTTCATCTTTTACTATTATTTTTGCTACGACATCAGCGACAATGTCAATAGTTTCTTGTGGCGAAAAAGTAACCCCGCCACCAAAGGCGACTTGAGATCAATTTCTTGCTAAAGCAGAAGCTGAAACGTTAAGTAACATCGTCTATAATGCTTACCCATCAGCTGGTGATTGAAGATTTCTACCTAATAGTGATTTAAGTAAAATTGGCGATTTTGTAGTTAATAAACCATTCATAACGATTAAAATAAAATCAATATCAAAGGAAGCTCATGCGTCATTTACAATTTCTGCAAAAAATAAACTATCTGAAAATGTATATGAAGTTGATAAGTGAAGTTGTAGTGTACAACCAATACCAACACCTAAGGGACATTGAGATATCTTTAAAAAGCTTGCTTTAGCAGTATTACCACGTGATTTATTAAGACAAGCTAAAACTACAGATGCTTATAAAAAATTTGTTTGAATTGGGAATAGTTTACAACGAACATGACAACGAGGCCAAAAAGCAGAATTTGATGTTTATGGTGGTAACGGTGGCAATGACATTTATAAAGGAATGAGTGGAACACCAGTTGTATCTGAAACAAATCATACAATTACTGCAATTATTTCAATAATCAACATTGCTAAAGAAGGTAACTTTGATGCTGACCCAATCAAAGCAGTCATTACTTATAAGGGGACTCCTTATTGATTAGCAAACTGAGTTTTTACTCAAGATCAACAATTACAATCACAACAAAAATATTTACAACAATTCATTTATAGTTTCGGAAATATACCTAAACCCGAAAATAAAAATATGTTACCGGATAATATAGCTTGATTGCATTTTGTTGGTTATAATTATATATCTAACGAAAATGATCAGCACTTATCCAGTAACTCGATACTTCCTTATTTAAATGCACATCATGTTAACGTGAGAATACAAATCGATTTAGAAACTTATACTGACTTAGGACCAGACAATAATAATCGTATGAAAATTATTTTAAATTTTAAGATATGAAAACAATATGGGCCGCCATGAGTATTTGCCTTATTGACACTAACTTGTTATTTTAACTTTGAAAATAATAGTAATACAAATGTTGGTGCTGCTTTTAACTTTAATTGACACGCAGATATTATAATACATTCTGGGAATGCTTAATAAATCATCATAAATAAAAAATATAATATTTGATTTTTCATATATTTTATAATAATTAATTATAATTTTTTAGGAGGTTAGCGATGCGTAAAATAAAACTATGAAAAATAATTATTTCTTCATTTATGATTATTGGAGGAACTGCTCTATCAACAACAATAGTTTCTTGCGCTAAAAAACAAACTCCTTCACCAAAAGCAACTTGAAATCAATTCCAAAATAAAGTCGATGAAGAAATGCTTAGTAACATCGTTGATCACGCTAATCCTCAAGCTGCTTTTTGATATAACTTACCTGATAAAGATTTAGGTAAAGACGGCAATATTTCAATTTATGAACTAACACTAACTATTAAAATTCAATCAAAATCATTAAATGAAGAAGCTTCATTTTCGATCACAGCACCAACTAACTTCGTATACAACGTTAAAGGTTGATCATGTAGCAAACAACCAAAACCAATTCCGCCACCATTTGATCAATGAGCGATCTTTAAAAAAGCAGCTCAAAAAGTAACTGCCAAAACTTTGTTAAACCAAGCTAAAACTTCAGGTGCTTTTAAAAAATTTAAATGAACTGGTAGCGTCACAACACAAACATGACAAGATGATGAAACAGCAGAATTTGATATTTATGGTGGTAGTGGTAATAGTGATGACCATTACGAAGGAATGGCTGGTAGACCTGTTGCCTTAGTATCAAATCAAACAATCACTGCAATCATTTCAATTGCTGATAGTAATAAAAGAGGTAATTACAATTCCGATCCTATCAAAGCAGTTATTACTGATCAAGGATTAGATTACAATCTTAACAATTGAGTCTTTTCACAAACAAAACAATTACAATCACAAACAAAATATTTATCAGCATTTGGCAAAGCTATATGAAAATTTCCTAATAGTACTAACATCAAAACTGATAGTGTTGTTTGAGGTAACTTTGGCGATAATAACTATGTTTATGATCAAACAGATATCAAGTCAGTTATTAATTATTTAAACGCACACAAAGTTTCTAATGATGATATAGTTCAAATCAACTTAGATCATTATAAACCGCTAATAGACGACAATAAGAAGCGTTTAAAGACAACGCTAGATATCCATTTATGAAAACATATTATGAATCCAGTACATGACTATATGCTAACATTAACAAATTATTTTGTTTTCCAAGATATTAGCAACCAAAATGTTGGAACTGCTTTTAATTATCATTGAACTGCCAAACTAGTCGAACTTAGTAAAAAAACAATCACACACACAAATAAAATTAATTATCATAATAATAATTTTTAGGAGTTTAGTGATGCGTAAAATAAAACTGTGAAAAATAATTATTTCATCATTTACAATTATCAGCACAACTACTTTATTAACAAGTAGTCTAGTTTCTTGCGGTCACAAAAAAATTCCACCACCCAAAAATACTTGAGAGCAATTTTCAACTAAAGCATCAACTGAAACTTTAATGAATATTGTTGATCACGCAAATCCAGCAGCAATTAATTGAAAAAATTTATCAAATGAAGATTTAAGTATATATCAAAAAGCCGTAATCAAAAAACCAACAATCACAGTTGTGATTATGGCAAAACCACTTAACCAATTTGCTTCATTTTCAATCACCGCCCCAACCGATTATCTTTACACAGTAGGTGATTGAAAATGTAGCGTTCCACCACAACCAACACCGACTGGACAATGAAATATTTTTAGAAAAACCGCTTTAGCAGTATCGGCAAAAACTTTATTAGAATCTGCTAAAAAAGCAGATAATTATAAAAAATTTAACTGATTAGCAAGTAATTGAACAGTGGGAGACAAAGCTGAATTTGATGTTTATGGCGGCGCTGGAGGTAGTGATCCTTATAAAGGAATGGCTGGTACACCAATTGCTGATGATGGAAACCACACAATTAGTGCAATCATTTCAATCAAATCTCAAAAAGGCGTTTACAATTCTGATCCTATCAAAGCAGTCATTAGTTTTACTGGCGTAAGTTATAATCCTAAACAGTGAGCTTTTAGCCAAGATGAGCAATTACAATCAAAAGCTAAATATAAATTATTATTTGATAATTGTATTAATGATTTAAATAAGGCGAATGCTATTGCTGGTGATAATCAAATATGAATCAATTTTTCTTATGGTAATTGAGTTTCTAATTCTGTTGGCGGTCCTAAACATACAGAAAATAATTACGTAATAAAATATTTGGAAAATCAAGGATATTCAAAATTATTAGAAGTTAATTTGTATAATTATACACCCCCATACCCAATAAATAATAAATGTTCAGAAAGTATATTACAGATTAGTTTTCGACAAGATAGCGATCCTACACATTCGTTTAATTTAAAACTAAATAGCTATTTTTATTTTGATAATGGAAATAAAAACGTTGGAACTGCTTTCAATTATAATTGAACAGGATCTATCACGCCATCATAGTCTAATAATAGATATTTCATAATGGAGGTTTTAATATATATGAATAAAATAAAATTTATTAAAGCAGCAATTACACCATTTGCAATTATTGGCGGAGTGTCTTTATGTACAAGTGCAATCACTTCTTGTGGTAAAAAAAGCACCCCCCCACCAAAGGCAACTTGAAATCAATTTCTTGCTAAAGCAGAAGCTGAAACGTTAAGCAACATTGTCTATAACGCTTACCCATCAGCAGGCAATTGAAAAAATTTACCTAATAGTGATTTAAGTAAAGATGGTGATTTTAAAGTTACTAATCACAGATTAGAAATTATAATAAAATCAATATCGAAGCAAGGAAGTGCTTCATTTTCAATCACCGCCCCAGATGACAATGTTTATAGTGTGGATGATTGAACATGTTTCAAACAACCACCACCACCACCATCAGAGCAATGAAATACATTCAAAACAGCAGCTAAAGCAGTTAGCGCTGAAGCGTTATTGTTACAAGTTAAAAAAATGCCAAATATTTGAGATAGCTTTTTTTGAATCGGTAACACTGATCAACAAAAATGAAAAGATAATGCACTAGCGGAATTCGATATTTATGGCGGCGCTGGAGGTAGTGATCCTTATAAAGGAATGGCTGGTAAACCTATAATAGACGCATCTCATAGAACAATCACAGCGATTATTAGTATTCAAGGTAAAAACGGAACATTTGACTCTGATCCAATCAAAGTCGTCATTACCGATCAAGGATTAGATTACAATATTAAAAATTGAATCTTTAGTCAAGATCAACAATTACAATCACAAGCTAGATATACAAAAGCATTTAGCCTTGCTATTGGTAACTTTCCTAATTCTGGTAATATGAATGATAAAAACTCTATTTGGACTCATTTTGGATATGGTAATTTTGTATCTAACAATGGTTCTAATCATACAGAAACTAACTCTATAATTGGTTATCTAAATATTAATGGTCTTGATAATGACACTTTAAAACAAATTTTATGAAAAACATATACCACTTTAGCACCCACTGGGAACCGCAATACATTAACAACAACTATCTTGATTCATTTATGAGCATCTCTTGATCCGCTGCGTGATTTTTCACTAACATTAACAAATAATTTTGTTTTGAATAATGTGGATAATGATAATGTTGGTAGCGCATTTAATGAAAACTGACATGTAGTTTTAAAAGCACTTCACAAATAATTAGTAACACATTAAGCATATAATATTTATTATTAAAATCAAAAGTACTTTATTAATAAAGTACTTTTGATTATAGTGGTGATTGTATTATTTTATCAATATCCTAAAAAGAAACTAACTAATTTAAATTTATGACTAATAAAAATATGTTATAATTAATTATTAAAAAGGAGCGAAAAACAGTGTTAAATATTGTCTTATATGAACCAGAAATTCCGCAAAATACCGGTAACATTATGCGTACTTGTGTTGCTTTAGGGGCCAAGTTACATTTAATTGAACCATTAGGATTTTCTTTAGAAGCTAAATATGTCAAGCGCGCTAGTGCTAATTATATGCAAGATCTGAATTATACAGTCTATAAAAACTGGGCCGCCTTCTTAGTAGAAAATCCTAATGAAAATAACTTTTTCTTTTCAACTAGATATGCCAAAGTACCGCATAGTAGTTTTGATTATACTAAAGTTAGCAAAAATATCTTTTTAATTTTTGGAAAAGAATCTTTAGGTATTCCGAAAGATCTTTTACAAAAAAACTTAAGTCATTGTTTTCGAATTCCGATGATAAAAACCGCTCGTTCACTAAATCTATCAAATTGTGTAATGACAGTTGCTTATGAAGTGATGCGTCAATTAGGATATCCTAATTTAAGCTTAGTCGAAACTCAGAAAGGTGCTGATTTTTTAGATATTAATAAATCAGTCAAAGAATAAAATGTTTTTAACAAGTGATTTAGTTAAAGATACTAATAAAATTTTATTTAAAAAATCATTACCAGTAAAATTACCACTAAGTAATGATGATCGAGCAGTTTTAGATAAGATGATTGAACATGTTCGTATTTCACAAGATGAATATGAAAACCAAAAATATAATTTACGCCCTGCTGTGGGAATTGCCGCAATCCAAGTGGGCTATTTATTAAATATGTTTTTCGTTAAAGTACCAAATAATGATAATATCGAAATTGATCATGAATACGCTTTAGTTAATCCAGTCTTGATTTCCCATACTACTCAATTAGCAGCTATTAAATATGGCGAGGGTTGTTTATCAGTTGATCGTGACCACGAAGGATTTGTTAAACGTTATTATAAAGTTGTTGTTAAAGGGTATGATTTGTTACAAAATAAAGTTGTTACAATCGTTGCTCGTGGTTACTTAGCAATCGTTTTACAACATGAATTAGACCATCTTAAAGGTAAAGTTTATTATAATCATATTAATCAAAAAGAACCTTGAATTGAAAGTCCTGAATTAATAATAATTAAATAACAATTTAATTATTATTTTTTATTATTATATAATTTTAGTATATAAGAATGATGATAATAAAATAATAATAAAAGGTAAGTGATTTAATGCGATTGAAAAAAATTCTAAAAACTAGTTTAATTGGCACATCTATTTTACTACCAATTACCGCAACAACTATCGCCGTTGCTAGTTGTGGTCATAAAAATACACCACCACCAACTTCAAAACCAACTTTTGATGATTTTGCAAAAGCTGCAAATAGTGAAAGTTTAAATAATATTATTAAACAAACTAACCCATCTGGTTGAAATGCACTACCGAGTAATGATTTATCTAAAATAACTAACAAAAATACGCAAACAACTGTTGTTGTTACAATTAAATCAAAATCAAAACAAGAAACTGCTGAATTTACAGCCACGTATATTACTGATACAGCTTATGCGCTTAGTGATTGAGAATGTAGTTCTCAACCAACACCAATAATAACTTGACCCACTTTTGAAAAACAAGTTATGGCTATGAAACCTAGTGATATTTATGCCCAACTTCAAACAGCTAAAGGATCACTTCCAAATGTCAATATTGATTTTTCAAAAATTACATCAAAAGATTTCACGTTAGAAAAATCATTACTATACCCCGATGAGACTAAACAACTGATTGTGTTTGAATTAAATCTAACATCTGCTCCAGAAATGCCATTCCAACTAAGACCAGTAGCGCTTAGTTTAGAGATTAAATTTAACTATATAAAATATAGTGTTAATAGTTGAAGTTTAAATTACACACTTGCCGATTTTCTTAAAACTGCTACAACTTCAGTTGGCACTGATGAATGAAAAAGTTATGCCGCAACTTCTCTAAATCCGTTATGAAAAGCAAAAGATTGCACCTTTGGTGATTTAAAAAATTCTGATAACGATACTTTTACAATGAAAATTAGTCATGGATTCGATGAAGGAACAGCAACATTAAAATTTGTAACTGATCCAACAACTAAAAAAGTTATGATTTATGGGGAACAATCTAATTCTAAAACTACGAATCCAAAAGAAACTAACCCTTGAGCATTTAAAACTAATCCCAAATCTAATTGAGGATTATTTAAAACTAACGTTCAAAAATTAATCGAAAATAATGTTAAAATATCAACAATTATTCGTGGATTAAGTAATAGTGCTAATTATCCAACTAATTGAGGCAAACAAAGCACTAGCGATGATGCTTGATGAAAATCACATACTTTTTCTTCAACGCAATTAAAAGTTCCTGACGATACAAAACATATAATGTTTTATACAATGTCTATCTCGCCTCAAGATCAAATGAAACAGTTTACTTTTAATATTTTAGTTACTGAAAAAGATAATTCAGCTGATGTAACAGCAGCTAATTTTACTGATGATCCCAATCAGCAACCGCCACACAACTATGATGATGCTGATTGATTCAATGATATGAAACCACTCATTATCGCTACTTCTTCTGGTACTAATAACACTTTAATAATATCAGTTTGTAAAGGTGGATACGATGCTACTAAGTGACCTAATTTAGCAAAATGACTAAATAATCAGGAGTTTCCTGATTTAGCATTATGAATTCAAATTTCATTGATGAAAGGAGTTACTGTTAACGGAGTTTATCAAATTGAATTTGGTGCAAAATTTATTCTTAAAACTAAACCTGGTGACTTCCTAACCGGTATTGTTGTATTTGCCATTACACGAAGTAAAACACCACAAATAGCTAGTGTTGACCAAATTAAAACTAATGGAATTATTGTTAAAGATATGCCACCCCAATTTTAAGAAATTTAAAAATTATAACTATAATTAATTCTGATAATAACACAAAAAATAATAATTAAATAGTTCTTTAATTATTATTTTTTGTGATTTTTATTATAACTATATTTAATATATAATTTTATTATAGTGAAACACAATAAATAATAAAAGGTAAGTGATTTAATGAAATTAAAAAAATTTCTAAAAACTAGTTTAATTGGGGCCTCTATTTTAGCACCGATTACAGCTACAACTATCGGAGTTGTCAGTTGTGGTCATAAAAAAAGTCCACCAAAACCTCCTCCTGGAAATAAAACAACATTTACTGAATTTTTAGATTCGGCAAATAGCGAAACTTTAAGTAAGATTGTGCAACAAACTAAACCAACTGGTTGAGATAGTTTACCTAATGGTGATTTATCTAAACTAGATAATAACAAAATTGTAGCAAACACTTCGATAACTATTACGTTATTGTCAACATCAAAAAACGAAACTGCTGAATTTACAGCAACATATATTACTGATACAGCTTATGTGATTGGTGATTGAACATGTAGTGATCAACCAATATCAGCACTAACTTGAAAAGACTTTAAAACTGAAGTTAAGGCGATAACACCTAGTGATCTTTATGATCAATTTCAAAAACAAGGTGCAGTATTGAATAATATTAATATTGATTTTTCAAAAATCACCTCCAAAGATTTTACAATAGATAACACCCGCAGTGCTATAGTAGTTGATGATAATAATAAAAAACTTACCTTTCTACTTACATTAACACCAACATCATCATTAACTTTTGTAGCGCCTACATTATTAACTTTAGTAATTCAATTTAATAATGTAAAATACAATATTAATAATTGAACACTAAATTATACTAAAACAGAGTTTCAAACAGCAGCTACAAAATCAATTACAACAGATGCTTGAAAAAATTATGCTACTAAAGCTTTTGATAGTTCATGATTAGATGGTAGTTGTAGATTTGGTACTTTAAAAAATATTGGTAATGATGAGTTCACCGTATCGGCTACTCACGGATCAGATAGCGGAACAGCAACATTAAAATTTGTGACTGATAAAACAACTAAAAAAGTTATGATTTATGGGGAACAAGCAGCGACAGGAGAATCTAATCCTTGAACATTTGTTAAAGCAAAATCTGATAATTGAGCAAAATTTAAAGCCAATGTTATCAATTGAGTTACAAACGGTGCAGGAATGACTGGTACTAAAAAACAGATTTTACATACAATGAGTTCTAACGGTACTGGTTGACCACCAAATTGAGGGAAACCTAGTGATAACAGTTGATGAACTAGTCATAGCTTTACTTTAACTGGAACAAGAAAACCAGATGATGTGAAGCATATAATGTTTTATACAGTTTCAGTCTCACCTAATAATCTAATTAAACAATATCAATTTAACATTTTAATTTCAGAAAATGGCGATGCAACTAATTTAATACAAAGTAATTTCTCAGCCGCTAAAACTCAACCAGATCCTAAAATTTATGCTGATGCCGATTGATTCAAAGATATGAAAGGATTAATTAATAACACTAGTAGTGATGATTTAATAAAATCAGTATTAAAACTTGGTGTTAGTGATTCTACAACACCAAATTTATTTAATTTTTTAAATACTGCTGCCCATGGTGGAATCAACCCCATCAATATTATTAAAAAATTAGGAGTAACAGTTACTCAAAACTTTTCAGCAGGAAAAGCCGGAACTGATGGTAAAACTTATGACATTCAATTCGGGTTACAATTTTATTTAAAAACCGATTCTACAAAAAAACCTTTAACAACTGGTGGTGTATTTGCGATTGTCCGAGATACAACTCCTCAAGTGGCAACTACAGACCAAGTTAAAAATAATGGTTTAACTATATCTGACATTAATGCATAAACCTCGAATTAAATAATTATTATATTTATTAATATTTTCATCAAAAACACAAACTTAATTGTTTGTGTTTTTTTAATGATTTTTTATTTCTTTTTAGTATGAACAGTTTTGTGTTATAATTATACTAATAGTAAAAATAAATTCTAATGAAATAATTTAGAAACTTAATAAATTAATAAACATAATTTTATAAATAATTATAAAAATAATTTAATTAATAATACAATCAACTTATCAAGCAAAATAATTGATCATATTAAATCAATTTATGATATTTTTTTACGCTCTTATTTATCTAGATATTTTAATTAATAATAATATTAATAATATTAAGATTAAGTTATAAATTGTATAATTATTATAAGATAGAGAGGTTGCTTATGGAACAACTAAAAAATAATAAACAAATTAATAGTGCCATGCCAAATGGTAATAAAAAAATGCTTAATACATTTAAAAACAAAATCCCGACAGCGCTTTTTTCACTAGGTGGAATTCAAGAAATTGGTAAAAATACTTATATCATCGAACATGATGAAGAAGTTTGAATTATCGATTGTGGAATTAAATTTCCTGAAGATTGAGGAACAGGAATCGAAGGCATCATTCCCAACTACCAATGATTAAAAGAAAACGAATCACGAATTCAAGGATTAATCATTACTCATGGACATGAAGATCATATTGGGGGAATTCCCTACTTATTAAAAGAAATTGACTTAAAATGTATTTATGCTCCAAAATTCGCACAAGAATTAATTAAAGCTAAATTACGTGATAAAAAAGTTACTTTTAAAGGTGATCTGAATTTAATCGATGCTGATACAGTTATTAAATCAAAAAACTTTTTAATTGATTTTTTCAGTATTAATCATTCAATTCCTGATGCTTATGGATCGCGTTATCGTACAAGTAATGGAACAATCGTTACAACTGGAGATTATAAATTTGATTATTCACCAATTGCCCAAAAAACTGACTTTTGAAAATTAGCACGTATTGGACAAGAAAAAGTTGACTTATTAATTTCTGATTCAACTAATTCATTAATTCCAGGAGTAACTCCTTCAGAAAAAGAAGTTATTGCTCGTATTGAAGAAATTTTTCGTAAATCACTTGATAGTCGAATTATTCTAGCTTCATTTGCTTCAAACGTTTATCGTTTGAAGACAATTGTTGATTGTGCGATTAAATATAATCGTAAAATTTTAATTTTTGGTCGTTCAATGAAAAAAGGGATTGACATTGCTCGTAAAATTAAATATATCAAAGCGCCAATTACCGCTTTCGTTGAAAACCGTAATTTACATAAATACAAACCAAGTGAAATTTTAATTTTATCAACTGGGTCACAAGGGGAACCGTTAGCTGCGCTATCGCGTATTGCACAAGGAATTCATCCTTATGTAACAATTCAGAAAAAAGATATTATTGTCTTTTCTTCTTCACCAATTCCTGGTTCATATGCCCGAGTTGAAACATTAACTAATAAATTAATTAAACTAGGTGCTGTTGTTTTAGAAAATAGCGCAATGAACACTGTTCATACTTCTGGTCATGCTTCTCAAAGCGATCAAAAATTAATGTTTAATTTAATTAAACCCCATTATTTTGCACCAATGCATGGTGAATATCGTATGTTATCAAAACATATTGATACTGCTGTTTTAACTGGTGTCGATCGCGAAAAAACCTTTTTAATTCATAACGGTGATCGTCTTGAATTATTAAATGGTCATGTGACTCAATCAGAATCAGTTCCAGCTGAACCAATTTATATTGATGGAAATGATATTACTGGTCATACACGTCGGGTAATTTCTGATCGTAATAAACTTGGTAAAGATGGCTTAATCTCAGTTATTATTGCGATTGATTCACGTAAAAACACAATTATTGGGAAACCAAAAATAATTAGTCGTGGAACATTCTACGTTAAAAATTCATTGCAAACAATTATTGCTGCTCAAAAAATATCACTATCAGCTGTTAAAGATTATTTCCAAACAGCCAAAAAAGTTACTTTTAGCGGTTTAAAACAATCAATTCAAAAACGTTTATTACCATATATTCATCGTACTAAAAAACGTGACCCGATTTTAATTCCAGTCATTTTAAATATTGCTAATAGCGGAGCAACACGTAATAAAGTAAAAAACACTACACTAGTAGGAGTAGTTAATAATAATAAATTAACTTCTCAAACAGTTAGTGTTGTTAAACCAGTAGTTAAAAAAGTTACTATTGTTAAACCAGTAGTTAAAAAAGTTACTATTGTTAAACCAGTAGTTAAAAAAATAACTATTATCAAACCAACAGTTAAAAAAATCGCTGTTGTTAAAAAAATTAGTGTTGTTAAAAAAGTCACTGTGCTTCAAAAAGCAACTAACGTTAAAAGAGTTAACAATACACCAACTAAACTAAATAAAATAGTTGTTCTTCAGCCAGCAGCTAAACAAGTTAAACCATTTATTAAAAAAATGGCAAAACCAAAAGTTTTATCTAGTCCAAAATATAGTCAACCAATTATTGATAATAAAAAATAAATATCAATTAAAAAAATAGCATAAATGATTATGCTATTTTTTTTTATTAACTTTTTTTATTTATTATATTTTAAAATACTTTCACAAGCAGACTTAATACCTTTTTTATTTTTGAAAATATAACTTCCAGAAACAACAACATCAACACCAGCATCAAAAACAGTTTTAACTGTTTTATCATTAATACCACCATCAACTTGAATAAAGCAATCAACAAAGTTATCTTTGAAATATTTCTTTAATTGAATGATTTTTAATTCACTACCTTCAATATAAGATTGTCCACCTCAACCAGGTTCCACACTTAAGATTAAGATTAAATCAATATCAGGCAAAAATTCATAAATCTGCTCAACATTAGTTTTTGGTTTGATCGCAATTCCAATGTGTAATTTAGGGAACGTTCCCTTGAGATTATGGATAAGTTTTTTACTTGCCTTATATTTTAACGCTTCATGATGAAAAGTGACTAAATCAGCACCCATTTTGGCAAACTCGAACGTTCATTTGTCTGGGTTAGCGACCATTAGATGAACATCGATAAATATTTTGGGAAATTCTTTTCTAATTGATTCAAATAATCCAGTCCCAAGTGCTAAGTTATCTACAAACAAACTGTCCATTACATCAAAATGTAATCATTGGGCACCGTTTGCAATCGCCTCAGTAAT
>CBDCUL010000014.1:0-116631 GCA_965222855.1 Mycoplasmatales bacterium | reverse complement strand
GCTTGAGCATAAGTATCTTTATTTAGTAAATCTACGCCAGCTTTTTTCAATGTATTTAATGGATAATCACTACCACCAGCTTTTAAAAACTTATTAATATAAGTTTTTAATTCTGGATCTTTGCCATTGTGAAAGTTTTCAATAAATGATAAAGCACTAATAATTCCAACTGCATATTTATAAACATAGAAATTATAATAAAAATGCGGCACATAAACTGATCCTAGTTCACTAAATATTGGTAATTTTTCATCAGCTTTCATCCCATAATATTGACGAAAATTATCTTGATAAAGTTTTGCATAGTCATCAAATACTAATGGTTTTCCAGCATCAACCATTTTGAAAGCACTGAATTCATAATTACTTCACATCGTTTGACGATGAATCGTTCCCACAAAAGTATCTAATAAATTACTAATGATATAAAATTTTAATTTATCATCATCACTATTTTTTAATAAATGTTCCGCTAATAAAACTTCATTAAAAGTTGAAGCGATTTCAGCTAAAAGAATTGGATAACTAGAATTATAATAATCTTGATATGTATCTGAGAAATATGAATGCAGTGAATGACCTAATTCATGCGCTAGCGTTGTTACTGAATTAAAATTATCAGTTCAATTCATTAAAATATACTTCTTATCTAAACCATAACTAGCGCCAATTGAATAAGCACCTGAACGTTTCCCTTTGAACGCTTCAAAATCAATTCAATTTTCTGATAAAGCTTGATTAGTAATTTTAGAATATTCTACTCCTAATGGTTTGATTGCTTCTTTGATTGCTGCAATACCATTATCTTTAGAAAATTTAATTTTTAAATCAGTTACTAAATCAACGCGTTTATCTCACGGATTTAATTTAGCAACATTTAGTTTTTTCTTTAAAAATAAATTACGATGTTTGAAATAAGTTTTAAACATTGGTGTTTGTGCTTTAACGCTACTATATAGTTGGTTTAAAAATTGCTCATCAACTTTATCACTAAAAGTTTGCATTGAGACACTATTATCATATTTTCTAATTTTAGCATCGACGCTCGTACTATAATGATGGTTGTATAAAGTTTTAGCTAAAGTATTTTTATGATCTTGATACACTTCTCAAAAACGCATAAAGGCATTTTTTTCGTAATGTTGCATCAGAATCTTTTAGTAATTCAATAAAATTACCTTGTAATAAGAAATGTTCTTTATTTTTAGAATCTAATACTTTACCAAAATTAAAATCACCATCAGTTAAAGTTGCAAAAATATCATGGTTAACATCAAGTACTAAACTTAACTTTGATAATAACTGCTCTTCAACATCGCTTAAAACATGTTTTTCAGCGCGAAATAAATCTTCGTAATTATGAATTAAGTTTTGGTATTTGGTATTAGTTAATAATTGTTTAATTGCTGCTTTGTTTTTCAGAATGATATTTTCTAAATTAGCATATTTCTGACTTAAATCATTAAAGAACAACATTACTTTTTGCTGATTTTTTTGATTTTCATTATCAGTCACATTTTCATTGACTTTATTACTAACGTAATTATATATTTTATTACTTAAAATTCCCATTGTTTCTGATAATGCTAATCATTGATCAAATTTTGCTTCACTTGTAAAAAAATCATTAATTAAAGCATATTTATTTTCATCCAATTTTTTTACTTTTGCTAATAATTGTTCAATTGAGCCATCTGTTAATAAAAACTCTAAATCTCATTGATATTTTTTAGCAACGTCTTCACGTTTTAATAATTCTGACATTGAATCCTCCAAATTTTTATTTCATAAAATTTAATAAACGGTTTTGTAAAATAGTTTTCTTGTTTTAAATAATTTTCATATTTATCTTTTTCTAATTGGACTTTTTGAGCATTAGCGCGTTCGATAAAAGATTTGTTATTAAGAATTTTTTCCGAACGGATGATTTCTTGTTTTAGTTTAGCTAAATCTTGTTTTAAAGCAAGCACATTATTTTGTAATAATGCTTTGCTTAAAATAGCGTTAATTACTACATCAGCATATGTTTTAGTAATTATTTTATGATCTTCTTGTAAAATGAATGGTTTATCAATAATAATAACATTTTCAATCTTCATTAAATAATCATTGATTTCATTCATATAAATTTGTAAATGAGTTGCGCAATTTAAATATAAACTAAAATGGTTTTTCTTGGGAATTTTTTGTTCAACGCGAATTTCTCTAATTTTTTTAATAATATTAAAAACATCTTCAATATAACTAATTTGGAGATTTTTAATTTCATTTGATAAATCAGGTCATGATTCTTCTAAAATAGAAGTTTTTGTCTGCGTTTCATCTAAATTACTATATAAATATTCAGTCACAAATGGCATAAAAAGGATGTAATAAAATTAAAATGTTTTTCATACAATAATTTAAAACACTTAAAGTTGATTCGTTTTGTTTTAGTTTTCCTAAATTAACTTTTGCTAATTCTAAATATCAATTAGCAAAATCATGAATAATGAAGGTTTTTTAAAACTTTTCCTAAAATAACAAAATCAAATTTATCAAAACAACGATTGATTTGTTTGATAGTGTCGTCCATTCGCAAAATAATTCATTTATCAATTTCTTTTAATTTCTGATTATCTAATGGTTTAATAACATGGTTATCATTATTTAAGACAATAAATTTAGTAATATTTCAAATTTTATTAATAAAAATATTGTTAGCAATAATTTTAGCTTCACTGTAACGAATATCTTGTCCTGGAGTTGATGACGTTACTAAGAAAAATCTTAAAGCATCAGTCCCATATTTATCAATGACAGCCATTGGATCAATTCCGTTACCTAATGATTTTGACATTTTACGCCCTTGTTCATCACGCACTAATCCATGTATTAAAACTTTTTCAAATGGTTTTTTATTAACAAAATACATTGCTTGAAAATACATACGTGACACTCAAAAGAATATAATGTCATATCCAGTAACTAAAACATTAGTTGGAAAGTTGCTATCGATTTTAGCAGTATTGTGCGGTCAACCCATTGCACTAAATGGTCATAGTGCTGAACTAAATCACGTGTCTAATACATCATTATCTTGAACTCAATTTTCGCCTTCAGGTTTAGTTACTTGCACTTTAACATTACCAGCTTGATCATATCAAGCTGGAATTTGATGACCTCATCACAATTGACGTGAAATACATCAATCGTTAACTTTTTCCATTCAACGTAATAATTCTTTCGAAAAACGTTCGGGATAAAATTCAACGCGATCACTACCTTGGCTATGTTCAATAATTGTTTTTGCAAATTGTTTCATATTAACAAATCATTGACTTGATAAATAAGGTTCAACGATTGCGTTGCTACGCTCAGAATGACCAACTTGATGGAGATGGTCTTCAACAGAGACAACTTTATTGCTTTTTGTTAAATCAGCTACTAGTTTTTTTCGAGCTATGAAACGATCAAGTCCAGCATATTCGCCACCTAGTTGATTAACAATTCCGGCTTTATCTAAACAGATTGGCATTGCTAAATTGTGTTTTTTACCAATATTGAAATCGTTAATATCGTGAGCTGGCGTTACTTTCATAACACCAGTTCCAAAATCTTTATCAACATAGTCATCAGCAATCATTGGAATTGGTTTATTTGTTGCCGGATTAATAAATTGTTGATTTAGATATTTTTTATAACGTTCATCTTTAGGATGAACTACTAAAGCAACATCAGCAAACATTGTTTCTGGTCTAGTTGTGGAAACAGCCACAAAATCTTGTGCATCATCTAATAAATAATATTTAAAAGTATAAAGCTTACCATTAACTTCTTGGTGATTAACTTCAATATTTGATAATGCTGTTTGTTGAACTGGGTCTCAATTGATAATTGATTTACCACGATAAATAATTTTAGCATGATACATATCAATAAAGACTTTATTAACTGCATCATTTGAATCGTTATCAAGTGTAAAGCGTTCTTTATCATAATCAAGCGCAAAGCCCATTTTAGCTCATTGAGCACGAATGTCAGCACTATATTTATCTTTTCATTTTCAAATTTCGGCAATAAATTTTTCACGACCTAAATCTTCTTTGAAAATATTTTGTTTTCTTAATTCTGCTTCAACTTTACTTTGTGTTGCAATTCCGGCATGGTCCATCCCGGGAATTCAAGAAATACAAAAACCATTTAAACGTTTATAACGAATTAAAATATCTTGTAATGTTCCGTTGAGAGCATGTCCAATATGTAATTTACCTGTTACGTTTGGTGGTGGTAAAATAATTGTAAAAGGAGGTTTATCACTTAATTCAGAACTGCTAAATAATTTTTCTTTAAGTCAAAAATCATATAATCCATTTTCAATTTTTTGGTGATCATATGTACCATCTAATGATTTTTTTAATTTATTATTTTTCATGTTTTTCTACTTTAGTTTTTGAAACTGGTTTTTTAAATTTAGCATTTAATGATAATTTGGCATTAGATGGTTTATTTATTTTAGTTTTTGAAACTGGTTTTTTTGAAATCAACTCTTTTGAGACCGTAGTTTTTGACATTGATGTTTTTGAAACTACTACTTCTTTTGGAGTAGATGATTTAAATTTATCACTTAATGATAATTTAGCATTAGTTGGTTTTTCTGCTTTAACGAATTTTTGATATTCTTCAATATGGTAGGGACGGTTTAAACGACGACGCTTGAAACCTAATTTGAATACCAATATTGCTGAACTTGTACATAAAAGTGCAGCTATTACAAATGTAATAATTAAAAATATTTTCATATTAATTAAACTCCTTATAATTAAAAATAAAACAACAAAAGCTGTTTTATTTTTTTAATTTAATTCTAATTATGCAGCTTTCATTGAACGCATAACAGATTTAATTTGTGATTCACTAGGTTTTCTACCCATAGATAAAAACATAGCACGAATCATTTTTTCATTGATTGGCGGGTTTTTTTGTAATTCTTTTTTAATTAATTTACGAGTTACGAAAAATCCGATAACTCCTCCAACTAAAGTAAACATAATTGGAAAAATAATTAATAAGACAATTCCTCAAACTGGCATTTAAACTCCTTTTATTCAAAATTATTGATAATTAGAAAAATTATACAATAATTTAAACTAATTGACAAATATTTTCGACAGTAAATCCACATTTTTCATAAATTGTTTCGCCTTTACCTGAGTGTCCGAAATGTGTCATTGCTAAAACATGGTCATTTGGACCGGCAAAACGATATAAACCATATTCACTTCCAGCTTCAATAAAGATCTTCTTAATATTAGTTGGCAGCACTTTTGTTTGGTAATCACGGTGTGCCTTAACAAAAATATTATAATTAGGCATTGAAACGATTCTAATGTTTTTACCATCAGCTTTTAATTTATTATATGCTAAAGATGCTAAACTGACTTCACTACCACTTGCTACTAAAATTGCATCTAGTGGTGCGTTAGGATTTTCATGTACTAACACGTAAGCGCCTTTTTTCGTTCCTTCTTTACAACTATGTTTTTGGCTAATAATATTTTGTCTAGTTCCTAAAATAATTGTTGGTGTCACGAATTGATTGAATGATCATTCAAACGCTGCAGCCATTTCAGTTTGGTCAGCTGGACGAAAGACACTAACGTTAGGAATTGAGCGCATCATTGCTAATTGTTCAACTGGTTGATGTGTTGGTCCATCTTCGCCAACGAAGACGCTATCATGTGTTAATAATAACGTAATTGGTAGTTTTTGTAATGCTGCTAAACGCAACGCTGGTTTTAAGTAATCTGAAAAGACAAAGAAAGTTGAAATAAATGTTCTGATTCCGCCATGTAATTGTAATCCGTTAGCAATTGTGTTCATTGCAAATTCACGAACTCCAAAACTAATATTTTTAGCATCGCGTTCATTAATATCAAAAGTTTTTTCACAAGTAATTTTCGCTTTTGTTGAACCACTTAAATCAGCTGTTCCACCAAATAATTGGGGATTTTGTTCATTTAATTGATTTAGTGCTTCACCTAAATAAATACGTGTTGCTTGATTATCTTTTGATTTTGATAAATCAATACTAATTTCATCATCAAAATTAATTTCGGTTGCTAATTTCGGAAATGCTTTCGCGTAATTTGCAAATAAATCAGTTCAAGATTTAAATGCATCAGCCCCACGTTTTTTTAACGTATTAAAAAATTCTTGAGTTTCTGTCGGCACTACAAATCTTTCTTTGGGATGATGTAGTTTAGTTGCTAATAAATCACGCTCAAGCTCCCCAATAGGCATTCCGTGCACTGCTGGTGTTCCAGCTTTAGTTGTTCCTTCACCAATCACAGTTTTAATTTCAATAAAACTAGGGCGATCTGATGATTTTGCTGATGTTAATATTCGACTAATTGTTTCATAGTCATTTTTAACGATGATATGATAATCTCAGCCATTAGCAGCAGCCATTAGTGATCAATTAGTTGCGGCATTGATATTTACCATACTATCTAATTGAACATCGTTTGAATCATAGAATAAAATTAATTTTGATAATTTTTGACGACCAGCGAAAGCTAGTGATTCTAAACCAACACCTTCTTGTAAGTCGCCATCACCACAAACAACATAAGTATAATGGTCAAAAATTGGATAGTTAGGTTTATTGTATTTAGCTGCTAAATGCGCTTCAGCCATTGCCATTCCAACTGCTTGGCCAATTCCTTGACCTAAAGGACCAGTAGTAGCGTCGACTCCATAACTTAATTCTGACTCAGGATGTCCTGGAGTTGCGGAATTGTATTGACGAAAATCTTTCATATCGCTAACTTTAATATAACCTGTTAAAGCTAAGACACCATATAAAAGAGCACTCCCATGTCCGGCTGATAAAACGAAACGATCACGATTAATTCAAAACGGGTCAAGCGTAGTAACGTTCATTTGGTCTGCAAAAATTGTATAAACCATTGGTGCGGCACTAATAACTATTCCAGGATGTCCTGAATTGGCAGCATTGATTGCATCAATTCCTAAAAATTTTAAAGTATTAATATTTTTTGTATGATTAATATTCATAATTACACCTCTTATTTTAATTTAGCTAAAAAACTTTCTCCAATATCTGTTAATTGTAAACCGAAATTATCGGCAATTGTATTTCCGATATCAGCATATGATGTTCCAACTTCTAATATTCCAAAACTTTGCATACTTTTTGAATAAGCTAGCATCGGAATATTTTCACGCGTATGGTCTGATCCGGGAAAAGTCGGGTCATTTCCGTGATCAGCTGTAATAATTAATAAGTCATCATCTTGCATCACATTCATTAAAGTAGTAACTTCTTTATCGAATATTTCGATCGCATTAGCATAACCTTTAACATTACGACGATGACCAAATTTTGAATCAAAGTCAACTAAATTAGTAAATAATAATCCCGTAAAATCTTTATCTAATAATTTAGTTGTAATTTTCATCCCATCACTATTACTGACTGTGTGATGTTTTTCACTAATTCCGTATCCTGAAAAAATATCATTAATTTTTCCAACTGAAATAACGTCAAAATTATTTTCTTGTAAACTATTAAGCACTGTTTTATGTGTTGGGAAAACAGTATAATCATGACGATTTGAAGTACGTGCAAACGTGTCTGGTGTTTCACCTAGATATGGTCTAGCAATAATTCTACCAACATTTCATTCAGGTTTAGAATCACAAATTTCACGCGCTATTTTACAATACTTATATAAGTTATCTAAACCTGTATATTTTTCATGTCCACAAATTTGCAGAACTGAGTCGCCAGAAGTATAAACAATTAATTTACCATTCTTAACTTCTTCCATACCTAGTTCTTTTAAGATAGTTGTTCCACTCGCAGCGCAATTACCAATTAATGTTTTATGAGTTTTTTGACTCAATTGATCCATTAATTCTTTGGGAAACCCAGTTTCAGTAAAAGTTGGGAAAGGATGTTTTGTAAAAATACCCATCATTTCTCAATGTCCAGCCATCGTATCTTTGGCGTTAGATAAAGCATTTAAACGACAAGCATATCCTAATGTATGATTTGATTCCATTTGCGAAATTTGCGTAATTTCACCAATTCCTAAAGCATTAAATTGGGGCATATCTAATTTATATTTTTCACTAATATGTCCTCAAGTATTTGCTCCTACATCACCAAATTCTTTTTCACGAGGGTCGTTACCAACACCTAAAGAATCTGCAACTACGATAATAATTCTTTTGTATTTCATAAATGTTCTCCTTAATTTCAGATTTTATTTAATACTATAATAGCAGTTTATTTAATAAGATGCTGATTATTTGATTTAAATAATGCTAAAAATTCAGTATTTTTTTTAACTCTACCTAAAATTGGTGACTTAGTAATGTTAATGAATTCAAAATTATTAGCTTGAGCATAGCTTTTAACTTCGGCAATTACCCGATCATTTACTTTTGGATCAACTACTTTTCCATCAATTACTTCATCTCTTTTAGCTTCAAATTCTGGTTTAATTAAACATAGAAAATAATGGTTATATTTTAATAATTTTGATAAAGGTGGGAAAATATGTTTTAAAGATATGAATGAGACATCACAAACTGCAAAATCAATTTTTTGATTCAATTCTGGTTGATCAAATAAACGAAAATTAGTTTTTTCCATCACAACAATATTTTTTTTAATTCTCAATTTATATGCTAATTGATTCATTCCTGAATCAATTGCATATACTAATTTAGCGCCATTTTGTAAAAGGCAATCAGTAAATCCACCAGTTGAACTACCAATATCACAAACGACTAAATCATTAACATTAATTTTAAAATATAATAATCCAAACTCTAACTTCAATCCGCCACGCGATACATATTTACGCGATTGTGATTTTGATTTAACTAAAATAAGTTTATGATTACTTTTAATAATCGCCCCTGGTTTAGTTAATTTATTAGCGCCATCATGCACTAATCCTGCCATAATACCACGTTGAGCATCGTGTAAATTAGCAAATAATTTTTGCTCAACACACAAACTGTCTAATCGTTGTTTTTTGATTTTCATAATTAAAACTTTCTATTAGTTAATTTATTTAATTTATTAATAATATCATTTTTTTCAAACTGTGCTTTTTGATAAAGATTTTTTCCAAAAGCAGCTTTTAAATTTTCCTGTGTTAGACCAATGATTGAAAGATTTATTTTAATATTATGATTAAAATAAAACTCATTAATCAAACTTCCTAATCCAGAATTAATTAATTGCTCCTCTAAAATAATTATATTTAAATCTTTAATACTTAACAATAGTTTTTCATCTAGTGGTTTAATAAAGATTGCATTTACTGTGATTGTATCTAATAATTCATTACTATAATTGCTTGCTAAATTATATAATGAGCCATAACTAATAATGACATTTTTAATTTTATCATTATTAGTAATCGTTGGATAACTTCAACTTCCTAGACTGATTTTTGCTACGTGATCATTTTTAAGTGCCAAATATTTAAGATTTTCAATTGTTCTAATTATTACTGGTCCAGGATGTAATAGTGCTCATTCTAATAGTTGTTTTTGTAAATTAAGATTATTAGCTTCAACAATAGTAACGTTGTCTAAATTACGACATAAATTAATATCATAAATTCCATGATGAGTTTCACCAATGGGATGAAGTCCGGATTTATTTAGTAAAATATTAACATTGACATCGAAACGATTAATATCATGATTTAATTGGTCATATGCTCTTTGAAAAAAACTAGCATATATAGCAACGAAGGCAGGCGTTTTTTTCAAAGCACTACCACAAGCCATTAACAAAGCAACATCTTCGTTAATGCCTACGTCAATGCAACGTTGGGGAAATTTATTGAATAGATCAACGATGCCAGATCCTTTAATTGTTGAGGGATTGAAAATAACTCAATTATGATATTGTTTAGCTAGTGCGATTAATTGTTTATCTAGATGGGAAATTGTTAGTTTTTTAGTTTGATCAAAATAGTGAAATTCACCAGTTTGATCAATTTCAGCTAACGGATAACCTTTTCCTTTAATAGTGATTGCATGAATAATGACTGGTTTGTTAACTAATTTGGCAGCACTTAAAACCGTGATTAATGTTTTTAAATCATGACCATCAACATTACTATAAAGAATGAAATCATCAAATTCATAATAACCTTTATTTTTAATTAAAAAATCAGCATTTAAAATACTATTATTAGTGATTTTTAATTGTTGTAGTAAATGATGTAAAATCCCAACTGTTTTCGTAATTGACATATTATTATCATTAATAATTACAATATTATTAGTTGATCACAAAACATTATTTCACGATGCGAAAGCTAAACCATTAAATGAAGCATCGCCAATTAATGAAATTGAATGATTTGTTTTTTTATTAAGTGCATCAGCAATCCGCATTCCGGTTGCGATCGCAATTGATGTCGAACTATGTCCAGCATCATATTTATCAAATTTATTATGATAGTCCAAAAAGACTGAGACAGCATCAAAATGATATTTAGAAACTTCATCAATCCGATTAGTTAAAATTTTATGAGCACAACTTTGGTGACCGATATCAAAAATAAAATTATCATTTTCAGCATCAAAGACATAATGCATTGCCATAATAATTTCAACACAACCTAATGAGCTAGAAAAATGGCCGCTATTTTTTGTAGTAATCTCAATAATCGTATTTCTTATTTTATTGCTATATGTTGTTAATTCACTCAATGATAAATTTTTAATTGCTTGATAATTTGGAAATATTTTTTTAGACATCTTATTGTGGGCTCCTTTATCCTTTAATTAACGACTATATTTATTGATTAATAATACTAAATAATTAAAATCTTGTTCAATTAAACTCAGTTTATTTAAAAATTGATCATACAAAGTTCGTTTAATAAAATTAAATTGTGGCCAACCCATTAAATCGATTAAAATATCTTTCACTTTTGAACTATTTTTTTTATTGTAGAAAAACATCATTGATTCCATTTCAAAATATAAATGGAGTCCTAGTAATTCACCGACTTCACTATAAAGGTGCGTATTTTTTTCATCTTTGATAATTATTTGTAAAATTTCAAATAATAATTTGCCAAATAATAGTTTCGTATTAAGTGCATTATCAACTAATTTATAATCAGGCATTCTTAAATAGCGGCTTAAAATTGGATTAAAATCATGATAGTCGAAAGCTGACATAATTTTATATGATAATTTTGGTCCAAAAGCATAAGCATAATTTTGAATTTTTAAATATTTATTTTTTTTAGGTTTATCAAAAATTACGTATAAAAGAGCAATAATTGAAATATGTTTATTTGTTATTTTAATTTTATGATGCTTTAAAAAAGCAAAATAAATTTTATAAAATAATTTCTTTTGCTTTTTTAAAAAATAATTTTTATTATCTTCAAAGTTAATAATAGACTTACGATAATATTTAATTTTAACATTGAATAAAAAATTAATATTGAACATTTTATTCTTCCACAGGATTGATTTTTTTAACTGAGTTGTTAATCATCAATTTTGCTGATGCTAATGTTTTTTTAATATTATTAACTAACAAAACACCTTCATCAAATAACCCAATGGCATCATTTAATTTAACTTCTGGAGATTCTAATTTAAGAATAATTTCATCTAACCGCGACATGCATTTTTCAAAATCTAAGTCTTTAGTTTTAACGTTGTTGTTTTCAACCATGATTTTACTCCTTTGTTTTTGTTAATTGATTGATAGTTGCGATCGCACTACCATCAATTAATCTTAATTTAATTTTATCATTAATCTTAATTTCATTAATTGATTTTATAACTTTACCTTTGATTTCAATTGCAGCATAACCTTTAGCTATTGTTAGCTGTGGATTAAGCAAATCTAATTTTTCGGAAAATAAAGTAAAATTATGATGTTTATTAATTCATAAGTTTTTAATGGCATTTTTTAATTGCATTGTTTTAACATCAGTTTTGCTATTAATGTGATCAAATTTTGTGACTAACAAGTTATTAAATTTGACTAATTTATCATTAAATGATTTTTCAAAATTAGCAATTGTCTGGTTTTTGCTAAAAATTGTTGATAAATGATTAAACTGATTTTGAACAATATTAAATTTATTAGAAATTGCACTAACTAATCTATTATGATAAATATCCATACTATCAATTAAAGCATTAATATTTGGCGTTGCGATTTCAGCAGCACCTGTTGGCGTTGACGCTTTTGCATCAGCGACAAATTCAGCAAGTGATTCATCATTTTCATGACCAATTGCTGCAATGATCGGTATTTTAGAATAGAAAATTGCTTTTAAAACATTAAGTTCATTAAAAGCAAATAAATCTTCAAAAGAACCACCACCACGACCAATAATTAAAACATCGATTTCTGTTAAAAAATCATCGTTAATTTGTTTGATACTATTAGCAATGCTACTGGCTGCTTTAGGACCTTGAACGACGACTGGAAATAATGTTAATTTTGCTATCGGTCAGCGACGCTGACAATTTCTGACAATATCTTCAACAGCAGCACCAGTTGGTGATGTTACTATTCCAATATTACGTGGGAATTGTGGAATTACTTTTTTATATTTTTGATCAAAGATCCCTTTTTTAGCTAGATATTTTTTAGTATCTAGATATTTTTGATGCAGTGCACCTAAGCCTAATAGGCTAATTTGCGTAACAATTAAACTATATTCACCGCGTTTGGGATAAACGTTGATTGAACTAGTAATTACTACTTTTGCACCATCTTTAATATTAATAATTTCAGTTATTCGACTTGCTGTTGAAGCATAAATGATACATTTAATTAAAGAAGTTTCATCTTTGATTGCGAAAAAATAATGACCGTGGGAAAATTTTCAATTGGAAATTTCTCCTTCTAACGTGACATCTTTTAAGGCTTGATTATTTTCTAAAAAATGTTTAATCTGATAATTTAATTCAGTAACTGTTAAATGCATATTAAATTCCTCTAATTAAATTTTATCTAATAAGGCGTTAATTAATTTAACTGTTTTAGGATCACTAATAGATTTTAAAATTTCGACATAACTATTAATAATAATTGCTTTTGGTTTTTCTAGAATTAAAATTTCATATGAACCACAAATTAATGCTGCTTGTGATAAGACATGTAATCTTTTAAAATTTCATTCTTTTTTTAAAACGTCATCAACTTTACTAATAAGTTGATCTTTGTTTGTCAAAATATCTTGAACAACTTTAATATAATCTTCACTATAACTAGCATCGATTAATTCTTGTTCAACATTTAAATGATCTTGCGTAAGTAATAATTGTTGATAAACATTATTAAGAATACTTTGTCGATTTTTAATTCATCATTTTTTACTATTTAATTTTTGGATGAATTCTACCATAATAACCTCCCCTTTTATATATTGATATACTACAATACTACAATAAAAATCTATTTATAACAAAATAAGAAAGAAACAAATTCTTTCTTATTCAGCACGAGAAACGTATTTCCCATCTTTGGTAGAAACTAAGATTTTAGTATTAACAGTAACAAATAATGGCACTTGCGTTACAAATCCGGTTTCTAATGTTGCTGCTTTCGTAGCATTAGTTTTAGTATCGCCTTTGATACCTGCTTCTGTATCAGTAATTGTTAATTTTACATTAGCTGGTAGCTCGACATCTAATATTTTGCCGTCAAACATACGTACTAAAATATTACTATTTTCTGTTAAGAAATTAGATTCTCATGTCAATTTATCTTTATTGATTGAGATTTGTTCATAATTTTGATTATTCATAAAAACGAAGTTATCTGCTTCTTTATAAAGAAATAGCATATCTTGTTTGTCAATATGAGCCTTTTCTAAACGCCCGCCACCTGATCAAGATTTATTGATGATTGCTCCTGTTTTTAAGTTTTTAATTTTCGCTTTAACAGTTGCTTGTCCTCTACCTTGGTGTGAGTGGTTTACTGTGATAACAACAAAAATGTTCTTATCTAATAAAAAAGTGTTTCCGGGTCTTAAGTTATTAACATCTATCATTTATTAACCTCGAACCTCTATTTTTTTTCTTTATGTAAAGTTTTAGCATTACATTTTGAACAATATTTTTTGACTTCGATACGACCTGGTTGTTTTGATTTGTTTTTAGTAGTGATGTAATTTTCCATTTTACATTTTTCACATCTTAAAGTTAAATTTTCGCGCATTTGTTTTTCCTTTCAATTATGAGTTTTATTAAATGAAATATTTTCTATTATATGATATCATAATTATAAAACTATTGTTAATAAAATTAAAAATTCAAAGGAATGTTCTATGAATAAAAGAGAAAAAACTAGACCAATATTTGTTAAAGGAATTCAAATCGGAGGAAACAACCAAGTTATCATTCAATCAATGACAACTACGAAAACTCATGATACTGATGCAACGATTACACAGATCAAAGAATTGCATGAAATGGGTTGTCAGATTATTAGAGTCGCCGTTTTAGGATATGCTGATGCTAATAATTTAGTTAACATTGTTAAACTATCACCAATTCCAGTTGTGGCTGATATTCATTACAATTTTCATTTTGCACTTGATGCAATTAAAGCCGGAATTCATAAGTTAAGAATTAATCCTGGTAATATTGCTAATGAAAAACAAATTGAAGAAATTGTCGAAGCTGCCAAGAAGGCGAAGATACCAATTCGTATAGGTGTTAATTCTGGGTCTTTGCCGAAAGATTTAGTTAAAGAGTATGGTGTAACTCCTAAATCAATGATTTTAGCCGCTGAGCGACATATAAAGATATTAGAAAGTCATAATTTTTTCGATATTGCCCTATCTTTGAAATCAAGTGATCCTTTAATGGCAATTGATTGTTATCGTCAAGCTAGTTTAAAATGAAATTATCCCCTTCATTTAGGAATTACCGAAGCAGGCAGTATTTTTAGCGGCGCTATTAAATCTGCTGCTGGATTAGGTGTTTTATTAGAAGAAGGAATTGGCAGTACGATTAGAATTTCTTTATCAGGTGATCCAATTCATGAGATAAAAGCATGTAAAACACTATTAAATAGTTTTAAATTAGCAAAAAATATTCCTAATTTAATTGCTTGTCCAACATGTGGTCGAATTGAATTTGATATGTTACCGATTATGAACAGTATTGAAAAATATTTAGAAAAAATTAAAGTTAATATTAATGTTGCGATTTTAGGTTGTCCCGTTAACGGGATTGGCGAAGCGGCGCATGCTGATGTTGGAATCGCTGGTGGTCGTAAAGGTGGTTTATTGTTTAAAGATGGTAAAGTCATTAAAACGCTACCACAAGAAAAATTATTAGATGCATTAAAAGAACAAATTGATATTGTTGTGAAAGAAAAAGAAGCTTTAAAAAATTAGAGCTTCTTTTTTTGATCGTTATTGATATCAATTTTATCAAAAATATTAAATAAATTATTAGCAGCTTGATATAAAATTGTTTGTTCTTGCAAAGTTAATCCTTGCGCTAATGAACTGATGATTTTAAAATGAAATTTTAAATAACCTTTATTTATTTGTTGCCCTTTTTCAGTTAAATAAATATTTTTTTTACGTTTATCAAAAGGATCATTTTTAGAAATAACATAATTATTTTTTAATAATCTTTTAATAGAAGTCGTGAAAGTTCCTTTAGTAACTTCCATTACTTTAGCAATTAAACTATAATTAGGATTTTCATATTTTGAAATTTCGTGCAAAATATGAATATCGTTAAATGTTAAAGTTATTTTTTGATCAGCAAATTCTAATTTTAATGCTTTAGATTCAATTTTAATAATTTTATAAAATATTTTTGAAACTAGTTTATCTAGATATATGATATTTTCTAAACGCATTTTGTTAAATCCTTTTTTTTAGTTTTTTTAATTTGCCATCAGGTGTTTGTATTTTAACACTTTGTAATTTTAATTCTAAACTAGCTTTAACTGATTTAATATATTCTAATCTTAATTGTTGTCGTTCGGTTTCTTCTCCAGGCGTGATTGTTTTATCTTGGTATTTTTTGTGCAAAAAATTAATTCGTGCTATTTTAGTTTTATTTAACATTTTAACTTGGTGCATCCATCATTAAATCACGTCCATGAGAATTTTTTGGAAATGGAATAACATCGCGAATGCTATCAGATTTTGTCATAATCATTAACAAACGATCTAATCCTCAAGCAATCCCACCATGAGGCGGCGTTCCATATGAGAACGCTTTTAAGAAAAATCCAAAATTTTGTTCCACTTCAAGATCACTTAATTGTAATAAATTAAAAATTTGTTTTTGTAATTTATTATCAATAATTCTAATCGAACCGCCACCGATTTCAAAACCATTAATAATAATGTCATATCCGGTAGATCTTACTTTTAGAGGGTTAGTTGCTAATAAATCTAAATCGTCTAAATTAGGCGATGTAAATGGGTGGTGAGCGCTATTTAGTGCGCCGTTGCTATCAGTAATAAATAATGGGAAATCAGTAACTCATAAAAATTTATAAATATTTTTATCAGCTAATTCAAAAAATTCTGCTAATTTAACTCGAATTGCACCCATAGAAACTGACGCATTGTAAAAATTATTAACAGTCATTAAAATAAATCCTGATTTTATATTAGCAGTTTTACTAATTAAACATTTTTCATCATCGCTTAATAATTTATTAATTGAACTATCAATTATGACACTGTCATTAATTTCAACTCAAATAAGACCTTTAGCATGATTTTTTTTAGCTTCATTTTCAAGTTTTTTTAATTGGTTTCTGCTTAATTGTTTTTCAATTATGATTGCTTTAATAACTTCATTTTTTTGTAAAGAAGTTTTAATGAATTCAATTGTTGTATTTTGAAAAATAGATGTAAAATCTTGAATCACTAAATCATAACGTAAATCTGGTTTATCGCTACCGTATTGTGTTAGCGCTTGATTGTAAGTCATTTGTCTAAATTCAGTCGGAATATCAATATCTAAAATTTCTTTAAAAATTTTAGATAATAATTTTTCCGTTAAATTCATAATGATTTCAGGAGTTGCAAAAGCAAGCTCAATATCTAATTGTGTGAATTCGGGTTGACGATCTTTTCGCATATCTTCATCACGAAAACATTTAGCAATTTGAAAATAACGTTCCATCCCAGAAATCATTAATAATTGCTTAAACAATTGAGGTGATTGTGGTAGTGAAAAATTCTTATTTTCATATGCTCGTGATGGTACTAGAAAATCTCTGGCCCCTTCAGGAGTTGATCGATTTAATATTGGTGTTTCAATTTCACAAAATTCTAAATTATTTAAATAATTACGAATTAATAATGTAGTTTTATGACGCATTTTTAATTTCGCTTGCATCGATGGTCTTCTTAAATCTAAATAACGATATTTTAAACGAGTATTTTCTAAAGCATCCGTTTGATTTTCGATAATCAAAGGCGGAGTTGATTGCGCTTTATTGAAGACGTTGATTAATTCAGGAATTAATTCAACAGTGCCGTTTTCTTGATTAGGATTAATTGATTTACGAGTACTTAAAACTCCACTAATTAAAACTACATCTTGATTGTTTAGTTTTTTAGCTTCTTTATAAAGTTCTAAATTATCATTTTTAAAAATAATTTGAACTTGACCACTCAAATCGCGTAAATTAACAAAAATTAATGATCCTAATTTACGTTTTTTAATAACGAATCCTCTAACAGTAATATTGCTACCAATATCTAAAAATGATAATTCGTTACATTTAGTAATATTTTTATTCATAAGTTAACCACCTATATTTTAAATTAATGATTTGTCTTTGAAAAAGTTTAATAAATCGTTGATTTTAACTTTTTCTTCTACTTTTGATTGATTTTCTTTTATAGTTACTTGTTTTAAAAGGAAGTCCTTTTGACCAATAATGATTGAATATTGTGGATTTAATTTTGCCATTCGTTTAAATTGTTTATTAGAATTACGATTTAAATAATCATATTCTACTTTTATACCAAAATTTCTTAACATAGTTGCAATTAAAATAATTACTTCCATTTCGCAATTAATATTAACAATAAAAACATCGATATCATTTTGCATATCTGCTTTTATTTTATCATAAATCAGTGGGTCATTCTTAATAGCCAACATTAATCTTTCTATTCCTAAAGCAAATCCAGACGCTTCAATGACTTCTGTTTTGGAATCAGGATTTTGCTCATAAGTATATCGTCCACCACCAATTAAAGTATTTTGCGAACCAGCATTTGGATCAGTTGAGACTATTTCAAAAACAGTTTCTGAATAGTAATCAAGACCACGTACTAAATGATGATCTATTTCATAATCAATTCCATGATGTTTTAAAATATTACAAATATTATTAAAATTATTTTTACTAGTTTCGTTAATGTATTCCATAATAGTAGGTGCATTTTTAATAATATTTTGATCTTCAACTTCTTTAGAATCAAGAATTCTAAGGGGATTTTTTTCAAAACGATATCGTGATAATTCACTCAAATCCTCAAAATGATTATGTAAATATTTTTTTAATTGTTCAGTATAATTTGCTCGATCAGCATGGGTTCCTAAATTATTAAGTAAGATTTTAATTTTTGATAAACCTAATTGTGATAAGAATGTGTAGCCTAAAATAATTACTTCAGCGTCAGCAATATAATTGTTTAAACCAATATTTTCAATTCCGAATTGATGAAATTGACGTTGACGACCTTTTTGAGGTCTTTCATATCTGAACATCGCACCATAATAAAACAATTTTAATGGTAGCGATGCCGCTAACAATAATTTGTTTTCAGTTACAAAACGCATTACTGAGGCTGTGCCTTCAGGACGTAGCGTAATTGAGCGATTTCCTTTATCTAAAAAAGTATACATTTCTTTACTAACTATATCAGCAGTTTCACCGATTGTTTTAGTAAAAAGATTCGTAGTTTCGAAAATAGGAGTGCGTACTTCTTGATAATTAAATGTTGCACAAACGTTTTTAATTATCAGTTCAATGTAATGTAATAGATTGATATCTTCGCCATAAATATCAACTGTGCCTTTAATTTTTTTATACATAATAATAGACTCCTAACTCTCGTTTCTTTTAATTGAAATTATACCATTAAGATTTTTTAATAAAATAAATAAATTATCTAAATCAGAAGAATTATTAATCGTAAAAACAATATCTACAATAGCAATTTTTTTATTAACAATTGAATTAGCATATAATTTTAAAATATTTAAATTCATTGAAGAAAATACTAAAATAATATCTTTTAATCCATCGGGTCGGTTTTTAACTTTAATCGAAGTTTTTGTCTTGTAATTAAATAATGGATTATTATTTCATTGAATTGAAATTAATTTTGACTTTTTAAAAATATTTACTTTAGCACAAGAAAAACGATGCAGTGTAATTGCGTTAGTAGTTTTTTTATGACCAACAATTTTATCTCCTGGTATGGGCAAACAACACTCAGCTATTGAATAACTACTATTTTTTGGTGATATTAAATCAGCTTTAATTTTATTATGATATTCTTTTGAATAAAAATAATTATAAGAACTATTACTTTGATTATATTCACCAAATAATTTAGTTAGATTAATTGAATTTTGATAGACACTTGCATAGAAGTCTTCTTCGTTGCGATAATTTAAATTTTTAATCATAATGTTAAAGTTCTCTTTGTCTTTAAAGAATTCGGCATCTTTAACGTTTTTTGATAAATAATTTTTCATTAATTCTTTACCAATTTTAGTAGCAATTGTTTTTGATAAAATTTGGGCAGATGTTAAATATTTTTTAATAGCTTGATGAGCAGAATTAGTTTTTGCATATTCTAATCATTCTATTTTAGGGAAAATCGCATTACTAGTAGATACTTCAATAACATCGCCAGTTTTTAAAATCTTCATAATTGGGGATTTCTTTTTATTAACGAAAGCAAATTGAGCATGGTTTCCAATATCAGTATGAATTTTGTAAGCAAAATCTAAAACAGTACTACCAGAAGGTAGAATAACTGCATCGCCGTCAAAAGTTAATACACAAATATCTTCGGCAATAATTTCTTTATGTCAGTCTTCAATATTAAGACTACCATTAGCACCGACTTTTTCATTTATATATTTTAAGAAGGGGATTTTATTTTCTAATTCTTGAATCGCTTTTTTGTCTAAACTACGATAGTTTTTGTAATTTCAATGACTAGCGCTACCTCAAATAGCAATTTGTTCCATCACTTGATCACGAATTTGAATTTCAAAAAAATTCTTATCTAATAAAATATTAGTATGAATAGCGCGATAATTATTAGTTTTTGGACTTGTAATGTAATCTTTGAATCGATTAGAAATAATTGGAAAATTATTATGAATGATTCCTAGAACACGATAACATTCCATTTGATCTTTAACAATAATACTAATAGCTGTTAAATCAAAAATTTCATCGAAACGCCGACCTTTTAAATACATTTTACGATAAATTGAATAAAAGTGTTTGTTTCGACCATAAATATTAACGTATTCAATATTTTTTTCTGTTAAAAGAGTTTTAATACTATCAATAATTTTTGTAAGCGTTCTTTCACGTGAATCTAATTTTTTATGAAGAATTTTTTTAATTTCTAAATATTTATCATAATTAAGAAATTTAAAACAAAGATCTTCTAATCGGGCTTTAATATAGTGAATTCCTAAACGATGAACTATTGGAACATAAACTTCTAAAGTTTCTTTAGCAATTCTTTTTTGACTGCTAATACTTTTGAATTCTAAAGTTTCCATATTATGTAAACGATCAGCTATTTTTATTAAAATAACACGGATGTCTTTTGACATAGATAAAATGATTTTACGAATATATTCGTATTTTAAATTAATTGTTTTTTTATTTTCAAAAGATGTTGTTTTAGTTAGTGCTTCTACTAAAAAAACAATTTCATAATTAAAATTGTCTCTTAGATCGTAAATTGTAATTTTAGTATCCTCTAAAACATCATGTAATAATGCTGCTGCAATAGCAGCCGCATCAACTTTTAATAAAGCAACAGTATAAGCAGTATGAACAGGATGAGTAATGTAATCCTCACCAGAAAGTCTTTTCTGACCAGTATGAGCTTTTTTAGCAAATTCATACGCTTTTTTAATTATGTTGATTTCTTGTTTATCTTTAATATATTCTTTAGCTTTTTCTAAGACTAATTCAATCGTAACCATTTTTTATAAATCCAGTAAAAATAAATGTGGATAATTTTTAATTTTTTCAGACCCATTCAAGTCTGTAAGTCTAGCTAAAAAACATATACCGGCGACTATGCCACCTAATTTTTCGACTAATTCAATTGAGGCTAATATAGTTCCGCCAGTAGCTAAAATATCATCTACTATTAAAACACGCTCACCTGGCTTAATTGCGTCAACATGCATAGTTAAAACATTTGTATCGTATTCTAATGTGTATTTTGCACTAATAGTTTTTCTAGGTAATTTTCCTGGTTTGCGAATTGGAATAAACCCAACGTTTAGATTGTAAGCCATTGGACACCCGAAAATAAATCCGCGTGATTCTGGTCCAGCAATAACATTTATATTTAAAGTTTTAGCAAAATTAGTTAATAGATCAATACTGTTGTTGAACGCTTTGGTATTCAACATTAAACTACTAATATCTTTAAAGTTAATTCCTTTTTTCGGAAAATTAGGCACGTCTGTAATATATTGTTTTAAATCCATATTATCAAATCTCTCCTATCTAAAAATATTAATCATTGATATTTTTAAATATTTGTTCATTTACTTTAGTTAATTTCATTGATTTGATTTTTCTATGATTAGTTAATCTGTAATTTTCTAAGAAAACTCACAGTTTCGGTAACAGATTATATGCTAACAATGAACTGAATAAGATAGTAAATAATAGAAGTATTAACACTGGTAGATTTTGCACCGGAATAACGCAAGCTATTACTATTACAACAGCAAGCATTACTATCGTAATCTTAATTAAGAATGGTTTGAAATTCGTTTGAACTTCATTAACAATTCGTTTTAAATCAGATTTTTGTAAATCCTTTTCATTGATTTTTGATTTTGACCTTATTAAATTCAACATAAATGTTCCTAATGATAAATTAATTAATAAGATAAATAAGACAACTTCAATGAAAGTAAAATTAATTGGAATTCTAAAGATTGCTGCAATTGAGAAGAATCCAAGAATATTAATAATTAGACATTTCAATATCGCAATAGCGCTAGATCATCTAAATCTAAATATTAAATAAACAACTCCTGGAATCATTGCCATCACAATAGCGAAGAATAATCTTTTAATATAATTACCAAATAATGTGTTTTGAACTTTTTGAATAGCACTATTATTACCATAATCTTTAACAACAAAATTATCGCTCTTAAAAGCTGTATTTATTTGATTTAGCGTTACTTTTGTTGTTGATGATACAGAGTAAGTATACATTTTTTTAGTTTTGTTAGTATCTAAGTTTTGATCTGCATCATAGAAATAAATTGTTTCTACTGATAAATCAGCACTATAAATATTTATTTTAGCATTTTTTAAATCTTTTCTAATTTTAGACACATCTGAATTTGTTATTTTATTTTGAGTTGCTAAAGTATGATCATCGCCACCATTAGCTTTTAAAACAACGTTAAAATCATATTTAGTTTTAAAATCACTACCAAGAGCAAAAGAAGAACTAAAGTTATTGTGCATTAGAGAAGTCGCTAAGATAAAGACTGTTCCAGCACTAATTAAAATTGCGAAAGATGATATAAACACTAATTTAAATCATTTAAAATTGAAGAATGTAACGACTTTTTTAGTTGTAGTATTGATTATGTTCGTTATTTTATCACTAAATTTATTATTAATAGCACCACATAATCACTTGTCTTTGACAAACTTTGTGCTTGCTAATAAATAAATCAGACATCGGTTTAAAACTAATAAACCAGCTGTTGATAATAATAACAAAAACATTGACATGATTGAAATATTTTCTAATAAACCAATCGTAAAGTAGAAAAATGTAAAGGTTGTTAACATTAATAAAAATTTTAAATCCAAGACCATAGATAGCGAGTTTCGGCGCGATCTATTTAAAGCGTATTCAGTTTTGGATCCAGATTTAATTTCTTTTTTAAAGATGTTTAGCTGCCATGCGCTTATTGCTGCTAATAAAATAAACAATAAACAAAACGTAATAATAGAACCATTACTAATTTCACCACCAATAGTGTTAAAGACGGCGATATTGGCCAGTCCGACTAAAAGTAGTGATAATGATGTTACTAATCCTAACGTCCCATAACTTCACACTAATCACATTAAAATTAAAAGCATAATAATACCAATAGTGGTAAAGATAAATACAATTCTTTTATGTGAATAACTGCTTCCTGATTTTGATACAGAAATAGTTTTAAAAGTAAATTTATTGGCACTGTATTTAATACGATTAGCAATATTACTTACTAATTTATTATTTGTACCTCAATTGGGATTGTTGATTATAAAATATTCTGAATTACCAAATGAAGGTTGAGATGGGATTAATTGTCCTACACTAGGAATTCCTTTTTTATTGTAGTCAAATATTTCGTTTTCATCATACATTGTTTGTGGTTTACCAAAAGCTGCTCCACTTGGTGAAACACTTTGCACAAAATTGTATAATGTTTTTGTTGATTGATCTTTAAATGCTGGAGTATTATAAACAGAATTGTATAATCCCTCATATCCTAATCAAAAAACTAAATTAGATTTTCCTTTAATGCCCGAAAGCAAGTTATCAATTTTAGTTGTTGAAACACTATATGGTGATTTTAATTTAAGCATAATCGTTGACTTGTTTGTCATTGAATTATTTTTAATTTTAATATTGCTAAGATCGAAAGGTAGATTTTGTTTATCATCTTTATGATAAACTTGGCCACCTGTATCATAACTTCCGTTTGAAAATAAAGATTTATCAGTTTCATCACGAAACGTTAAAGTTGGTTTAGTAGTAATGTAATCTACTAAACGTCGTTGTTCAAACTGATTATATTTACCAGGAACAGTAACATTAATTCCGTTAGTTCCATAAGTATTGATCGTAATATTCTTTAAACCTAATTGATCTGTTTGACCATAAAGTTTATTAACGATTTGATTTAGTGACAAATGATTGTAACTATGCTCATATTTATCGTTAATTTGCATATTTATTTTTAAAGAATCTCCATAATCAGGCGATAGACTTTTATACGAATCGTAATTAAAAGTGCTTTTTACACTAATAATAGCAACTCCGGCTATCATACTTGTTATAAAAACTCCAAAGGTTGTTATTTTAAATATTCTATTTTTTAAAAAATGTAGATTTCATTTTTTAAAAAAATTTATTAAATTTATTATTAATTTTTTAAATGTTTTCATTTACTAATAAGCCTTCCTAATAACTATATAAAATATTGTTATATCATAATCTTACATTCTCGTTTTATACGTATTAAATTATAACATTTTAATCGTTGATTGTAGATTTTTTTTCAAATATTAAAAATATAATAAAACTGAAACTTTATTTTTCATCTTATTATATTTTGTTTAAAAAATTAATTCCTGGTAATAATATTTTTCTACCTTTAAAAGTCTTTGCAATAAAAGATAATTTAATCAAATAAGGTTCAATTATATTTTCAATATAATTAACACTAAAATCAAGCATAGATGATAATGTTTTTATACCAACAGCTTCAGGATTAAATTGATACAATATTTTTAAATAGTTAATATCTTCAATAATTAATCCATAATCATATATATTAAGATTCTTCTGTAACGTTTGTACTACTTTAGTATCAATCAAATCTTTACCCATATATAAAGCAAAATCAATCGAACGTTTTAATAGTTGATTAGCTTTCCGAGGCGTTCTTTTTGAGATTGAAGATAAAATTTTTGCCCCTTTACTCGTAATATGAAAATCTAGAATTTTTAAATTATTAACGATCAGCTTAATTAAATCTTGTTGTGAATAAGGGCTCATTCTTAAAGATATTCCAAATCTATCTTTTAATGGTTTTGTGATTTTAACAATTTTAGTCGTCGCTCCAATTAAAGTGAATTGGGGAATTTTAACTCTAATCGTTTTACTATTATCATCGTTGCCAATAGTAATATCAATCACAAACTCTTCCATTGCGCTATAGAGCAGTTCTTCGACCACTTTACTAATAGAGTGGATTTCATCAATAAAAATAATATCTCCTTCTTTAATGTGGCTTAAAATTGATAATAGGTTACTTCTAGAATCTAGTGCTGGTCCTTGAACGATAGTTAGTTTTCGATTACTATTTTCTGAAACTAAATGAGCTAGTGTTGTTTTACCCAATCCTGGTCCACCAGAAAATAAAATGTGATCCAAAATTACATTTCGTTTAAGCGCTGAGTTAATAAAAATTTTTAAATTATTAACAATTTGTTTTTGACCAATAAAATCTTTAAATGTTTTTGGTCTCAAAAGAGAAATATTATTATCCATAAATTATTGATTTAATAATTTAATAGCTTCTTGAATCAGCATATCAATAGTAATGCCTGCTCCGAAACTAACATTATTAAATACTCTTGTTATTTCATCTTTGTTGTATCCCAATTTTACTAGTGCAATTTGTAATTCTTTTTTTAATTGGTAGTTTTTACTATTAACAGGCATGCTATCATACTTGTCTTGTAAGTTTAGAACTATCTGTTTGGCCAATTTGTGATTAATGCTATATTTAACTTCAAGTGCGTTATAATCGCCAACAACAATCGCTTCTCGTAATTCATAGACATTTTTTCTTAAAAGTTTTAAAGCTGTTCTAGTTCCTAAACCACTAACAGATAAAAGATCTTTAAAGATAATTTTTTCCATTAAAGTTAAAAATCCGAAAGATGCTTCTTCATAATCATTTTTTATTTCATGAATATAGATTTTGTATACTTTACCGACTTCAAAATTACTAGGACAATTTGTAAAAATTTGATATCCACGAAAATTGTTCTCGACAGTAATTGTAATTGTATTAATATAGACTACTTTTCCAATAATATAACTTAACATTTTAGTATCACCTCAATTATTATATGGGCGATAATTGCAATATTTCCTTTATTTAAATTTAAATTCTTTCAAAATATAAAAAAAAAAAAAATAAGTAGAACTTATTTTTTTAGATTTTTACGAATAAAATTAATAACTTCATTGTTTTTTAATGAGTTTCTAATTTGTTCGATATTGATGTTGGCTTTGATTTCTTCAATTGGTTGATTTTGATTTTTAGCAATTACTGTCATTTCATGATCAACTTGTTCATCAGTAATAGCAATTTTTTCAATATCAGCAATTTCAGAAAGTGCAAATGAAACTTTAATACGTTGGATTGCTTCAACTGCTAATTGGTTTTTAATGTCTTCTTCTTTACTATTAGACATTTTTAAATATTTTTCTAACGTTAGACCTTGTTGAGATAAACGACCTCTTAAATCTTCTAGTAAATATTTAATTTCATTTTCTTTTAAAGAAGCTGGCACTGGAATATCTGAATCTTTAACAATTTCATTCATAATGAATTGACGGAATTGTTGTTCAGATGCATTTTTTTTAGCTTGTAAAATTGAATCTTTAACACGAGCTGTTAATTCAACAAAAGTTTTTACATCAGGAATATTCATATCTTTAGCTAAATTATCATCTAAATCTGGTAATTTTTTAGTTTTAATTTCATTTAATTTAACTTTAAAAGTTACTTCTTTTCCTTTAAGTTCGTTAACTTGGTATTCTTCAGGGAAGATTACTTTAATATCACGAATGTCATTCTTTTTCATTCCGATTAATTGTTCTTCGAAACCTGGGATAAATGTTTTAGAACCAATTTCTAAAGGATGATTTTGACCGCGGCCACCTTCAAAGGCAACACCGTTTAAAAATCCTTCAAAATCAATAACACCAATATCATTAATGCTTAAAGTTCCGTTTTCTTTAACTTCTTGCATTGCGAAACGTGTTTGTAAATGTTTTAATTCACGATCCATTTCTTCTTGGCTGATTTCGATTTCATTAAATTTGTATTCTAAATTTTTATAATTTGCTAGTTTTACTTCTGGCATTACACCAACAGTAAATGTGATTGCGATTTTTTCTTTCGTAATTGCATCATCTTTAGCAACAGGTGAAGTAATAATGCGATAATCTTTAGCTTGCTCTAAAGCAGCTTGATATAGATTATTTAAATGCATTCTTTTAGCTTCGTTTAATATTTGGGGGTCATTAATATTTTTTAATGCCATTCCTGCAGGAACTTTACCTTTACGAAATCCTGGTAATTCCATATTTTTAATTAAGTTATTTTTAGCTTTTTCGAATAAAGAAGTTCAAGCAACGCTACTATCTTCAATATTAATATCAATAGTAGAATTGTCATTCTTAGTAATGTTGATTTTCATTATGTAATGGTCTCCTTAGTTTTGATAACCCCTATCATTGAGGTGGTTATGAATATCTTAAATATTATACCAAAAAATAAATTTATTTAAAGAGGTCTTTTGCCTCTTTGATAATTTTATTTTTTAAATCATTATTATTCATCTTAGTAATTTCTTGTTGAAGCGGTCAAAATTTTAGAAAATATTTGATTAAACAACTTTCGGCCACTGAATATAATTGTGGGCTGTTGCTATAGACATCTTCATAAATGTCTTTTAAAATCGCTTTATATTTATCATCAGATTCAATTCATACTAGATCACCCATTTTAATGTGGTGGTCTTTACCATGAATTGAAACTTTTAATTCATCTGATATGCCTTGGTTTAAACAAATTTTGATTAAAACTTTTTTAATATCAGTACTAATATTTTCATGAACGAGTGCTTGTTTAACAGCTAAAATAACTGAACGTAAATTAATGCGTGATAGATATTGTAAAATCGAACTAACTACTTGGTAATTATGACTTTGTAAATAGTTCAAAATATCTTCTTCAGTGTATTGCTTCATTGAAACTGTTTTATTAATTGTTTTATTCATCAAAACTGCACTTATTTTATTTCTTTCTAAAATAAGTTCTTTTTCAATGTTTTCAGGAACGTAGGGCATTAATAATTCTTTATCAATAATTTCTAAAGCATCACTAAATTTATGATCATCAATTAAATTATTGATTTGTAATAATAATTTGTAATAGTGATTCATTATCTAACTCCTAATAACACTTTAATAATTTTACTATGGTCAGTATTGAATTTAGAAAATGGTAAAAAGTTTTTAGCAGGAAGTGATAATGTGTTTAAAATGATTTTTTTATTTTTAGTTAAATCGTTTTTTTTCAGTTTGTCTGATTTTGTAGCAACGATAATTGTATTTAAATTATAAAATCTTAAATAATTATACATATCAAGATCATCTTTATTTGGTTTATGACGATAATCAAGTAGCAAAACAACTAATTTTAAATTGCTCCGATTTAATAAATAATCATCGATCATTTTCGAAAATTGTTTTTTAATTGTTTTATTAACTTTGGCATATCCATATCCAGGAACATCAATAAATCTAATTGTATTATTATTAACTTTGAAAAAGTTTAATAATCTTGTTTTACCAGGTGTTGATGAAACTCGAGCGATATTACGATAATTAGTAATCGCATTAATAAAACTTGATTTACCAACGTTTGATCGCCCTAAAAAACAAACTTCAGGAATATCATCCATTGGTCATTGTACTTCACTAGCACAACTAGTTAAGAATTCAATATTTTTTATATGGCTATCCATTATTTAACGCCCATCTTATCGTTGAAGATATGTTCATAAACTTCGTGATATTGTTCGACAGGAATAATGTTTAAACTTTTTTTAATAGTTTCGGGAATGTCATCAAGATCTTTCATATTCTTTTTGGGAATTAATATTTCATGAATACCACTACGAACAGCACTAATTGATTTCTCTTTTAAGCCACCGATTGGTAATACTTTTCCAGTTAGAGAAATTTCACCAGTCATGGCAATTTTTTTAGAAACTGGTCTTTTTGTAAATGCCGAAATTAAAGCAGTTGTAAATGTAATTCCTGCAGATGGACCATCTTTTGGTGTGGCACCATCAGGGACATGGACATGAATATCACTTTTTTCTAAATCAGAAAGTTTAATTTTAAATTTAGCGGCATTAGTTTTTACATAACCTAGTGCAATATTAACTGATTCTTTCATAATGTTTCGTTGTTGACCAGTTAAGATTAAGTTACCTTTACCAGGGAAGAATGTTACTTCAATTGGTAAAATGTCACCACCGTAAGCAGTTCAAGCTAAACCAGTAGCAACACCGATTTCACTTTTTTCTGATTTACGATTAAAATCAAAGATTTCTTGACCTAGGAATTTATGAATATTTTTTTTACTTAAAGCAAAAGTTCTTTTAACTTTACCGTTTAATTTCATTACAACAATTTTACGAGCCATTTTATCTAGTAATTTTTGTAATTGGCGCACACCAGCTTCCATCGTATAATGTCTGATAAGATATAATAAATTATCAGCTGTTATTTTAAACATAGCGATTTTTAAGCCAGATCCTTTTAAAGTTTTTTTAATTAAATAGTTTTGCGCGATTTTAACTTTTTCCATTTCTGTATAAGAAGATAAATTAATGATTTCCATACGATCACGCAATGGTGCTGGGATGTCTTGTAAGTAATTAGCAGTTGCAACAAACATTACTTTTGATAAATCATACTCTTCTTCTAAGTAATGGTCTTGGAAGCTACTGTTTTGTTCTGGGTCTAATACTTCTAACATCGCACTAGTTGGGTCACCTTTATAATCACTACTCATTTTATCAATTTCATCTAATAAAATAACTGGATTAATTGTTTTGGCTTTTTTCATTGCTTGAATTATTTTTCCAGGCATCGCTCCTAAATAAGTTTTACGATGTCCTCTAATTTCAGCTTCGTCTTTAACGCCACCTAAAGAAATTTTCATAAATTTACGCTCTAATGCATCAGCGATTGATTTGGCAAGTGAAGTTTTACCAGTTCCTGGAGGCCCAGATAAACAAATAATTGGTCCTTTTAAAGAATTAGTATGTGCTTTTACTGCTAAATATTCAATGATACGCTCTTTAACTTTTTTCAATCCATAATGATTTGAATCAAGTGTTGCTTCTGCGTTATGCAAATTATTGTTATCGTCTGATGTTTGTCATCAAGGTAGATAAATTAATCATTCGATATATCCGCGAATAACTGAAGATTCTCCAGAAATTGCTGGGATAGTTTCGAATTTCTTAATTTCTGCTAATAAGCGTTCTTTAATGTGCTTGGGGTATGGATTTTCCTCAACCATTTTTTTGAACTTTTCAGCTTCACTATCTTTAGAATTACCTTCGCCTAATTCTTCTTTAATTGCTTTTAAACGTTCTCTTAAAAAGAAATCTTTTTGTTGATCATTTAATTTAGTTTTAACTTTGTTAGCAATTTTTTCTTCTAATTCAGAAGAAACTTTTTCACTATTTAAATTTTCTAAAACTTTACTTAAACGATTGATAATATTTTCTTCGGCTAAAATTGCTTGTTTTTTCTCAATATCAATATGCATAAAAGATGCAACTGCATCAGCAATTTGACTAGCTTCCATATTTTCTTCTAAAGATTTTAAAATTTTATCAAATGAAGAGTTGGGATTTTGAATTTTTCAATTAGATTCCATAAATTTGTTAATCTGATTGATGTACGCTTTTTCTTGTAAACTATCTGTTGAAATTGATTTTCTAATTTCAAAAGTAATATCTTCGCTTTAAATTTTGATCTTTAGCGATTTTTAACGTAACTCTTTCTAATCCTTTTAACGCAACTTTGTAAGTGCTGTCTTCGAATTTTTCAAGTTTAACAATTTTTGCTAAAGTTCCATAATGAAAAATATCGTCAGCTTCAGGGTGGTCTTCGCTTGAAACTTTTTGGCTTACAATTAAAATATAATTGTCATATTGTTCAGATGAACTATGAATGTTATTCACAGATATTTCGCGACCAACTTCTAAAACAATATCTTGGTCAGGAAATAAAACAGTCCCTCTCGTAATTAATAATGGTAATTTTTTAAAATTGCATAATAACTCCTTCATTTGTCTATTAATTTAAATGTATAAGTAATGATACTTTAATTTATTAGCAGTGTCAAATAGAAACTGCTAATAAATTTATAGAATTTCTACTAGAATATCATTTAGATGTTGCACGTCAACTACTTTTAAAAAATTATTTTTAAAACTCAGCTTATTTTCAGCAATTAATTTTTCAATTTTACTACGAATAAAAATCAAATGCTAATTGATTGTCATTGATAATTTCAATTCCATCAATCAATCTTAAACCCATCATTAATAATTGGAAATAATAATCTTTAGTTGATAAAAACATTGTTTCATAAGGAGCATGTAAATAATTAACTTTTTTATTATTAACTTTTAATTCACGATTAACAAACCCAGAAGCACCACTACCTAAAGCAAGTCAATTTTTACTATGTCAATAACCAAGATTATGCAAACTACGTTTGTTTGGTTTAGCATAATTTGAAATTTCATATCTTTTATAAGCTAACTTTTGCAATCTTGCATTAATAAAAACATCATATTCATAATCAGTATAGTTATTTAATTTATGACCTTTTTTAGTTAAAATACTATTTTCTTTTAAAATTAAACTGTATCAAGAAATATGATCTGGTTGTAATTTTTCAATTAATTGGAAATCATTTTCAATATCACTTAATTTTTGAAAAGGTAAATTATAAATTAGATCGATTGAAATATTATCAAACGCTAATTGACGAGCTCATTTAAAAGCGTTATAAACATCTTGATTAACATGTTCGCGTTTTAAAACTTTTAAAATTTTAGAATTAGTTGTTTGCACGCCAAGTGATAAACGATTGATATGATATTTTTTAAATAATTTTAATTGCTCATAATTAACTAATTCGGGATTTAGTTCAATTGTAAATTCTTTTGGTTGAAAAATCGCTAATTTTTTAAAGAGTCTTTCTAATTGAGTGTTACTTAAAATGTTGGGTGTGCCCCCACCAATATAAATTGATTCAACATTAAAATTATATTTCGCCATATTCTCATCTAATTCTGTAAAAAGATCGACTAAATAATCGTCAAACTTTTGTGTTGCATCTTTTTGTGGTTTTAAATATCTTGTAAAATCACAATAAGTACAAATTTTATTACAGAAAGGGATGTGAATATAAATTAAATTAATTATCGATTTCATAATTAATAACTAAACCTTTAAGAGTAGTCATTGATAAAATTGAATCAGTGATCCCTTGCACACCAAAACCACTATTTTTAATCCCTAAAAATGGTAAATGATCTGGTCCTCTTTGAGAATAAGAATTTATATTAACACTACCAGTTTCAATTTTAGTCGCTAGATTCATCGCATAATTAATGTTAGTTGTGAACAGCGAAGCTTGTAATCCGTATTGACTATCGTTAGCAATGCAAATCGCATCTTCAACATTATCAAAGCGAATAATTGGTAATACTGGTCCGAAAGGCTCGTCATAATATAATTTCATATCTTTGGTCACGTTATCAATAATAGTTGGTCAAAATAAATTGGCTTCGATTTTATTACCAATTACTAATGTCGCATTTTGTTCTAAAGCGTTATCAACTAAACATTTAACATAATCAGCGCTAGCTTGTGATATTAAAGGAGTGATATTGTTATTAGCATCAGTTGCAGAACCAACGTTGTATTTTGTAACAATATTTTTTAATTCTTCGATTAATTGGTCAGCTATTTTATTATCAACAATAACTCTTTTAATTGCAGTACAGCGTTGTCCATTATAAGAAAAAGCACCTTGGGCAATTTTGATCGCTGCTTTTTTAATGTCAGCATCAGCTAAAACAATCGCTGGGTCTTTGCCACCTAATTCTAATACTAAAGGAATCATTTTTGAATGATTGGCAATTTGGGCACCAACATCAGTACTTCCTGTGAAAGAAATCATTTTAATGTGTGGGTTAGTAATAAGATGGTTTCCGATATCGCGTCCTCTCCCAGTAACGATATTGAAAACACCTTTAGGAAATCCAGCAGCTTCAATAGTACGGGCTAATAAAATGTTTGAAATTGTTCCTTGGGTTGCTGATTTTAAAACTACTGTGTTTCCTGATATTAATGCAGGAGCAATTTTTGCGACTGATAAATTAATTGGATAGTTGAATGGTGAGATAGCTAGAACAGTTCCTAAAGGAACACGATTAAAGATTGCTAATTTATTATCAATCCCTCATGCTGAACCATTATATGCTCGTGGTTGTAAACGTTTAATTTCTTCAATTGTATATTTAATATAATCAATTGTACGATCAACTTCACCAATGGGCGCTTTTTAATGGTTTGGCAATTTCTAAATTAATCATTTTCGCAATAGTTAATTTTTCTTTTTCCAATTCATTGATTCAAGCATTCATAAAATTAATACGTGTTTTTAATGAAGTGTTTTTTCAAGATTTAAAAGCATCGTTAGCAGCTGTGAACGCTCTTTCAATATCTTCAACTTTTAAAGCTGGCACTTTGCCAATGACACTTAAATTATCCGGGTTGATAATGTCATAATAATGTTCACGGTTAATTCATTGACGTTAATATAAGCACTATATTTATTCATTTGTTTGCTCCTTATTGTCTTGTTTAGCTTTTGGTTTGGCCTTCGCTTTTGGTTTGGCTTTTGGTTTGGCTTTCGCTTTTGCCTTCGCTTTTGGTTTTGTCACTTCTTCAGTTCCATCTGTTTTAGTTGCGTCTGTTTTAGTTCCATCTGTTTTAGTATCGTCTGTTTTTTTAGATTTAAAACGTTTTTTAGGAAATTCTGTATATTTACATTCTGGATAATTACTACATCCAACAAACTTACCATATCTTGAAAAACGTTCCACTAAACTATTGTTACAATCAGGACAATTACGATCTAAAAGGTTTGGTTTAATTTTAATCGTTTCCATTGTTTCGTATGCTTTATCTAATTTTTCTTTAAATTCATTGAAAAATTTAGCCATTAATTCTTGATAGTCAAGTTCACCTAAACTGATTTTATTTAAAATATCTTCAATGTTGGCAGTATATGATTCATTAATAATTTCTGGAAAGTTAGCTGTTAATTTTTTATTAATTAATTCGCCTAATTCAGTTGGTGTTAAGCTACGACCTTCACGTAAAACAAATTTACGATTTTTAATTTTCGTAACTGTTGGACTAAATGTTGATGGTCGTCCAATGCCCATTTTTTCCATTTGAGAAATTAATGAACCTTCACTATAATGAGCTGGTGGTTTTGTTTCATGATGATTTAAACTCTGAGTTTTTTTATTTAAAATTACTTTTTGATGTAGTGCATAATTTAAATCATTGACTGGCGCATTACTAATTTCTGGTTTTAAAAATTTATAATACCCTTCAAAAATTAATTTTGAACTACTAGTATTAAAGTTATGACCATTGTTCATTAAAGTATAACTTTTAATTTCACGAATTGGCACTTTTGTAACTGCTGCTAAAGATCTGAAATAAATTAAAGAATAAATTTTAAATTGTTTATCATTTAAAAATGCTTTCAATGATTCTGGCGTATTGGCCACATCAGTTGGCGTGATTGCCGGATGGGCATCTTGTGACTTATTATCTTTTTTATTAAATTTATTAACATTAGCTTCAATTAATTCCACGCCATAATCATGTTTAATTTTATTATGAGCTGCCGCAATAAATTCATTTGTTAAACGAGTTGAATCAGAACGGGGATAACTAATTAGTCCACCCTCAATTCCTTCAACTCCTTCATATAGTTTTTGTAATATTGATTGTGTGAAACTTGGTTTAATGCCATAAGTGTTTTCAGCAAATTTATAAACTGAACTCATTTTTAAACCACTAATCTTAGTTTCTTTTAATTTTCGTGTTTTAACTAAACTAACTTCAAACGTATCAGTTAAATTATCAAAAATCTTTTCTGCTAATACTAAATCATCAATTTGGTCTTTGTTTTCTTTTTTATCAAGATTACGATAAATTAAAGAATGCTTTTCATCAATGGCTACTGTGATTGAATAATATTTACGCGGAATGAAGCGACGAATTTCTGCTTCACGATCGACAACAAATTTCAATGCGACAGATTGGACACGTCCGGCTGTTGTTTCTCCAGGCGCGCTTAAAATACGCCTTTTAAGCAAGTTAGATAGTTGAATCCCAATAATACGATCAATCATACTACGCGAAAGTTGCGCACTAACTAAGTCTTTGTTAATTGAAACTGGTTTTTCTAAACTTTTTAAGACAGCATCTTTAGTAATTCTGTCGAATAAAATTCTTTTAAATTGTGTTTCTGGTAATTTTAAAGCGTCAACAATATGTTGAGCAATGGCTTCGCCTTCACGATCCGGGTCAGTTGCTAAATAGATAATTGTGTTTTCATCTACAATCGCACTTTTGATATCTTTAATGAAGTCAGCTTTATCTTTCATTAAGCGATATAGCGGAACTCATTTTTCAAAATTAATTCCTAATCTTCAAGGTCCGACATTAGGAATTTCAAAAATATGTCCCTTAGATGCGAAGACACTAAATTCATTACCTAAAATTTTTTGGATAGTTTTAACTTTATTTGGTGATTCTACAATAATAATTTTATTCATAATAATACTCCAATTTTAATATTTTGATTAAATTGGATTAGCTCCTTCTTTAATCAATTGGTGGCATCCAGCATTTTCTTGTCCTGGAGCATCTGAGCAATAAATATCGTTGCCGATCTCTAAACCTCATTTTACAGTATTCATTGTACCAGATTTTAATTTTGCTTCAATAACAAAAATTTTATTTACTAATCCTGCGACAATTCGATTGCGAACTTTAAAATTTTTAGCATCTGGTGGTGTTGAATATGGGTATTCTGAGATAACCAAACCGTGTTTGATAATCTGTTTATATAATAATTTATTAGAAGCAGGATAAACTAAATCAATACCCGAGCCTAAAACAGCGATTGTTAATCCACTAGATGATAATGCACTTTGATGTGCAATGCTATCTATTCCTTTAGCCATTCCACTAACAATTAAATAATTATTATCAACTGCTTTTTGCACAAAATTAATCGTTTTGTGTTTACTATAATTGCTATTGTTACGAGAACCGATAACAGCAATTTTAGCAGGATGTTTTAATAATTCAATGTTTCCTTTGTAAAATAAAATAAATGGTGGTTTAGTTAATTTTAACAAACTTTGCGGATATTTATGATTTAATATCGTAATATAATTAATTTTTTGAGATTGTTTTTCACAATTCTCTAAATCAATATTACTGATTTTTAAATTATTAGAAATAGCTTTAGCGATTTTGTTTCAATCGCCATTATATTTGATTGATCAAAATAATAATATATTATCCATAAGTTATAAACCTCATTCCTTATAACTTATATATCTAATATATTTGGCCAAATTCCTTTAATTTAATTTCACATTACAGAAAACTTCATCAATATCTTCATTAGCCATTAGCGTATTAAACAGTTTTAGACAACTACTAATTCGCTCTTCTGGTAAGTCTAATACTTCGTTTGGAACGAATTCTAATCCAAAGCTATCAACATTAACGTCACTATCTTCAGTTAATGCAGTACTTGTATTACTTAATGTTTCAGGTGTTGTTAAAATTTCATATTCTAAATCTTCAATATGCGTATAAATATCAACATCTAATTCTAATAATTTATTTAATAAATCTTCTTCATCTAAATTAGTTGTAATATTTATTTTACCAAATAAAGTAAATAAATATGTAACGGCACCGCCACTACCTAAGTTTCCGCCAAATTTACGAAAAGTTGCTTTTACAAAACTTGAAACGCGATTACGGTTGTCACTTAAACATCTTACAATGAAGGCACTCCCTGAAGGACCATAGCCTTCATAAGTAATTTCTTCTCAATTAGCTTGGTCGGGGTTTTTTGATTTTGACAACGCTTTCTGAACGATTGATTTTGGCATGTTAGCTGCTTTGGCTTTTAATAACAATAAGCGTAAACTAGTGTTTGTATTGGGGTTGTCACCTTTTTGTTTAGCGCTCATACAAATTTCTTTTGAAAGTTTTTGAAATATTTTTCCTCTTTTGTTATCTTGAGCTGCTTTACGGTGTTTGATATTGGCTCATTTTGAATGTCCTGACATAAATTTGATCCTCATTTCATATATATATAATTATAATTCTTTAAAATATTATATAATATTATCATAAAATAATGACAATAATTGCAATTATTTAGGAGTTTCTATATGAGTAATTGATTTTTAAATTTTAAAATAAACCGTAGTAAATATTTTTTATGACATAATTCGAAAAATACAAAAATAAAAATTAATCTAATTTCTTCCTTTTGAGAAAAGAATTTTTTATTCCGTAAATTAATCCACATTGATGATGATCAAGGTTTCTTAATCAAAAACGCTAAAGGATTTAATACTTTTAAATTCAATAATAATTATGACATTATTTTTGTTAATTGTCATTTTAAAGTTTTAAAAACATACCATCTTAATCCTAATGAAATAACTAACTATGTTAAAAATAGTAATTATTGCTTTATTTTAAAAAAAGATGATGTTGAATTATTAGATATTAAACTTGGTGATTATTTAAAAATTAAAAAAACTGAAAATATCATTCTATTTAAATAAAAAAATAAAGTTTTTAATAACTTTATTTTTTTTATGTATTATAAAATTGTTATTTTTTTAGTTCTTCTAAACTAAATCCAATTCCTTTTAATGCTGTTTCTGATAATCAGTGAACTGGTTTATCATAATGCGGTAAGAAAAAGATATCTAAGAAAGCTAATTGGTTAATTGTTGTTTTAGTTTGGATTGCTAATGAAAGTGCAATGATTGCATCTTCATGATGTCCAACTGAACCAATTTGACCACCGATTATACGGCCTGTTTTAGCTTCTCAAATAATTTTAGCCATTACTTTATGGTTTTCTGGCATGAATGCTGGGCGAGCATAATCTTCATGTAAAACTGTTTTATATTCTAAATCTTTATTCATTTTACATGCAACTTCAGATAATCCAACAGATGCTAAATTAAATCCAAAGACTGAAATACCATTAGTTCCTTGTACACCTGGATGGGCGATTTTGGGACCATTTAAGTTCATTGCAGCAATAGTACCAGTACGGACTGCGTTAGTCGCTAAAGCAATGCTTCCTAATTCTTGAGTTGCATTATTGAAAGTAGCAACACTATCACCGATAGCGAAAACGTCTTTTTGTGAAGTTTCCATATAGCGATTTGTTTTAATTGCACCACTTGGTGAAATTAAATCTAGTTTCCCTTTGAACATTGCAGTATTTGGTCTAAATCCAATTGCCATAATTGCAATATCACATTTATATGTGTCTTTGTCGGTTTCGACAGCAACAACATGACCTGCTTCATTAGTGACGAAACGGTTTAATTTTTCACCTAAAGCTAATTTAATACCTTCTTTAACCATTTTATTTTGAATTGGAGCTGTAAATTCTTCATCAAAATAACGCGGCATTATACGACCGGCCATATCAACAAGCGTAACTTTTTTACCTTGAATATGGAAAGCTTCTACTAATTCAATCCCAATGTATCCTGCTCCAACAATTGTGACATGTTCGATATCTTTTGATTCAGCAAGTTTTTTAATTTTTTGGGCATGTTGAAATAGTTTACAAATTTGTACCCCTTCAGCATTAACGCCTGGGAATGGTGGAACGATTGGTCAAGAACCTGTTCCTAATACTAATTTGTCATAAGACTCTGTGTATTCTTCATTATTTGTATTTTTACGAATAGTGATTTTTTTGTTTTTATAATCAACATCGATTAATTCTTCTTCAATTCTTACATCAATCTTGCGACTACGTAAAAATTCAATGTTTGAATAAAATAAACCATCAGGTTGTTTGACAACGCCTCCGACTCATAAAGCAATTCCACATGCTAAAAATGAAATATTAGTATTACGATCAATTCCAATAATTTCGGCATTTGGATATAGTTTGCGGGCTGCTAGAACTGTATGTGTTCCAGCGTGATTAATTCCAACGACAATAATTTTCATAATAAGTAAATTCTCCTTTAATTTAGTTGTATTTTATTTTTGATAATCAGTTTTCAAAAATTTATTGATTTACTACTTTAAATGATAACAAATAATTATTATTAAGTAAATTAATTTTGAATTATTTGTTTTAAAGCTTCGTTATGTTCTAATTCATAACCGATTTTAGTTTTTATACCATGACCAGGATAAATGATCATTGTACTATCTAAGTGACTGAATTTTAATAAACTCTCACGATAGTATTGGGGCACTGAATGTTTTAAATCAACACGACCAATACTTTCTCTTAATAATGTATCACCAGTAAAAATATAATTTAAATCTGGAAATAGAAAACAAACTGAACCAGGAGTATGTCCGGGAATATCGATAATTTCAACTTTAAAATTATGGATATTATAAGTTTTTTGTTCTACTCCAATTACTTGATTAAAATATTTATCTTTATCGATAAAGACTAGTTGGTTACGATTTAAATAAGAAAGATTTAAATCGTGATCAAATAAATTGTGCACATCTTTTTTACCAATATAAATATCTAAATTAGGATAAACTGCTAAAACTTCATTTAAACCTGAAAAATGATCAAAATGACCATGTGTTATTAAAACTGCTTGCGGATTTAAATTTTGTTCTTTTAAATAAGCCAGAATTTGTGGTCCAGAATTTCCTGGATCAATAATCAAAGTATTTTGATTATCATTAGTTAAAATATAAATATTTTGGTTATAAAAATTTGATTTAATAGTTTTAATCATATTTTACCTTCTTAGTTTACTAATATTTAAAATACCACTATTTAAAAAAAGTGGTATTTTAAAATATCGTAATTTATTGATTGTTGACAATGTTATAAGCATCTTGGGCAATCATAATTTCTTCATCAGTCGGAATCACATATACATCAATTTGACTATTATCAGTTGAAATTTTGATCATTTCTGATGATCTTTGATTATTGATTTTAAGATCAATTTCAACATTTGATAAATATAATGCATTGATAACACGCTCACGAATTAAGCTAGCGTTTTCACCAATTCCAGCAGTAAAGACAATTACTTCGGTTTTGTTTTCTAAGTCATTTAAATACATAGAAATGTAATTAACGATTTTACTAACATAAATATCTAGTGCTAAGATTGCTCTTTGATTGCCTTCGTTTGCAGCAGCGATAATATCGCGCATATCACTAGAGATTCCACTAACACCTAATAATCCAGATTCTTTATTTAACATATTTGTTAATTCAAAAACATCTTTATTAAGTGCTTTTGCCATATAGCCTAAAATAGCTGGGTCGATGTCACCACTACGTGATCCCATCATAATTCCTGCTAAAGGAGTTAGACCCATTGAAGTATTAAAACATTTTCAATTTTTAATAGCTGTAATCGAGGCACCATTACCTAAATGACAATTAATAATATTTCCGTGTTCTAAATTAAGATCGGCTTTTATTTTTTTGACAATGTAGCGGTTAGAAGTTCCGTGCATCCCATATTTACGAACACTATATTCTTGATTTCAAGCATATGGTACTGGGTAAATATAGTTTTTAGCAGGCATTGTTTGATGAAACGAAGTATCAAACACTGCAACGTTTTTAGCGTTAGGACATAATGCTTGAAAAATTTTCATTACATTAACAGCACCAGGATTATGTAGTGGTGCTAATTTTGATAAATCATTTAATTTTTCAATCACTTGATCATTAATTAGTATAGATTCAGGATAGACATCGCCACCTTGAACTACACGATGACCAATAATTTTAATTTCATCATAATCATTAATAATATTATGCTTTTTAAAATTATCTAAAATGACTTGGATTGCATCTTGATGTGAATCCATTTTTACATCGGTTTTATGTTTTTTGTCATTGATTTCAATTGTAAAATGACCATCAATAAAAATACGTTCACATAAACCTTTACATAAAACTTGATTCGGATAATTATAAAGTTGAAATTTAACAGAGCTTGAACCAGCATTAATAACTAAAATTTTTGTCATTATTTTTTACCTTTATTTAATTTGTATAAAATATGACGAGTTGTATCAGCAATTAATTCAGCAATTGTTGGATGAGGATGAATTGAACGAGATAGTTCATAAACAGTTCCTTCTAAGTCCATAAAAGCACAGATTTCTGAAATAATATCAGTCGCACTAGCGCCTAATAAATGGAATCCAATAATTTCTTCAGTGTTACGATCAACGATCATTTTACAGAATCCTTGTGTATCACCATCAGCTAATGCTTTCCCAGAAACACGATATGGTGTTTTATGAGCAATGTAATCAATTTTTTGAGCTTTAGCTTGTTCTTCAGTTAAACCAACGCTAGAACATTCAGGGAATGTATAAATACAGCTAGGGTTTGTATCGTAGTGAGTTTTAGCAGTTGTGTTACCGATAATATTTTCAATAACACTAATTCCTTCAGCACTAGCAATATGCGCTAACATTAAACGACCATTAACATCACCAATTGCATAAACGTCTTCAACTGAAGTGTTGCAATAATCATCAACGACAATTTCGCCACGTTTACCAATTTCTAGATTTGGCATATCTTTAAACGCTTCAATATTTGGTACACGACCAACAGAAACTAAAATTTTATCAGCTTTAATACTGAATTCTTTACCATTTACTGAGAAGTAAATTGCATTGTTAGTTACTTTACTAATTTGGGCATCTAAATGAATATCAATCCCACGAGCAGTGAAAGTTTTATACATTTCTTTTTGAATATCTTTATCTAACATTTCTAAAATAGCAGAAATATTTTGTAAGATAGTTACTTTTGTACCTAGTGCTTGGAATAAACAAGCAAATTCGACACCAATAACACCAGCACCAATAACAACTAAGCTTTTTGGTAATGTTTCTAAAGATAGTGCTTCTTTTGAAGTAACGACAAACCCCGCTTTATGAGCATCAATTAATCCTGGGATAGGAATAATACGGGCACGTGAACCAGTTGCAATAATTAGTTTTTTATAAGCTAATTTTTTACCGTCAACACTAATAGCGTGATTGCCAAGATATGTTGCTTCACCAGTATACATATCAACTTTATTAGAACGCATTAAGAATTGAACACCTTTAGTTAATTGTCCAACAATCTCATCTTTACGTTTCATCATTTTATCTCAATTAGGTTTTAATGATTTTAATGCTGCTGCACTTAAATCAATTCCGTAATCTTGGATATGTTGAACTTTATTAAACATTTTTGCAGATTTTAATAATGCTTTTGTTGGAATACATCCAACATTTAAACATACTCCACCAAAAAATTCACGCTCAATTATTGCTGTTTTTAAACCGTTTTTAGCAGCATGTTCTGCAGCAACATATCCACCAGGACCGGCACCAACAATAATTAAATCATATTCTTTTTCACAAGTTGGTTTTGCACCAGTTTGTTTATGAGATGAATTATTAGTGTTATTTGAATTTGTTTCATTAGTTGCTTTTTTGACAGCTATTGGAGCTGCTTTAGGCAATGAACTAGTTGGGCCAAAAGTTGGGAAAATTTCATTTGAAACGATAATTTCACCAACTACGCCTCCGGCATCAGGTTCTTGAACTGGAATTTTAGCAACTGCTGGTTTAGTAACTGTTGCAGTAGCGCTACTACCATCATCAATAATGACAACAACGTCGCCAACATGAATAATTTCGCCTTCTTGATAGTTTATTTTCGCGATTATTCCGTCAACTGGACAAGGAATTTCGGCATTAACTTTATCAGTTTCAACTGTGAACAAATTGTCCCCATCTTCAACTTTGTCGCCAACTTTAACTTCTCATTTTAGAAGTTTACCTTCGTGGATTCCTTCGCCAATATCGGCAAATTTAAATTGATACATATATTAATCCCTTCCTTATCATTTCATTAACATCATTGATGGATTTTCTAGATAGTTTTTAACTGCTATTAGAAAACGACCAACGTCAGCACCATCGATAATACGATGATCAGCTGAAACAGAAATCATCATTGTAATTGCTTTTTCTAACTCTCCAGCGTTGTTATAAATTGGTTTAGTGTTTAGTGCCCCAATTCCTAAAATCGCTGCTTCTGGATAGTTTATAACTTGTGTTCCGTAATCGGCTCCAACAGAACCATAATTAGTAATAGTAAATGTTCCGCCACTCATATCACTCATTGCTAATTGATTAGCACGAGCTTTACCAGCTAAAGCATAAACTTGGGCATTTAGTCCTAAGATACTTAATTGGTCAGCATTTTTAATAACTGGGACAACTAATCCTTTAGGCGTATCTGCTGCCATTCCGATATTAATGTTTTTAGAATAAACAATTGCTTGTTTCTTCTCATCTAATTTAGTATTGAAAACTGGATATTCTTCAATTGCTAAAGTACATGCTCTAATAATAAATGGCATATAAGAAATTTTAATTTTTTTACCATTTTTAATTTTATTACGTAGTTCTACTAATTTAGTCATATTAACTTCTTTTAGTAGTGTAATTTCTGGAATGATTGTTTTTGAACGTGTCATTGCTCTAGCAATTGCTTTACGCATTTGTGTTAAAGGAACGACTTTATCTTCTAAAACAGCTGTTTTATTTAAAGTGTAATCAACTGTTGCTGTTGTTGAAGCAGTTGCTGTACCTTTAAAGTTTACAATGTCACTTTTCATAATACGACCGTTATAACCAGAACCAGTAACGTCTGCTAAATTAATGTTTTTTGCAGCTGCTAATTTACGAGCAACTGGGCTCGCTAGTGGTTTCTTGTTATTGTTTTTTATTGTTTTTGGAGCTTGTGTTGGTAAATCTAGTGTTTCATTTGAAACAACGATTTCCCCAACTACGCCACCAGCATCAGGTTCTTGAACTGGAATTTTTGCAACTGCTGGTTTAGACGCAGCTTCTGCAGCACCAGTGCCATCATCAATAATAACAACGACATCGCCAACATGAATAACGTCGCCTTCTTGATAGTTTATTTTCGCGATTATTCCGTCAACTGGACAAGGAATTTCAGCATTAACTTTATCAGTTTCAACTGTGAACAAATTGTCACCGTCTTCAACTTTGTCGCCAACTTTAACTTCTCATTTTAGAAGTTTACCTTCGTGAATCCCTTCACCAATATCAGCAAATTTAAATTGATACATATGGTTATACCACCTTTAATAGTATTAAATTAATAATTATATTTTGTAATTAACTGATTCTAAAATCTTGTTAATAATACGTTCTTGAGTAATGATGTGATATTTTTCACCTTTATCTAATGGTACTGTAATATCTCAACCAGTTAATCGCATTGGAGGCACTTCTAAACTTAGAAATGCTTCTTCTGATACTGTTGTGATAATTTCACTAGCAACACTAAATGATCTAACAGCTTCATGAATTACTAATAATCTTCCAGTTTTACGCACAGATTCTAAAACGGCTTCTTTATCTCATGGAGAAATTGTACGAAGATCAATTAGTTCAACGCTTGCTTTACCTGCTAATAGTGGTAATGCTTTTAAACAAGTGATTGCTTGCGCTCCATAAGTAACAACAGTAATATCATTACCTTCTTGTAAAATACGCGCTTTACCAATTTCTACTTCATACATTTCTGCTGGTATTTCTTGACGGAAAGCACGATAAATTGCTTTTGGTTCTAGAAATACAACTGGGTCTGGGTCGTTAATTGCAGCGATCATTAATCCTTTTGTATCATATGGATTAGAAGGCATAACTACTTTAAGTCCCGGGATGTGTGCAAAGATTGCTTCGACTGCTTCAGAATGATGTTCTAACGCTCTAATTCCGCCACCCATAGGCATACGCATTACCATAGGTACAGAATAGCGCCCACGTGAACGATTACGCATTCTAGCAGCATGCACTACTAGTTGGTGATACCCTGGAAACATAAATCCTTGAAATTGCATTTCCACGATTGGTTTTAAACCATTAATTGCCATTCCGATTGCAGTTCCGACAATTGCCGCTTCGGCAATAGGAGCATCAAAACAACGTAATTCGCCGAATTCCTTTTGAATTCCTGAAGTTGCTCGGAAAACTCCACCTTCAAATCCAGCATCTTCACCATAAATTATTACTGTTGGATCTTTTTGCATTGATTGTTGAAACGCTTCTGTAAGCGCTTCGATATTATTTTTTAAAGCCATGTTTGATAACCCCTTTTATTTATTAAAAATTTTCTTAGCTTCTTGTAATTGAGCTTTTAAATTTGGTGTTAGTTCTTTATAAGTATATTTAAATACATCATCAATTTTAACATCTAATTTTGTTAACATTTCTTTGTAAGCAGCGTTAACTGTTTCTTTAGATGTTTTGTAAAGTGCAACATCTTGCGCTTCACTTCATTGATTTAATTTTATTAAGTATTTTTTAACTCTAACAATTGGTCCAATTTTACGGGCAGCCATTTCTTCTGATTTTTCACGATATAAATCAGGATTATCAGCTGTTGTATGTGGTCCAAATCGGTAAGCGACACATTCAATTAATGAAGGGCCTTTACCAGCACTAGCATTTTCACGCGCTTCCAAAACAGCAGCATATACTGCTAAGAAGTCATTACCATCAACTTGAATATGTGGTAATCCTGCAGCGATTGCTTTTTGTGCTAACGTAACTGTTGTTGTTTGTTTGCTACGATGTGTTGAAATAGCATATTGGTTATTTTGAATAACAAATATTGTTGGTGTATTTAAATTTGCAGCAAAGTTCATTGCTTCGTAAAATTCACCCTCACTAGTTCCTCCATCACCAATATAAGCAAGTGCTACTTCATCAAGTTTTTTGATTTTAGCAGCGTAACTTAATCCTACAGCATGTGAAAATTGTGTAGCGATTGGCACGTTAACTGGTAAGATACGGACACCTTCTGGCATATGCGATCCCATTTCGTTACCGTTTCAGAATAGCATAATGTCTGACATTGGTCATCCTTTAGCTAATCAAGTTGTATTAGAACGAAAAGCAGGTGCTAATCAATCTTGTTTGCGAAGTGCTAATGCTACTCCGATTTGAATTCCTTCTTGACCAAGTGATGGCGGAAACGTCAACATACGACCTTGGCGTTGTCATTGAAGCATTCTTTCATCTTGAACTCTTGATAAAACCATAGTTTTATAAGCATCTAAGATTTGAGTTTTAGTTAATTTTGGCATATATTTTTTGTTAATAATGTTACCTTCGGCATCCATTATTACAAACATGTTTTTTTTAACTATATGTTTTTTTAATAACATATTTTACATCTCCTAATTTGTTAAAAGTTAATATATTATATTTTTAATTATATAACATTAAAAGCATTATTAATTTTAAATTATATGTGATAAAATTAAATTGTTTTTAATATTTAAAAAATATGAATACTGGCATGCAATTTAAATATTCTAACACTTTTTTAATTATTTATTAATTTGTATGCTTTAAATATTTTAACACTTTTTTAATTATTTGAAAAATATTTGTTGAAACATTAAAAAAAGAATGAGGGAAAATATGATATATATTAAAAATAAATCACAGAATCCATATTTTAATTTGGCTTTTGAAGAATATTTTTTTAATTACAATTTTGGTGACGATGTGGCAATTTTGTGACAAAATAAGCACACTATTGTCATTGGTAAAAATCAGAATACTTGAGAAGAACTAAATCATGATTTTGTTGCAGCTCAAAAAATTAGTGTTGTGCGTCGTAATACTGGCGGGGGCGCAGTTTATCAAGATCTAGGTAATATTAATTATAGCTACATTACTCATAAAGCAGAAAAAAGTGATGTTAATAATTATCAAAAATTTACTAAGCCAATCGTTGAAGCGTTACATAAAATTGGTGTTGATGCTAAATTTTCTGGGCGCAATGATATTGAAGTTGCTGGTAAAAAAATTAGTGGTAATGCGCAATTATGAAAAAATAATAGAATTTTACATCATGGCACAATTTTATTTGATGTTAATTTAACAATTTTACAAAAAGCACTAAAACCGGATCCTTTAAAAATAAAATCTAAAGGTATTAAATCAATTAGAGCGCGTGTTGTTAATATTAAAAGTTTATTAAAACAACCTTTAACTAATGCAGAATTTAAACAAATATTAGAAAATACTTTATCTAAAGATGCTCAAGTCTACATTCCGAGCAACGAAGATATTGCAGCTATCACAAATATAATGAATGATAAATATTTAGATAAAGCTTGAAATTATGGTAATAATCCAAAATTTAATATTGAACATAAAAAACGATTTACTAATGGAACTTTAGAAACGAAAATTAATGTTGAAAATAATAAAATTAAAAAAATTAGATTTTTAGGTGATTTTTTAAGTTTAGAAAACGTTAACACAATTGAAGAACAATTAATTGACACTAAATTTGATGAATCTAGTATTATTGCTATTTTAGAAAAATTTAATATTAAATTATATTTTGGAAATATCTCAATATCAGAAATAACGAGTACTATATTTAACAAAAAAGATGCTATTTAGCATCTTTTTTGTTTTTTATTAATCAATTATTAGGTCATAAATCATGTAAATCACCCATAAAAGGTGAGTTGATGAAGAAATGATATTTACTGATTGTATTTTTAGTATATGAATTATTATTATCACGATGATTATTGTAATATACTTTTGTTATTTCATCATATTTCAATATTTCATCAATTACTAATTTAGCATCATATTTTTCGTCATAAACTTTGTTGATTTTAGGTTTAATTTCCATTAAATTACTACTATATCCAATAGTTAATCCGACTACAGGAAGAACATATTTGGGTAAGTTTAATAACTTTTGCACAGCTTTTGCATTACGGCGAATTGCACCTATAAAACATGTTGATATATCAAGAGATATTGCAGCATCCACAGTTGATTGAGCTGCTATTGTAGCATCAACAAAACTATATAATAAACTATCAATAGTATCAGTTGTAATTTCCAATTTTTTATCTAATTTATTATTTGTATTATAAATTTCAGTAGCAGCTTCTATTCTATTAAAATCAGCTAAAAACAATATAAACAACGGCGCTTCTAAAATATGTTTTTGACCGCCAGTAATATCGCTAATAGCTTTTCTAGATTGTTCATCTTGGATAAAGATAGCACTAAATTGTTGCCCATTCATCGATGTCGGCGACGCGTTAATTACTTCTTTTAATTTATTAATATCTTTTTCATTAAGCGGTTTATTTTGATAATGTCTAACAGATCGGCGTTTTAATTGTAAATCTGTAAAATTCATCTTTACTCCTTGAAAAAATTACTTGGCTTTAAGATACCAATGCGTTTATGATTAGTTTTTTGATGTAATAATTCGATTTTAGCTGCGATTTTTGGATCAATAGAATTTTTATCTTCTAAAAATTTATCTAGAATTTCGTATTTAAACCCTAATTCTTCTTCGTCGCTTTGACCATCTCATAAACCTGCTGTAGGTGCACGGGTGATTATTTCATCATTAACATTATACAGTTTTGCTCCAGTGCATACTTCTGCTTTATTTAAATAAATTAAAGGAGCGATATCAGCTGCACCATCCCCAAATTTAGTAAAATATCCAACATATCATTCACAAGCATTATCAGTTCCGGCAACTAAATAATTATTAGTTTGAGCATGAGCATACAAAGTAGTCATACGTAACCTTGCTTTGACATTAGCTTTTGCTAAGTTAGATAAATTATCATTGGTTAATAAAAATGTATCATAAATATTTTTTAAATCAATTAATTTGCTGTTTAAAGATAATTTTTCAGTTAGTTCTCATGCTAATTTTGTATCTAATTCTGATGAGTAACAAGGCATAATTAGTGCTAAATGATTATTAGGAAAGGCTTTTTTTACTAAAGCAGCAACTAATGCAGAGTCGACTCCGCCCGAAATACCAAAAATAATCCCTTTTTGGTTAGTTGTTTTAACAATATTTTCTAATCATAATTCTAAATTTTTAAGATACTCTTTTAAAAGCAAATTAATCGCCTCACTGGAATTCGAATTTCCCAACGGAAACTAGACTTCCACGAGTTACACCTTTTGCTTCAAGAATGTCTCAAACACCAATTTTTCTTAAAGCTTTATTAACACGTAATAAGTTTTCATGTGTATTAACTGGGATTTTTTGCATAATTGCTTCCACTGCTGGTCCAGTAACCATGTAAACATTGTTAATTAGTTTAACTGTAAAATTATTAATAGTTGGATCTAATTTAATATGAATGAATGAATCTTGATTATGAACATTAATAGTTAAAGGAATTTCTTTTAAAGTAGTTGCGATATAATCTGTTAATCCTGTTAATCCTTTATGTTCTAATCCAGAAATTTTAAAGATTTTTTGATTTGGTAAATATTTTTGAATTGCTATAAAATTCTCTTCAAAATTTTCACTATCCATTTTATTTGCTACTAAAATATTTGGTTTTTTTGATAAATCAATTTTTTTATAAGCTGATAATTCATGCTTAATTGTTTTATAATTAGCAATAATTTCTTCAGGATCTTCCATTGATAAATCTAAAATATGAATAATTAAACGACATCTTTCAATATGTTTTAAGAATTGGTCTCCTAAACCTTTACCTAAAGACGCTCCTTCAATTAGTCCAGGTAAATCAGCAATTACAAAAGAATTATGATTTCTAGTTTTAACTAATCCTAATTGTGGATTTATCGTTGTAAATGCATAATCAGCAATTTGTGGTTTTGCATTAGTTACGGCTGATAATAATGTCGATTTACCAACATTTGGTAATCCAACAAATCCAACATCAGCTAAAACTTTTAATTCTAATTGTAATTCAAATCTTTGACCAAGAGTTCCGTTATTAGCAATTCTGGGTGCTCTATTAGTTGAACTTTTAAAATGAGTATTTCCAAGTCCGCCTTTACCACCTTTAGCTAAAAGGTATTTTTGATCATCACAAACATCTAATAAAATTCGATTAGTTGTTTTGTCCATTATAACTGTTCCTAATGGTACTTGAATGATCTTGTCATCTCCATCAGGACCGGTCATATTTTTATTTTTTCCATTACCACCATGGTTAGCTTGGATTTTTCGATTATATTTAAAGTCTAAAAGCGTAGTCATTCCACTATTTCCTTGGAAATAAACACTACCCCCACTACCACCATTTCCACCAGATGGTCCACCTTGAGGAATATATTTTTCTCGTCTAAAAGCAACAGCTCCATTACCACCATTACCAGCTATAACATCGATTGTTGCGTAATCAATAAATTTCATAAAAACTCCTTTGGAAAATTGTTAATCTGTTTAAATAAATTATACTAATAAAAAATAAAAAAAACGACTAATCGTTTTTTTTATATACAGAAACTTTAGTTTTTCTACCAAATTTTTCATATTTAACAAGACCAGTTATTTTTGCAAATAATGTGTCATCATTACCTCTACCAACGTTGTTACCGGGATGAATTTTAGTTCCACGTTGACGATATATAATCGACCCTGCGTTACAGAATTGTCCATCTCCTAATTTGGCACCTAAACGTTTCGATTGAGAATCTCGTCCATTACGACTTGAACCAACACCTTTTTTTGATGCCATATTATTTCACCTCTTTTACTGCTTTAGCAGCAGCTGGTTTTGATAAGATTTCTTTTATTACCAATCTAGTATAAGGTTGGCGATGTCCTTGTTTTTTTGTACGGTTAGATTTTGCTTTGTATTTGAAAACTATAATTTTCTTTTGCTTACCGTGTTTTTCAACTTCAGCGACAACAGTTGCACCTTCAATAAAAGGTGTCCCTACTTTATTATCGATCATTAGAACTTTAGCAAAGTTGACGTTTTGTCCAACTTCTGTTTCTAATTTTTCAACATAAATAGTATCTCCCTGTTGTACTATGATTTGTTTACCACCGGTTTCAATAATTGCAAACATTTAAGTTACCTCCGAAAGAAAGACTCGTCTTTTAAGGTATATTGAATTTATTTTAATTCAATATTTCGATCAACTTACCCTAAATGAACGGTTGTACATTTCAAATTGTACGTCCTATAATTATACACTTTTATTATAAAATTTACAACTAATAATTTTGGCAACAATTTAGGACGGAGGCAAATAATTTTATCCTAATTTTAATTATGAATATTGTTTTTAATAAAAGGAAAATTTAGTAAATATTTTTCCAAAGATTTTAATTTTTAACCATTGTTCAGATTTGGTTTTTTAATAATTCAATCACAATACTATTATTTCCACCATTAGGAATAATAATATCAGCAAACTTTTTAGTCGGTTCTACAAATTCATTATGCATTGGTTTGACTGTATTTAAATACATATTAACAACGCTATCTAAAGTACGTCCACGATCCATAATATCACGTTTTAAACGTCTAATAAAACGTTCATCGCTATCAGTATCAACAAATAATTTAATAGCTGATAAATTTCTAAGATGTTTGGAATACAAAGTTAAGATTCCTTCAAGAATAATGATTTTTTGAGGATTAATAATTTCTGATTCTGCTTCACGCGAATGTGTAATAAAGCTATATATTGGCTTATTTATTGATTTGTTATTTAATAATTGATTAATATGTTCTTCTAATAATTCGAAATCAAAAGCAAATGGATGGTCATAGTTTTTTTTCAATCGCTCAGTGAAAGGAATTTCAGTATTAGCTTCATAATAATCATCCATTCTAATTAAGACACTTTCAGGTACTAATTTTTTTATTCGGTCGGCAACTGTGGTTTTTCCACTAGCGCTACCGCCAGCAATAACAATTAAATAATTCATAATTCACACTTTCGTTTAATATATATTAAATTGCGTATGAAGATAATTGATTGATTTTAATTATTTATTAAAACTTTAAAAATAATCGATATTATTATATCAAAATAATTTGTATTTATTTTTACAAATTAAAATATGGTTAATTAATTTGATATTAAAAATTGATAATTTTTGAGATAAACTTAATGTTGTTGCTTGGTCAGTCGCTGAAAATTGATCGATTCCACTAGGGTGATTATGGGCAATTATAATTTTCGAATTTTCATAATTAATCAATTGTTTTAATAATTTATTTTGGTTGATTTGTAATTTATGATGATTGCCAATTCAATGTAGCGATTTTAATAATTTGTTATTGTTATTAAAGATAAAAATTCAAAAGTATTCTTGTTCATTATTATAACCGCTATTAATAATGAACTTATAAATTTCTTTATAAGTTCATAAATGTGGTTGTTGTAATTGTGATCGATCATTTAATCTTTTAGCAATTTCTAAAACAGATAATAACTCTAAAGCTTTGACAGTACCAATTCCTGAAATTTCTAATAAATCTTCAATTGTTAAATTAACAATATTGTGAAATCCCGAACTAGTTAAAATTAATTTATCAGCAATTTCTAAAACGTTATTTTGAGCATTGCCATGCCGTAGAATAATTGCTAATAATTCAGTATTAGATAATACGCTAATGCCGTTTTTTAAAGCTTTTTCACGTGGATTTTCTGACTTATGAATTTTTTTAATCAATGAAAACGTGCGGGAAAACAATCGTTGTTGTATGATTGCCACTTTGTGATTTTGAACCATTAAATTTTAAATCTATTCCATTTGGTCCTTTGAGTTCCCCATCATGAGAAAACATGCCTTTAATTAAAATTGCCCCATCAAATAAATATTCAACGCCTTTAAAAATTAATCCAGCTATACCTAATATTGAACCGCCATAAATATTATCTAATTGTGTTTGATTTAATTTTTTAATAATAACCACTTCTTTCTGCGTAATTGGGATCGTCTCTACAATAATACTATGGCACTTATTAGCGGATTTTCCTTTAAAAAAAATAGTAGCATTAACTACTATTTTATTTTACTAATTTTAAAACTTTTTTTCCATGTGAGTGCAGTAAGATATAAACTGATATTAAAATCGGAATAATTAAGATTAGAAAAAGCGTTAAAATATAAGTTTTAACATAAAAACGATGATGACGATTTGAAATTTTATCTAGTTCTTCTGGATCAATAACATATTCGTGTCCAAAATACATTTCAATATGTTGCATACGACGTTTACGAACTGTTAGTGCTAAAATATAAAAGGCGAAATTAATCACTAATGATAATACTAAAATTTTTAATAATAAATTTGGATTACCAAATCAATTTACTAATCACGTACTAAATTTTAGAAAATATCAACTTTTATCGCGTAAGCCCCATATTAACAAGACAAATAAAGAAATGTAAGTAGTTGTAAACAAAAGTCATCAATTGTGCTTAATCTGGTTTAATTGGGTATTTAGGTAGACTTTTGAGATTAAGCCTTCCTCGCTTTTACTAGCTTTTTCATAACGGGCATTATTATTGTGAATAATAATGTCTTTTTTTAAAAACTTAAATTCAAATAAAAGCAATACTAAATGGTACACGCCAATTAATCCTAATATTAATGGAAAAATATTGATTTCAACAGGGAGCTTTAATCAAAACTGATTACACAAACCTCAAGTAATGGCAGTTAATGTTAAAATTGAAAAAGTTAATATTAATCATAAAACGCGATGGTATTCACTTTTAACTAGTAAAAATAAACCATCATTTCACAAATCAAGATTAGCATGTTTTAATTTTCTTTTTTTATTGCTGTTTTTATGCAGATATTTATTTACATAATCAGCGTTTAATTTATTGTCATAAATTTGACTCTGGTTAGCAACGATTGCATCATTTGATGGTTGGGTCATAGGTTTATTCATGCTTGATCAACTCCTTTATTTTAGTTTGCTCTTTTTTAGGTAGTTTATTATTAGTTTTTAAGTTATTAATAGATTCTTCTAAGTCGGTTAATTCTTTGGCAAAATTCTCTTCTTTTGCTGATTTATGAATGATTTTTTTAGTTGATGCTTTGCTAATTTGTTCTTCAATTTCACTTTCAAAAATATTAGCACTTTGAAATTTTTTAAAAAGCTTAATTGATTCTTGTTTAATATCTTTAACTTTTTGATGTTCTTTATCAGTAATATGTTTTCCAGTTTTAATTTCTAAATTCTGAATTTTTTTCAAACCGCTATATTCGTAATCTCAATTAGTTTTGTGGTTCATTATTTTACTAATATTTTTTGGATTATTTTGATTTGATTCAACAATGTTTGACACAATTGAATCTCAAGCTTCATGCTTTTGATGATTAGTGTGAAATAAAATTCTTAAAATTTGAAAAAATAATATCACAAATATGATTAGTCCTAACGCGATTAAAGAATAAATTAAGATTTTAATATCTTCATTATTCATAATATTATTTATTAAAAGAATCATTGCTGTCCTCCAAAAAACTTAATTTAAATTAGTAGTAGTTTTATAAACGAATTTCTTACCGATTTTTTGTTTTTCATAAAAATTATGATTAACTAAATTATCCATTGAATAGCGGGCTGTTTCATAACTACATTTTGTGAAATTACGAAAATGATTTAAATCATAGTGGGTATCTGCTTGATTGTGGTTAATAAAGAATTTGGCTTGACGATATGAAATTAAAGGATTCATATTAACAATATCTTTAATTGCTAACTCGTTTTCTAAAATTGATAATTTATGATCACTCATTTGATAATCAAGTAATAAATTTTCCATTTTAATTTCATAAGCTGAGATTGCTTTTTTAGCACCATCTAAAAAGACATTTAATAAATAAGTAATGTCACCTTGATAGTTCGTTGTTTCTTGGAAGGCGTTTTCTAAATTATACTCTTTTTCTTGCAAACAATTCTCAATTAAATTAATTGATCCTAAATATGTTTGATATCCGCAACTAGCAATGACACGATAAAATAAGACAAATGCCATAACATCACTATGTTTGTCAAAAAATTTATTATTTTTAACAGCGTAAAAAGCAACTGCAGCTTTTGTGAAAAACGAATAGTCACAATCTAAGTTTAAAAAATTAATTAAATTTTTAAAATTTTCTGAAATTACTAATTTTTTATTAGTTGAATTACTCGAATGAACTTGATGCATACTATTTAAATTTTTATAAAAAGCGATTAATTCATTAATTGTTATTTTTTTTTCAGGGTTGGTAATAGTTTTTTTAATAATGTTAAAAAATTTACTAGTCATTAATTCATCTTCATTAGATGGTGTACTTCTTAAATTAATAATATCTAGCATCGCTGAGAAAGTAACAGGATGTTGTTGAATCTCACTTAAAGAAATTACTTCCTGTAAAAGCGCTGTTTGTTGTCAATCTTTAAAACTAGCTAATCGGGGATTTCTTTTTGATAGATCAATATATTGATGATTGTAAACTGATAAAGCTGATAATTTTTTAATGATGTTAGTTTCTTTAAGCATTATTTTAGGAGTTAACACTAAATATAACTTATTGTTAGCATCATTTTTTACTGGTAATTGATGCGCATAATGAAAGCGATATTCTTTAATGTTGTTTCAAACTAATTCATTATAATTTTTTCCTAATTTTTGGATAATATTTTTTTTAGACATATATATATCGTCTGTAAATTTTGTATAATATTTATTCATTTTATTATTTCCTCCAATAGTAAACTATATATTATATATATAATTACCTTCCCTATTAATATTATATCTTATTTTAAATGTTATTAATTGATATATTAATGTTATAGAAAGGTTATAGAAAGAGAAAAAACCAACTTTAGAAGTTGGTTTTTATAATTATTAAATTATATAAAATTACAGATCAATGTAATTATAAATTGAAAAAATTAAAATATAGGAAGATAAAAATTATTAAAATATAGGATGTTACAATAAAAAAAATAAATAAAATAGTGAATATATAAGAGTAAAGTATAAATGAACTAAAAAGTTCTAAAATGAAAAAATAAATAAGTAATCTTTGTTTGTACATTTTACTTGGAGTACATTGCTCAAATAAAATGTTTCTCTATTATACCAAATAAATATTAAAAAGTAAAGAAAAATATAAATTATTCAGAAAGTTTTAATACTGCTATAAAAGCATCTTGTGGTAATTCAACACGACCGATCGCTTTTAATTTCTTTTTCCCTTTTTTCTGCTTCTCTAATAATTTCTTCTTACGAGTGATATCGCCACCGTAACATTTAGATAAAACATTTTTACGCATTGCTTTAACTGTTTCACGCGAAATCACTTGTGAACCGATCGCTGCTTGAATTGGAATTTCAAAGTTTTGACGTGGAATAATCTCTTTTAATTTCTTGACTAGTGCTCTACCACGATAGAAAGCTTGGTCACGATGAACAATTAATGATAGTGCGTCAACTGATTCACCATTCAATAAAATACTCATTTTAACTAATTTAGATACACGGTAACCAATTAATTCATAATCGAAAGAAGCGTAACCTTGAGAAATTGATTTTAAATTATCAAAGAAATCAAAAACAATTTCTGATAAAGGAATGGCATATATTAAATTACGACGATTTTGATCGATGTATTCTAAATCTAAATAGCTTCCTCTTTTTCTTTGACATAACTCCATTAAAGCACCGACATATTTATCTGGTGTCATAATTGTTGCACGAACATATGGTTCTTCAATTTTTTGAATTATTTGACGATCTGGAAAATTGGCAGGATTATCAACTTTGATAATTTGATTTTTATGATCGTGAATAATGTATTTTACTGATGGAGCTGTCGCTATTAACGGAATGTTATATTCACGCTCTAAGCGCTCTTGAATGATTTCCATATGTAATAACCCTAAAAATCCAATTCTGAAGCCAAAACCAAGTGCTTTTGAGCTTTCTGGTTCAAATATTAAAGAGCTGTCAGATAATAATATTTTATGCAACGCATCTTTTAGATCTTGGTATTGGGCATTGTCGATTGGATAGAACCCACAAAAGACCATTGGGTTTAATTTTTTATAACCTGGTAACGGCACTTTACATGGATTATCTTGTTGTGTAATAGTATCTCCGATTTGGATTTTACTAATATCTCTAATATGAGCAGATATTCAACCAACTTCACCAGCTCTTAAAATATCGCACTTAACTTCTTTTGGTGTTTTAATTCCAATTGCGCTAACTTCACAATCAAAACCATTAGAAAACAATTTAATATTATCCCCTAATTTGATTGTTCCTTCTTTAACACGAATGAAAATAACTGCACCACGATATGAATCAAAATAAGAATCAAAAATTAGTGCTTTAAGCGGTTTATCATCATCAGCATCTTTTGGTCAAGGTACATAATCAACAATATATTCTAAAACTTTTTCAACATTTAAACCACTTTTAGCAGATATTCGTGGAGCTAATGAAGCATCTAAACCAATTGTTGATTCAATTTCACTAGCAACTTTTTCTGGATCTGCACTTGGTAAATCAATCTTATTAATAACTGGAAGCACTTCTAAATTATTATCTAGAGCTAAAAAAACATTTGCTAAAGTTTGCGCTTCAATCCCTTGGCTTGCATCAACAACTAAAATAGCACCTTCACAAGCTGCCATTGAACGCGATACTTCATAAGTGAAATCAACATGTCCTGGAGTATCAATTAAATTAAAGATATATTCATTATTATCTCTTTTATCAAAATATTTTAATTGAACTGCGTTTAATTTAATTGTAATACCACGCTCTTGTTCTAACTCCATTGAATCTAGTAATTGCGCTTTCATATCTCTTTTATTAACAGTTTTTGTTAGTTCTAACAAACGATCTGCTAATGTTGATTTTCCATGATCAATATGGGCGATAATAGAAAAATTTCTAATTAATTTTTTATTTTGATTATTAGACATTGATATTCCACTCCTTAGTTTAATTGATTTAATTTTGATGCGGTCGCTTTTCTAATATTTGGTATTTGGATTGCAATCATCATTACAATTGGGATGACAACAACATATTGAATTATATTAGATGTAACATTTAAATAAGCTACTGAAGTGCCATAAATGATAATGTCATTAATATAATAAACGAAGATAATCGCAACACTAACTAAGAGCAACACAAAAGCTAAAATTAAAAAATCTTGATATTTATTAAACTTTAATTTGTGAGTTGCTAATACAATAATTATTGTCGAAATTGTTCTACTGATTAATGTGGCTGGGGCATAGATTGGAAAAGGCCCACATAAGTCACTTAAGAATGGTGCGAATATTGCGATTATAATAAAAGGAAATTTTCGCGAAAAGATTAATAAGAAAAAGCACAAGACATCCGAAAATTCAATATCACCATATGATAACCTGATAGTTAAAAAAGGAGCGTAAGCTAATATAAATGCTAAGCCACCAAACATACTAATTAAACTAATGTGTAATATGGTTTTTCGATTATTATTCATAGAAAACTCCTTTTGCAAAATTTAAATTACTAAATATAATTTTATCATATTTGTTAATTTAATATTTGATTAATTTTAAAAAGAGGATTCCCTTTAATGAATTCCTTAATACTCATTTTTGGTTTATACGGTCAAACGATCATTTTAATTAAAATATTTTCCCTAGAACCAGTGCTAATTAATAGGCCATTTTCATCAACATTAATAATTGTTCCTGGTTGAAAATTGTTGTTTTGATCGTTATTTATAGCGATTTTTGCACTAATAATTTTGAAAGTGTTATTGTTGAAATTGGCTAAAGCAATTGGTCAAGGATTTAAACCTCTAATTTGATTATAAATATTTTGTGCCGAATTTTCTCAACTTATGTATCTTTCTTGTTTAGTAATATTTAATCCAAATGTTACTTCACTAGTAATTTGTTTACGTTCTTGATAATCTTTATTAAAAAATAAAGTTAATCACTCTTCAATACTATCAGTTGCTAATTGTGATAGATTGTCATGAATAATCCCAACTGTAATCTTCATCATTAATTGGGATTTCTTTTTGAAAAATAATATTTCCAGCATCCATTTTCTTTTCCATATGCATTAGTGTTATCCCAGTTGTTGGATAACCTTTAATAACAGCGTGATGAATTGGTGCGCCACCTCTTAATTTAGGTAGTAAAGAGGCGTGAATATTCAACGAACTTACTTTGGCAACGTTTAGTACTTCAATGCTTAAAAATTGCCCGTATGCGCAAGTTAATAATAAATCATAATCAAGTGCTTTAAGATCATCTAAAATATTATTAATTTTTTTTGGTTGTAATAATTTTATTTGATATTTGAGTGCTAATTTTTTAATTGGTGAAAAATTAATTTTGTTATTTCTTTGATTAATTTTATCTGGTTGGGTAATGATTGCTACTATTTGATAATCATTATTATTAATTAATTTTTCAAATATTGGATACGCAAATGCTGGTGTACCTGCTAAAATAATTTTATAAATGGTGATCATCTCCTGGGTTAGCTACTAATTCTATAATTTTTTGTCATAAAATAACCATTGCTAGTGTATCTTGATTACAATATTTTAGCATATCTTGATAATAATTTTCTTGTCATTCTGTTTCGGAAATGATATTTTCCATAAATTTACGATAAATAAAAGAAGCTTGCGTCCCTTTTTGAACGACTAAATTATTATATGAAAATTGTTTTTCAAATGCTGGTAGTGTGGATTTGATTGATGTTTTACCTAAAAAGTTTTTATTGTAAATGTAAAACTTATTAAAGAAATCTAATAAATCAACAAAATTTCTTGATATGGCAACTAGCTGTTCTTTTAAATCCGGAAATAAATCAGCCATTCTTTTGACACAACCAATTTCAAATGATTTACTATAAGCAACAAAAAGTTCCTTCGCCATGACTTTTTAAATCGATGATCAATTGTTTTGCTAATTGATAACGGCTATCTTGTTGCGTTGAAGATAGAAAAGCATAATGTTTAATATTTTTATTAGTTTTTCAATCAAAATCAGCATTCAAAATAACGTGAATTGAATATTGGAATGGTAGTTGTTCATAAGGTTTGTATTGTCTAATTTTGGTTCTGCTGATTTTCATGTTTCAAAATCCAACATATATAGCGGATACTCATAATCTTCCATTAAACCTAGAACAGCTGTTTTGGCAACAAAAGTTTTATCATGAATAATACTATATTGTTGAATTTTTAATTTATTAACAGCATTTGGTGTCGTTAAGTCTTTTGGGGGTATATTGACTAATTTTTAATTCCTTTTTCATAAAGTAATTTGTGAATTAATTTTAAACTAATGCGGTTTAATTCTTTGATATTATGCAGAACTGGTACTTTTTCAATTTCTAATAAACAAAATTTATTATCGTTGAAAGGGCAACCACTACATTGCGTATTAATTTGAATTTCGGGAATTAATTTTTCAGTATTATTTTTCGCGATTTTGGTAATTAATTTATCAAAATCATTTTGACTTTCTCAATGTTTGATAAAATCAAAAAATGTCATCTGTTCTTTTTAATTAATAAAAGCAATACTTGTTACACTAAATAATTTTGTCACATCTAATTCACCACTACGTGAATAATCTTTATTTACAAACATTAATAATATGCCATTGATTTTTAAACCCATTTTAGTTAGCACTAAATATTGAAACATAACATCTAAACAATGTTCTGGTTTAACTTTTGTTGTTGCCTTTACTTCAATTAAAGTATATGAGTTAGTTGCTTTATTGTATTTTAAAATATCTGGTTTAACTACTAAATTATCAATCGAAAAGAAACCTTCAAAAATAACTTGGGTTTTATTTTTGATGGCTTTTTTTGTTTGCGATATTTTGTTATCTTCATTTTTTAAAAAAATCAATATTAATAGCACGGTTATTGTACTCAAAATATTTTCTAGCTAACTCACCAATTTGAGCGCCATCTAATAAAGTTTCGTTTTCTTCTTCTGGTTTTAAATAATCAAGTGTGTTGTGTTGGTTTTTCATGAAATTACTTTTAATATTTAGTCATGATAAACGGCGACATTTTAAGTAATCGATAAATTGTTTTTTAGTTATTCTCATATTTATTAAAAAATATTAAGTCATTAAACTTAATATTTTACTCCCTGACATTTTTGTAACAGTAATAATTAAGTTGTTATTTTTTTCAATAATAACATAAAAATCACGATATTTATTTCCGCTTGAAATATCAACGTATGTAAATTGATCTTGATCAAAAGAATAAGCACTGTTTTTAATTTGGTTAATAATAAAATTTTTAACAGCTAGTTCTGATTCTTTAGGAATATTTAATCGTTCTTTTATTCTTTGAATAGCGTGGTGTGAAAATTGGTAATAACTTTGATTGTAAAATGACATTATCTTAAAATGTTATTTCTTTTTTTTACTAAACAGGTTTTTGATTTTTCGAACGCTACTTTTAAAAATATTATTGCTTTTTTTAACTGCTTTTTTGGTAACTGTTTTAGATTTATTTACTATATCATGTTTTTGAATAAAGTCTTTTGATTCAACAAATGCTTTTTTTAGAAATATCTTTTGCCAGCGTACCGCTTTCTTTTAAAATTTCCATAGCAGGTTTTGCTTGTGGTGCATTTTTTAAAGGTTTAGCAGTTGTTGTAACTGTTTTTTTAATTGGTTTTTTAATTGGTTTTTTTGTTGCTACTGACGTTTTTTTAACTACTTTTTTAATTGGTTTTTTTGTTGTAACAGCTGTATTTTTAACTGCGGCAGTAGTTTTTTTAGTAGTTGGCATAGTTCTAATCCTCTTTCTGACTCTGAATTGCTAATTTAGAATTCAAATCTCTATTTAATATTGGGCAGATTTTGTAATGTTTATCATAATGTTTATGAAATAAGTTAGTACTAAAAAATAGTGACATTGGAATTGCTGTTAATAATGTAATCGTAATGTATAAGAATAACGATCCTCTTGTCCCTGTTGCTATTTCAACTAATTGAAATAGCGCTAAAGTTAATAAAGAAAGTGAAATGGTAACTAAAATAATTAATGCATGTTCTGAGATTTTTTTTAAACTAAAAGCTAAAATAATAAATAAAAGTGATATCCCAGCAAAACTCAACATAAAGATTAATTGATATTCAGCTACCGCAGTTTTAATACATAATGTGAATAATAATAATAAAATAAATACGACCATAGCATCATAGCTATAATCTGATAAAGGTTCATTTTTATCATATTTAAAAATTAAATATGATAAAAAGGAAATTCCTATTAAAATTCCTAAAACAATATATAATCAAAAGAAGTTTGTAATCTCGATTACAGACACATAAGTAAATATATATAAAATCATAAAAATACTATATCTTTTTAAAACATCTTTAAATTTTGATAACATATTTTAATACACCTCATATTTATATTATACATATTAGTTTATTAATATCATAAATTAAAATTTGAGTTATTGTTGATTTATCTATAAAAAATTTATAGAGATTAATTTGATTTTCTTTAAAAATTTCAAAAATTTTATGCAACGTTTTAAAATCAATTTTTTGAGATTTTTTTAATAAATTATTGAACCGATAAGGATGCATTTTTAATTGTTCTTGAACTTCTGTTCTAGAATAAATTTTTAATAAAGATTTAATAAGATAAATATTTTTATATTCATTATTAATAAAATAAAAAATTTGATTAATATTTAAATCAAGATTATTATAAATTTTTAATAATTGACCAAAATTCATAGTTCATAAATTATCTAATAATTCAAAAATAGAGTTATTGATTTTTAAATCAGCATAATTTTGAACATCGTTAAATGTGATGTAATCTAAATGTTTTATTTTTGATAATTCAGCAATGATATTTTCAATTGCGATATTATTATTAATCAATCAATCAAATAAATTAGGTTCAATTTTAAGATTATTATTATCTAAAAACATTTGTAACAAAGTTTTCTTATTTAGTTTTTTAGAAGATAAATTAGTATTTTTTAAAATTTTTATTTTGGGATTTAATTTTAATACTAATTTATCAACACTAGTAATAATTATTACTAATTCTTGTTGATCGGAATTTCATTTTTTAATAATATTATTAATTTCTTGATCACTTTTATAATGTTTGATCAAGATTATTTTCTTATTTACAAACAAATCATTGTTTAAAATTTGATTTAAAATAATGATTTTATTTTCAATATTTCATTCATATGAAAAAGTATTATAGTCACTGCCTATTTTCTTGCATAAAAATGAATATTGATTATCTAATCAAATTTTATCTTCGCTATATAATAAATAAATCAAAAAATCACCTTCTTAATTATAACATTTTTTCATTATAATGAACTCAATTATTCATAATAAAAATAATAATAACAAAGATCATAAAACAATCATAATAATACTGAATGTTTGGTTATGAAAAGTATACATAAAATTAATGCGGTTTAAAAAAATCATAATTTTAACGAGTATATTTAAATATCAATTTACAATATATTCGATGATTGGAAAAACAAAATATAACCAAATTAAAATATAGCTAATTAAAATGAACGGTTCCATTAAAACGTTATTAATCGCCGCTGTAAAATTAATGGTTTGATCGATATAAATGTTAATTGGGATAATCAACAAATTAACAAAAACCGAAATTAAAATTGTTTTGTGAAAATTAGATATTTTCACAAAATATAAGTTACACATATTAATAATTAGAATCACAATAAATGTACAATAAAAACTTAATAAATAAGATAATGAAAAGACGTTGTAAAAATTCTCATAAATAAATCCGATCCCAGTAATCGATAATATATCAATATTATTAAAATGTTTTTTTCAATAATAAGTATTTAAAAAATTAAGTGTTAAAAAAGTGATTGCTCTAGTTGATGATAATGGAAAATGTAATAAAAATAAATAATATCAAATCAGTGCTATTGCAAAAAATGTTAAATATTTACGTTTGATTTTACAAAAAGTTAAATATTTTAAAATTGTTGTAATAATAATGTAAATAAAAACAATATGAAATCCCGAAACAGTTAATAAATTAACATACCCATCAGTACTACTAACTTGATAAATCTGATTTTTATCATGAATTAATAAAACAAATAAATTACTAAACCATTTTAATAGTGGTTTATTATGGGGTTTTTTAGTTAAATAATTAACCCGCTTTTGGACTATATTATTATGATATTGATAATGATATATTTTCTCAGGAGTAACTTCATAACGCACCCCAATTGATAAAAAATAAAGTTCAGCATTAAAAGTTGAAGTTGATTTTCTTTTATGATGATTGCTTATTTTAACATAATTACCTGCATATCTAATTGTTTCATTTAAATGGTAATGGTGTTGATTAAAATAATTAATTTTATATTTATGATGTTCTTCTTTAACAATTACATATTTAGATTTAACGCTAACAATTTGAGCTTGATGATATAAATGATGATTATAATTATCATTTATATATCAATAACGAATTCCTAAACAAGGAAATAATAGTAATACGCCTCAAATTTTTACACTAAATTTAAAATAAATTATTAAGCAAAAAATTAAAATTAAAAATATTCAAGCTCATCAAAAGTTAAAAGTAAAAATAATGACAATTAAAATAATAATAATTCAATTTAAAAACATCGTTTATAAAAAGAATCATAATTTTAGTTTATTAATTGCGACTGCTCCAACACCGTTAATAACTTGTAAGTCATCAATTTTTTTAATCGTATGGGCGTGCAAATAGTTAAAAATTAAACGAGCACTTCTTAGCCCAATTCCACAACTAGTAAAATCAGCAATTGTGGCGCTCAATAAATATGCTCGCGTTTCGTGACCTTTAATAAAAGGCACAATAATCACTTCACCATTATTGATGACGCGATTAAATTTTAATCCCTTTGGATCAGAATAGCGTACAAAGCCACCAGCTTGATCGACTAAATTAATTAATTTCGAATATTTAGGAACTTGGTATTCTCCTGGAGTAGTAATTGCTCCTGAAATATAAACGTCTAATAAAGTTGAATGCGATTTAAATAATGATTTTGTTTCAAACCCAGATAGTGCGCCAATTGCACACAAACAACTTAAAATTCAAATAAAAATAACTTTCATAATAAAACCCCCTATACCTTTATATAAGGCAAATGGGGGTTTTTTCCTTTAATAAAATTAATTAATAATTAATTCTCTTAAAGATTCACGACGTGCAATTAAGATTTTTTCACCAATAATGGCACCATATTTAATTGCAATTTTATTTAAATCAATATCTGATACTGTTTTGATATCGTTCACTAAATTAATGAAAATTCCGTTTGAAATACCATAAGCACCTTCTAATTCTTGTTCATCAATGATTCCAATTGCGACACAATTAGGACGCATTTTTGAAACAACATCTAATAATTTACCAGATTTAGAAATAACAATGGCAAAACGATAATCAGCATCTTTACATTTTAATGCTAAGTTATGGGCAATTTTTCCACGTTCAAGATCTGGTGTACTAGATAGTGCTTCTTTAAGGAATTTGTCATAATATCCTTTGCGGAAGAAAAATCTTTCAGCTGTTTTATTAATTTTTGACATAACCTTAACACATTCGAAAGGAAATTCTCCAACTGCTGATTCACCAGATAGCATTGTTGCATCGGCTCCTAATTCAGTAGCAAAGAATACATCAGTAACTTCAGCACGCGTTGGTGATGGGTTATCGATCATCGATTCTAACATTTGAGTTGCGACGATAACTGGTTTTCCAGCTTTTAATGATTTTCTAATAATCATTTTTTCATAACCAGGAACTTCATAATAAGGTACTTCTAAACCTAAATCACCACGAGCGACCATGATTCCATCAGCTTCAGCAATAATAGAGTCGATATTATCAACACCTAATTGTGATTCGATTTTAGCAATAATGCGAACATGATTTTTATCGTTTAAATTAAGAATTTTACGAATTTGTTGAATATCTTGACTCGTATTTACGAATGATGCGGCAATGAAATTAATATCATGTTTAATTCCAAATTTAATATCTTCTTTATCTTTAGCAGATAAAAATGGCATTGACAACGCAACTCCAGGTAAGTTGATACGTTTATTAGTTTTAACAATATGCGTATTAACTGCTTTCGTATAAATTAATCCTGGTGTTACTTTTTCTGCAATTAGAATTAATTTACCATCATCAATTAAAATTTTGTGACCAACTTTAATATCGTTACTCATATCATAAGATACAGCTAATTCATTAACGCTACCTAGAAAAGTTTTGTAATCTATTGCTAATGTTTTAATAGTAACTTTACTATTTTTAAGAATTGTTTGTGCTCCGTTATCCATTTTACCAACACGAATTTCGGGACCTTTAGTATCTAACATTACTGAAATAGGAATCCCTAGTTCTTGTGATGCTTCTTTGGCTCAAGTCATTCTTTGAAGATGTTCTTCGTGATTACCGTGCGAAAAGTTTAAACGAATTGTATTCATTCCGTGTTTGAACAATTCTTTAATTCTTTCTTTTGAATTAGTCGCCGGTCCAATAGTTGTAATAATTTTCGTTCTTTTTAGATTATTTGAAAAATCTTGTTTCATAAATTAAATCACCTTTTTTAAATAAAATTATATATTAATTTTATTTATTGTTTTGACGAATTCAGTACGATTAACATTTTTTTGGTTTAGTGCATCTAATATGTCATAATCCACAAATGCATTATTAACATATCCAATACAACGTGATGTTTTTGATTTTAATAACAGTTCGACTGCTTTAATACCCATCATAGTTGCAATATAAATATCCATTGGGACTGGTCTTCCACCACGTTGAATGTGGCCAAACGAAGTTGCTCTAGTCGTAACTTTAGTTAGTTTTTCGACTTCATTAGCAAAATCATGAATATTATCATATGTTTTTTCAGTCACTAATATTAGACAAGAATCTTTTTCGTTTTTAATTGATTCTTGATAAATATCGAAAACTTTTTTAGCTGTTAAAACTTCACCTGGTAACGCAGTGTAATCAACCCCACTAGTTGCGGCTGAGAAAAACGCTAAATCTTGACAGCGATTTCCCATTACTTCAATGATTCCAATACGATTATGAGAGTTCATTGTATCACGAATTTGTGAAATTGATCGTACAATTGTATTTCACGCTGTGAAAAAGCCAATTGTATAATCAGTTGATGCGATATCATTATCGATTGTTCCTGGTAGGGCAATTGTTTTAATCCCTAATTCAGATAATTTTTGGGCACCGCGATAAGAACCATCTCCACCAATAACGACTAAAGCAGTAATCCCTAATTTTATTAAATTATTTCTAGCTTGAATACGAATTTCTTCATCTTTAAATTCTGGAAATCTAGCTGAAAATATAATAGTGCCACCTTGATGTAAAATGCCATTGATATCTTTGTTAGTTATGCGGATTATTTTATTTTCATATAATCCTAAATAACCATGTTTAACTAAATAGACTTCAACATTATTAGCAAATGCATTTTTTGCAATTGATCTAATAGCTGCGTTCATCCCGGGAGAATCTCCGCCAGAAGTTAAAATAGCGATTTTTTTAATCATTGTTTCACCTTATTCTATAGATAATTAATATATTTAAAACTTAAGTATTAATTTTATTATATTTTAACTTAAAAATCAAGATAATTTTATATTAAGCTATTAACATAAGTATAATAAATTTTATAAAAAAAGTAAAAATAAATATTAAAAAATATATGTTTTATTAACGCCAATATTATAAACTATTTTGAGAATTAAATAAATAGAATTTGGTGATTCTTATTTTAACAATGATATATATAATATTGGCTGATAACTTAGTAATGCTAATTAGTTTCAAAAATCCAACTTTATAATTCGATATTGTACTAACTTTCACTATGCAATTACTTAATAGAATCCTGCTCATTTTAGTAATAATTATTATCGTTAAAATTAATTTTTACATTGATTAATAATCTATCATAACCAATTTTTTTATTTTTTCCAGATTAACATTGTATAATATAAATTATCAGTGAAAAAATAGTGTAGAGAATTAAAGTTTATTTTAATTAATTAAAAGAAAGGAATTTTTTATATGCATAATAATACAGATAGAAAGATTAAAAAATTAATGCTAATATCTTGTGGGATTTTTCTATTAAACATTATCATTATTTTTAGTACTTTTTATTTCATGGGAATTAATGGGCACGAAGGATCAAACATGAGCGATAGTCAGATGGTCATCTGAATGAAGTATACCTTTTTACCAGTAATCATACTAAGATGTCTGTTTGCTTCAGTAGTTTTCATGTGTAATATATTTATTTTTGTAAATGTATTACCGATTTTTAATGAAGTGACAAATTTTAAATCACCAATTAATAGAAAACGAGCATTGTTCGGAATTGGATTTTTATTAATATTACCACTTTCATTTGTGAACATCATTTATATTTTAATTTTACGATTTAAATATAAAAAAACTCATCAATATAATAATTTAAACAGTGACGTAATAACTAACTAAATATAATAAACAATAAAAAAAACAACATATTAATTATGTTGTTTTTTCGTATTTTAAAATACGGTATTTAATTTATAATGTTATTGTGCGTGAGCGTATACAATAACCGGTACGCCCGTTAACGTTTCAACAGATATGTGAACTCCATCTCCTTCGTTAGTGTTAATTCAAACGATTGCTCATTGCGCGGCTAGAAATGCTGCAATTACTAAGATTGGTCCAGAATTGATAAAGAGATCTAAAATTGCAGCTATATCATCAATTTCAGCGCCACCTTCTGTGATAATGGCATTTATTTGTTCCCCTCGATAATCAGAGATTCATAAATCAAAACCATATCAATGGTGTTTATAACCATCTCGTCCATCTTTTAAATTTTTAACATTTTTAAATTGGTGATTATAGATTATTTTTAAATTTTTTTCTAAAGTTTTAATATTTAATTTATGACTATTTAAGAAATTAGTTTTTTCAGTGGCTAAATTGCTTTTAGCTTGTTGTAGTTGTAGATTGTCTTGGATAATGTTGGCATTTTGATTAGTACTACTAGATAAAATTCCTATTGATAATATTGCAGTTTTTAACATTTTATGACTCCTTTGGCTTTGTGCCTTACTTATTTTATCGCTTATTTTTAGCACTTTTCCTTTTTGTAAATATTCATTTGATTGAATATCTGATGAACATTGTAATTATTTTATTAAATTAATTATTTTTAAATTTTTATGATTTTATTTTGTTGATAGCTTGTTTTTTGATGGCAGTATTTTTTAGTTTGGGTATATAAACATAACTTTCTTTTATTAGCTCATATTTTACATAAAACTTTCTAATAAAAGATTGATTATTTTTTCTTGCAGAAAAAGAGTATAGTATTAATTATCTATAAGATAAATAATTTGAATATATGATTTTATCTTAAATCGCAGAAAGGATTTTTAAATATGCCTAATATTTTAAATAAAATTAGATTTTTAAATATGCTTAGTAGTATAGATAGAAAAATTAAAACATTACTTTTATTATTTATCATAGTTTTTGTGTTAAATACTATTACTATGGTTGGTTATATGATCTTAAGTAGCATTTATTTACCTAACAATAGTGATGGAATGACTGATCAACAATTTACACAATTGCTGAAAACGTTAGGAAAATGATCATCTTGAAACCTTATAATTGGTCTATTTATTTTAAGTTGTAATGTGGTGATTTTTGCATTTTCAATACCAATTTTTTGATCAGTTACATGCTTTAAATGATTGATTATAAAAATATTAGCATTGATCGGAATTTCTTTTTTACTACTAGTACCATTTTCATTTACTGGCATAATTTATATTTTAATTTTAAAATCTAAATATAAAAAAACAATCAAATATTATAATGCAGAAAATACTGCAATAGCTCATTAATCAATTTTATAATTTAAAAATACAAAAAACAACATAATTAATATGTTGTTTTTTGTATTTAATTTTTTATAATTGAAAGTTGGGTTAAGTATTTATTGAGCGTGTGCATAAACTACTACCTGCACTCCAGTTAATGTTTCAACAGAAATGTGGACTCCGTCTCCTTCGTTAGTAGCACTTCAAACTATAGCTCATTGTGACATCAATAGTAATGCTGCCACTTTTATAAATGCTGCTCCCACATCCGCGGGTCTCATACCCTCTTGTTCCAAACCTTCAGATATATAATTAAGCGCATCTATTGTGCCTCTATTTAATATCGCATTATCTCATGTTGAACCCTTTGCATTAGAAACTCATAGATCATACCCATATCAATGATGTTTTCACCCATCTCGTCCATCTTTTAAATTTTTAAGATTTTTTAATTGGTGATTGTAAATAACTTTTAAATTTTTTTCTAAATTTTGAATATTTAAGTTATGACTATTTAAGAAATCTACTTTTTCAGCAGCTAAATTACTTTTAGCTTTTTGTAATTGTAAATTATCTTGGACAATGCTTACATTTTGGTTAGTTCCACTAGATAAAATTCCTACTGATAATATCGCAATTTTAAACATTATATAACTCCTTATTTTTATTATAAATAGCTATAGTTTGTAAAAAATATAATTTTTTTATTTTTTTGTAAAAGGTTTCTTGTGTTTTTACCCTTAATTTCATTAAATTATTTATAACTTAAATCCGGGTGTTTTCATTTTTAAATTTCAGAAAATTAGTTTAAAAGATATAGTGTGGTCTTTATGTGAAATGACATTTGTATCTTTATTAGTTATTCGTATTATTTGATTTTTATATAGTTGGACCCAAATAATCCTATTTAACTAAATATACTTATAAATTGATCTAATTATAATACTTACCTTGGATAATCTCTGTTAGAAATTAAAATGGTAATTTTCTAATCATTGTTTGTGATAAATATATAAATAATTATTATATTTCGATTAACTTAGCTATTAATTAGTATTATACCTTAAAAATCAGAGATTTTTATATTAATTTATAATTAAAATAAATTTAATAAATTCTATAACAAAAGTAAATATAGTGGTTAAAATTTTATTAATCACTATATTTACTTTGAAAAATTATTTTAAATCTTTAATTTTTTTAAGTTATATAAATAGTTGATTCTTATAAACACAACAGAACTACCAAATGATTATTCAAATCTTAATAATTGGTTGTATTTAGCTAGTCGTTATGAACGAGCTGGCGCACCAGTTTTCACTTGACCAGCATTAAGTGCCACGTAAAATCAGTAATGAACGAATTTTCTGTTTCATCTAAATCGTAAGTAAAAAAATATCTATCTTAGGATATTATTATAATGTATGAATTATTTTTATAAATTAGTATTATAATTGTGGTTTTAAATATTATTTTTACATTAATAGTAACCTATATAACCAAAAAATTTTAAAATTAAACACATAATTTTTAAATTTTATTAATAGTTGGGATTATTTTATTTATTCTTATTACTTTAGATATCACAACATCTTTTATTAGCTCATATTTTACATAAAACTTTATAATAAAAGATTTATTATTTTTTCTTTTAAAAAAAGAGTATAGTATTATTAATTATCTATAAGATAATTAATTTAGAATATGGGATTTTATCTTAAATCTCAGAAAGGATTTTTAAATATGTCTAATTTTTTAAATACATTTAAATTTTTAAGTATGCTTGGTAGTATAGACAAAAAAATTAAAACGTTGCTTTTGATATCTGTTATAGTTTTTATTTTAAATACTATTATTATGGTTGGTTATATGGTATTAACATACATTTATTTTCCTGATAAAAATAATATGACTGATAATCAAATGAATCAATTAGGAAAATCATTGCTACAATGATCAATTTGAAGACTTCTACTTGGTCTATTTATTTTAAGTTGTAATGTAGTTATTTTAGCATTTTCAATACCAATTTTTTGATCAGTTACACGCTTTAAATCATTAATTGTAAAAATATTAGCATTGATTGGAATTTCTTTTTGAGTGCTAGTGCCATTTTCATTTGCCGGAATCATTTATATTTTAATTTTAAAATCTAAATATAAAAAAACAATCAAATATTATAATGCAGAAAATACTGCAATAGTTCATTAATCAATTTTATAATTTAAAAATACAAAAAAAACAACATAATTAATATGTTGTTTTTTGTATTTAATCTTGTTTATAAATTAAAAATTATTTTAAATCTTTAATTTTTTTTAAGTTATATAAACAATCGATTCCTGGAAATACAGCAGCACTACCAAGTGATTCTTCAATTCTTAATAATTGGTTGTATTTAGACAGTCGTTCTGAACGAGCTGGCGCACCAGTTTTCATTTGACCAGCATTAAGTGCCACTGCAAAATCAGCAATGAATGAATCTTCTGTTTCACCTGAACGGTGAGAAAAGACTGTTGTTCATCCAGCTTTTTGAGCCATTTGAACTGTTTTGATTGTTTCACTTAAAGTACCGATTTGATTAATTTTAATTAGGACAGAATTAGCGATATCATCTTTAATTCCTTGTGCGACAATTACTGGGTTAGTTACGAAAATATCGTCTCCCATAATTTGTAAGCGGTCTCCTAATTCAGCATGCATTAATTTAAACCCAGCTCAATCGTGTTCTCCTAATGGATCTTCGATTGAAATAATTGGGTATTTTTTAATTCATTCTTTGTACATATCGATAATTTCACGTGTTGTTTTAACTTCATTACTTGAGAAGCGGAAACGATACTTACGATATAAATTATCATCAGTTGGACCATCGTCTAATTCTGAAATCGCTGGGTCTAAATAAATAGCAACGGCGTCGTCTCCATGAATTGCCGGTGTATATCCAGCTTTTTTAATTGCTTTAACAATATATTCTAATGGTTCTTCATTGTTTTTAAGATCAGGTGCGAATCCACCTTCATCTCCTAAAGCAGTTGAGAAACCATCAGCTTTTAAAATTCCTGCTAGTGTATGATAAATTTCTGAACCAATACGTAGCGCTTCTTTAAAAGTTTTTGCACCAATTGGAGCAATTTTATATTCTTGGAAATCAACTTTATTTGGTGAATGACATCCACCATTTAAAATATTGAATAAAGGCATTGGTAATTCGTTAGCCGCAGCTCCTCCAAGATAACGATAAATTGGCATTCCTAATTCATTCGCTGCTGCTTTTGCAGTTGCAATTGAAATTCCTAAAATAGCATTAGCGCCATATTTAGCTTTATTTTTAGTTCCATCTAATTCAATCATAAATTCATCGATTAAAGCTTGATCAGTAACATCAAAGTTTTCTTCGATAATTTTGGGACCTAAAATATTGTTAACATTGTTAACAGCTTTTTCGACACCTTTACCATTATAACGAGATTTGACACCATCGCGTAATTCAACAGCTTCTTTTTCACCAGTTGAAGCACCAGACGGCACCATTCCACGACCAAAACCTCCTAATTCAGTAGTTACTTCTACTTCGATAGTTGGGTTCCCACGTGAGTCTAAAATTTCACGAGCATATATATCTATAATTCTTGACATATTTATTTTACCTCTCTTTTTTGACATTAAAAATAAATGTTTTATTAACGAAAATATTATAAACTATTTTTAGTATTAAATAAATAAAATTTTGATTTCTTTTAGTATTAATTATAAAATTATTATATAAACCAATATATAATAAGTGAATTTCAAGCAAGTTGGTGAAGTAAATGTTTAAAAAAATGAAAAAAATTTATTTAACAATCTTTATAATATTTGGTTTTACTATTACGAGTTGTGGAGTTGGTAGTAAAAAACCTCATTTAACTTGGGTTGATTTTAAAAATATAGCTTTAAAAGAGTCAATTAAAAATATCGCTACTAATAAAAATCATTATAGTGAATGAAAAACTAATGATGATTTTAATAAAGTTAATTTTCAAGTGGATGATGATAAAAACAAAATTGATATGAAGATTAGTGATGATAGTATGTTTGAAGTAGCTGATTTTACAATTCAATATTATCAAGGTATGAATTATAATGTTAATTTATGAACAAATAGTAATTTAGTTAACAATTATTATAGTTGACATTTATTTTTGAATAAAATAAATAATGTTTCAATTATTGATCTTCTAAAAACAAAAGATAACTTAGTTTGATCAGATCCAGTCATCGCAAAAAAATTAGTTGAAGCTCCTAGTGATGATAATAACGGTTCTAATAATTATCGCGTTGTTATCGAAATTCAAAAAAGTGCAAATGATTTAAAAAATATTCGCACATATTATATTAATTGAGATCAAACGAAAGCATATAATATTATTAATTGACAAAAATATAGTTGAACTGAATATATTAAAGACGCTTCTTTTGTTAGTCCACAAAATTTACTTAATTTTTGTAATCCACAAGGTTGATATCAAGATATTGAGAAACTAAAAATTGAAAATATTCAAGTTGATAATATCAATCATAACATTGTCCTAGGTTTATTAAATCAAAAAAAACAAACTTTAACATTTACTAGTGCTGCTTTTAATCCTCAAATTCCAACGCCATATTATTTAGCAAATAGCGATCAATGAAGTTGTAATAATTGAATTATTTTTTTAAATAATTCAAAAGGATTAGCAATAAAAAATGATCTTACTTTTAAAAAAAATATTATTAGTTATTTAATTGGGGTTTATAGTTCTGGAATGCGCGGTTGAGATTCATCAATGGCAGAAGTTGTGAGTATTAGTAATATTAAAACTGGTTTAAAACCAAATCCTTATTTAAGTTTAACTTTTAATAATACTAAATCAACAGCAGTAGCTCATACAACACTTTATCTTCTTTATGTTTGAGACGGGATTCCTTATAATAGTGATGGTGGTTGAAAATTAAATGTCTAATTTAAATTAAATGAGGTGAATTTTTTGACTAAAAAATTAAATAAATTGTTAACAATCAGTGTAATTATTATTGTTTTAGGAATTATTTTTAATCTTTTGTTTTGAGTTGTTATGCCAATGCAATTTAAAAATGATACTCAGAATCTTAATTTCATTGTTTTTTTAGCTAATCAAAAAACAATCTTATTATTGTTTGGCTTGCCTGTTTTAATTATCAATATCTTATTTAGTATTTTTATTGTCTGACGGGTTAAACGAATGTTTCGTTTAAAAAATATTTTAATTAGAATTATTAGTTTAATTTTTATTGTTGCGATTAGTGTTGTAACGTTAGGATTAGTGAGTTTTTTCATTATTGTTCATCTGATTCACAAAGATAAGTTATTAAATTAATTAATAACTAATGATAAATACAAATAATATATCGGAGGTTTTATTATGAAAAAATCAATTAAAATTTTATTATGGTTAATTTTAATTATGCTAGTCTACAATATTGCTTTTAATGTTTATTTTTGAATAATTGCTCCGAATAATTATGCTCAACACCATGGTGCTAACTTTGTTCTTTTTCTAGCTCATCAAGAAATCCTCTTAATTTTTGTAGCACTACCAATGTTGATATTAAATATTATATTAACGATATTTTTAATTCCTTTATGTACTAAAAAATTTAAATTTGATCATATATATACTAAAATATTATTTCGAATATTAATTTTTACTTTATCGATTGTAACTTTTGGAATTTTTTGAATAATCATTATAATATTTCTTTTAAAAAAAATGAAATAAAAAAACCAACATTAATGTTGGTTTTTTTAACTAATTATTGGTTCTTTTTTAAGGAGTATTCTTTGTTTTATTTTTATAATTAATGCAAAAACAAAACCCATTGTAGAATAAGTCACTATCATAGATACGAAAGAGATTGTTAATAGTGAATATTTTATAAATTTATGTGTATTATTCAAATGAAATAAATCTTGAATAAATGGTTTTAAAATGATGAATATTACTATATTAGCTATTGTAAAATATCCTGAAAAAGATAACATTATAAATATATAAATAACAATTTTAGCATCTTTAGAATCGCTGTTAGTATTGTTAAACTGACTACTAATGTGGTTAAATAACATCCAAAATAAAATATTTATAATCAAACAAAATAAAGTACAAATTAGTATAATATTTAATTTTTTAGTATTTTCTAGGATGTTAAATTTATTATAAATATTATAATCACTATCTGGTTGATTATTAAGATTATTGTTAAATTTCATATTACTAACTCCTTTTTTAAATTTTACAATATTGTAATTTTGTTTTGATTAGTTTCATTAGATAAAATTCCTATTGATAATACAGTTCTTTTCAACACTTTCGTATCACTTTTATGCATTAAGTAGTTTGTAGTTTGTAAAAATAATATATTTATAAAATGGTTTTAATATGTTGCTGTTATTTTAATTATACGCTTGTTTTTAATTTTTTATTATAAAATTAAAAACAAGCGTATAATGAATATATATATATAAAAAGAGGTGAAAAGCGTGATCTGACCAGTACCAGTATTTACATGGATAAAATTAATTTTTACGATAGAACTTTCTGCAATGGGCCTTAAGAAAAAAATACAAAATTTATTAATAGTTAACTTAATTTTTTTTACTTTCTTATGAGTTAGCGAAATAACACAATATATTTATTTATGAATTGTATCAGGAAATTCTGACAAATGAAGTCATGCTCAAATGTTATTTTTTATTAATAATCAATTAGCATGAGTCTCAATAATTATGAATGCTGTACTCTGAATTGTTATTATAGCTAATGTTTTCATTTTTATACTTTTAATAATACCAATATTTAAAAATCTTTTTACGTTTAAACATTGATTTTTTTCAGCAATTATTATTTTCTTACTTTTTATTTTAACAACTGTGACTTTTATGATCGGTGGTGTTATTTTAGCACTATTTTTAAAACGAAAATATAGAAGAAAATATAAAACTATCAAAACTGAAAGTGAAACCTTAATATAATAATTTACAATAAAAAAACAACATAGTTAATATGTTGTTTTTTTAATTATGGTTTTTAATAATTAATTAATTATTTTGGATTGCTTCAATTGCTGGTAATTTCTTACCTTCTAAAAATGCAAGTGATGCTCCGCCACCAGTAGAAATGTGACTGAACTTATCATGAAATCCTAAATTAATGGCTGCGGCAGCACTGTCGCCTCCACCAATAATTGAAAAAATATTATCTTTACCAATATTAGCAATCGTTGAACAAATTGCAACAGTTCCATGAGCAAAGTTTTTAAATTCAAAAACTCCCATTGGTCCGTTTCAAACAACAGTATGCGCGTTTTGAATAATTTTTTGATATTTAGCAACTGTTTTAGGACCGATATCTAATCCCATTTCGTGTGCTGGAATTTCATCAACTAAACGATAAGTTGGTTTAATATCAGCAAATTTTGGAACACAAGCAATATCTAAAGGTAATACTAATTTACCATTAGCTTCTTGTAGAATTTCTTTAGCTAGTGCTAATTTATCATTTTCAACTAATGAATCGCCAACTTCTTTACCTTGTGATTTTAGAAATGTGTAAGACATTCCCCCACCAATTAAAACTTGGTCAGAAATTTTTAATAAGTTTTTAATAACATTAATTTTATCAGAAACTTTTGCTCCACCAATAATTGATACTAATGGACGACGCGGATTGTTTACTGCTTTTGATAGCATTCTTAATTCTAATTCAATTAAACGACCAACTGCTGAAATTGCAATATTATTAGCAATTCCAACATTAGATGCATGACTACGATGGGCAGTACCAAAAGCATCATTAACAAAAATGTCGCCTAAACCTGCTCAATATTTCGCTAAATCTTGATCATTTTTCGATTCGTAATTAACAACTTCATCATTAACAACATCTTGAAAACGTGTATTTTCTAACATTAAAATTTCACCAGTTGATAAATCTTTAACAGCAGCATTAACTAATGCACCACGATTTGAACTAACAAATTTAACGCTTTGGTCAAGTTGAACACTCAATTCTTTAGCAACATTTACTAAAGATTTAGTTTTTTTATCAGCTTCACATTTGATGCGTCCTAAATGTGATAGTAAAATTAATTTAGTTTCTTTTTTTAACAATTCTTTAATTGTTGGCAAAGCCATAATTATACGATTATTATCAGTAATTTTTCCTGATTTATTAATCGGTACATTAAAATCAACTCTTAAAATAACTGTTTTATCTTTAATGTTTTTTAAATTATCTAGTGTTTTTTTGTTCATATTAATTTCTCCTAAGTAATCTTTTCTTTTTTAAGTAATTTATTAAAGTAAACTAAAGCAAAAATTGAAATTATAAAAATAATAATAGCAAGAAAATTAGTTCTTGTATAATTAACATAGATTGCAGCTTTGGCGTCAGTAAAATCTAAATATTCGAAAAATGCATAATTAATAATTAAGACTGTGCTAACAATCAATAATATTCAACATTGATAAATAGCAGCTTTTAATCAATAAGCTAAAACTTCATCAAAACGATTAACAACATATATTCCTGAAATTCAAATCGCAATTAAGACGAATAAAAATAAGCAATTTGTTAAAATAAAAAAGTTTGATTGCATTGCGTTTTTACTTACTTGTTGTTGTTGACTAATTGGAAATAAATTCATTAATTTAAAACTATGATCACCAATTAAAAATGGTCCTATAAAAAGTGCCAGTAAAGTTAATGGCGGCATAATAAATAAAAATAATTTTATGATTAATCTTTTATGACGATATGATAAATTATTTAAGTTTAATGGCACGGTGTTTTCCTTTTTGGATCATTTTAAAATATTTATATATTAAATAATTAAATAAAAATCCGATTGAAATAAAGATAATAGTTAATCCTCAAGAAAGGGCAGTTGAAGGTAATAAGCTACCTTTATATACTAATAAAATAACAATTCAACTAGCGCCTAACATTCCTAAAGAAAAGATTCTCAAGAGACGCGAGTTGGCGGGGGAGATTTTTTCTAAGAACGTCAATATTAAGGCAACGGATAAAACTGCAGCAGCACCATAAACAACAATTCCTCCTAGATAATCTAGGGGGTGTTTCGTAATGTGCCCGAAAAATAAAGATCAAATTCCTAATAATAATAATATCATTGATCCAGAAATACCTGGTAATAATAATGAGAAAGAACTTAGGAATCCAGCTACTAATAGTTTGAAATAATTTTCAGTACTAATTTGTGTAAAATTAGAATTATGATGTTTAGCTTGATCTGGTAGTCCGTGTTTATGAAATACAATAATTAAACCAATTGTAATTAATGATGTAAATCCAGCAACAATTAAAGAAAAACTAACTAAGTTTTTCTTACTAAAAAATTCTTTTCAATTGAATTTATTAGTTGGATTATCGAATTTTAAGATTTTGATTTTTTCAATTTTATTAAAAGTAAAAACTGAACCTAATACGAAAGCTGCAAAAAATCAAGTTATTGATACAGGGATATCTGTAAAATGACTTCAAAAGCGATTTTCTTTAAACTCGCCATCTAAGAAAAAAGCAATATATCTAGAAATGAATAAAAACCCAATTGCCCAACCGAATACGAAAACGGCGCCAAAGGCAAAGTTTAATCATCATTTTAAAGTGTGAATTCTAAAACTAACGAAATGTTTTCACCCATCGATAATTTTGGAAATATACCCAGTAATGTTGATTAAAGTTCCCCCAGAAAATCCAGGTACAATATCACTAAGTCCGGTAATTATTCCGACAAAAAAGTTTTTTAGTTTTAATCAGAGTTCTCTAATTAAAAGTGTTTTATTTTTAGGATTCACTTTGGAAACCTCCTGTTTTTATTAAAAGAAAGAAAGTTGATTCTTTTCTTGGAATTCATCAAAAATTCCCATTTCTTTCATTTTTTGGACAACTGTCTTATTTAAAGAAGTTCTTTTTATTGTGTCTTCTACCGAATAAAAAGGTTTCTCTTGCCGTGATTTAATAATCATTTTGGCAACATTAATTCCTAAGCCCTCAATGACTACGAAAGGCGGAATTAATGTTTTGTTATCTAAATCAACTATTCATTCACTGACTAATGATTTACTAATATTAATATTAGAAATATTAAATCCACGTGCATACATTTCTAAAACAATTTCATAAACAGGTAATAAATTTTTTTCTTTTGTTGATATTGGTATTTTACCACTAATTTGATTTTTTAAATTAATTATTTTTTGTTTTATTGATTGTTTGCCTTGAACACAAGTAATTAGATCGAAATTATCGCATCTAATTGAAAAGAAAGTTGCATAATATTGTAAAGGATAATATTTTTTAAATCAGGCGATTCGTCAAGCCATTATGACATACGCAGTCGCGTGTGCTTTGGGAAACATATATTTAATTTTAATACAAGAATCAATATACCAATCAGGCACGCCTTGTTTTTCCATTAATGTTTTTCACTCAGCGCTTAAACCTTTACCTTTACGAACTGATTCCATAATTTTAAAAGCTAATAAACTATCAATCCCTTTGCTAATTAAAAAACTCATAATATCGTCACGACAACCAATAACTTGATCAAGACCACAAATTTGTTTTTCAATTAAATTTTGAGCATTATTTGTTCATACATTAGTTCCATGACTTAATCCAGAGATCTGGATTAAGTCAGAAAAATGCGCTGGTTGAGTTGCCTTTAACATTTTCCGTACAAAAGGCGTTCCAAATTCAGGAATTCCCATTGCGCCAGTGCTCTCACCTAAAATATCTGATGGCGAAATACCTAGAGTTGTTGTTTTAGAAAAAATACTCATTACTTCAGGATCGTTATTAGGAATTGTTTTAGCATCAACATTCGTTAACTTTTCCAACATTCGAATCGCAGTTGGATCATCATGGCCTAATAAATCTAATTTTAATAGATTATCATGAATAGCGTGGAAATCAAAATGAGTTGTTAATCATTGTGAATTAGTATCATTTGCCGGATAATTAATTGGCGTAAAATCTTCAACATCGTATTCAGCCGGAATAATAATAATTCCACCTGGATGTTGACCACTAGTTCGTTTAACACCAATACAACCACTAATTAAATGATCAATTTGTGCTTTATTAGCAGGGACAGTCTGCGTTAATTCTTCATAAGCCTTAATATAACCATAAGCAGTTTTTTCGGCCACAGTCGAAATTGTACCAGCTCGATAAACATTTTTTTCACCAAACATTTTTTTAGTTCAATTATGAGCAGTCGCTTGATATTCACCTGAAAAGTTTAAATCAATATCAGGTACTTTATCACCATTGAAACCTAAAAAGGTTTCAAAGGGGATATTGTGTCCATCACCAATTAATGGTGTTTGACATTGGGGGCAATTTTTATCTGCTAAATCATAGCCACTACGAACTTTATCAATATCAAAAAATTTAATATAATAACATTTGGGACATAGATAATGCGGACCCAAAGGATTAACTTCAGTAATGGTTGATAAATTGGCGACCAACGAAGAACCAACCGAACCACGGGAACCAACTAAATAGCCAGCTTCATTTGATTTTTGAACTAATTTATGAGCAATTCAATAAATTACTGCAAAACCGTTACTAATAATTAGATTTAATTCATAATCAATTCGTTCTTGAATTATTGTTGGTAAATTTGGTCCATATTTTTGATGAGCGTTTTTAAAGACTAAGGCTTTCAAGTTTTCTTCTGAACCAGGAATTGTTGGTGTATATAAATCTTTTTTAACAGGGACAACGATTTCACACATTTCAGCAATTTTATTAGAGTTATCAATCACTATTTCGTTAATTAATTCTGCATTCTCTAAAAAGGCAAACTCATTTAACATTTCATCAGTATTACGTAAATGTTGTTTTGGTTTTTCGTAATTAGGATTCGCTCGATTGAATAGGGGATGAGGTTTACCGCCCAATCCTTTACTATTAATAAAAATATCTCTTAATTTACGATCGTATGGTCGAATATAATGCGCATCACTAGTTGCAACAATTGTCATATTTAGTTTTTTAGCAGTTTTAATGATTTTTAAAATGATTGATTTTAATTCATCATAACTCATTTTTTCTTGTTGAATTAAATGTTCATAGACTGATAGTGGTTGAACTTCAACATAGTCATAAAAACGCATTGCACTAATTAATTTTTGATCAGAAGCATTAGCTGCTAAGTTGAAGATTTCATTATTAGAACAACTAGTTCCTAATAATAAATCTTCACGCAACTTACTTAATTCAGTTTTAATTATTTTTGGTTCACGTGCAAAATATTTTGTATGTGATAGTGAAATAATCTTGAATAAGTTTTTTAAACCTTTTTGTGTTCTAACTAATGCTGTTATGTGGTTTGAACGTAAATGGTTGCGAACTTCACTTGTTTGTAATTGATCAATATTTGATCAATTATTGATTCCTAAATGTTTAATTTGGTCAATCATATGCGCAAATAACAATTGCAATACTTCAGCATCATAATCGGCACGATGGGCCACTTTGGTATCGTAGGTGATTTTATATTTCTTAGCTAGAGTTCCTAAGCGATGACGCTTAAAACTGCTGTTTAGGACGTGTGACAGTGCTAATGTATCGATCACCATGTTTGATAATTTAGGTAATTGATATTTTCTAAATTTAGCATCTAGAAAACTATAATCAAAATTAGCATTATGAGCAACTAAGGGAATGTCGCCAATTCAAGCAGCAATTTTTTTAATAGCTGCTTCTTGATCAATTGCGTCTTTAACCATCTCGTTATTAATGCTAGTTAATAAAATAATTTTTTCTGGAATTGTTTTATTTGGTTTGGCGAAAAATTGTAAACGATCAACAATTTGACCATTCTTAATTTTAACTGCTCCAAATTCAATAATATCATCTAAATTAGCTCATAAACCAGTTGTTTCTAAATCAAAAACAACATATTCATTATTAGTTATTAAATAAGATTTAGGATTGAATAAAATGCTTGTTAATTCTGGTATAACATTTAATTCACAACCATAAATTATTTTTAGTGGATTAGTTTTAGATTGGTGTTTCATTAGATTATGATATAAATCAGGAAATGATTGCACACTAATATGGTCAGTCACTGCAATTGCTTTATGTTTTCAAGCAATTGCTGTTCTAATTAATTGTTCACAATCAATTACACTATCCATTGCGCTCATTTTAGTATGAGTATGTAATTCCACTCTTTTTTTAACAGCATGATCATGGAATAATATTTTTTGATCAAATTGCTTATTAATTTCAAAATTATTCATTCAGATAATTAATTCTTTACTATAAGCATCGAAAGTAACATCGCCAAATATCGTGACAACGTTATGAACTTTAATTGATGCTAATTGTTCTTTAGTTAATCGCTTAGGACTATCAATTCCTTTAACGATAATTGAATTTTTATGATCAGTTACTCAAAAATTATATAAAAAACGCCCAGTTTTAGTTTGGAAAAAATCACTTTTAAAAATTGTACCTTGAATTTTAACGCTTCTTATTTCTTGAGTTATGTCAGAAATTGCAGTTGGTTCATATTTACTTTTATAAGCAGTTTTTTTAAATGTTTTTTTAGCTTGGGGTTTATTGGGTGAAAATTGTGGTTTAATTACTTGATCATTTGTTGTTGCAATATATTGACTTTCATCAACATATTGCGATAATAATTTATTTAAATCAGCCTTTATTAATTTAATTTTAATTATTAAATTAATAAAACCATAATTCGTAAAAATATTTTGTCAAATAATAATATTTTTTTCAATTTCAATTTTTAAAGATGTTGAAGATGTTTCGATCACAATTTGATTATCGATTAAACTAATGTCATTTAATTTAATTAATTTATAGATGTTTGAATTTAAATGTTGGGCTTTATCAAGATCAACTAAATGTGCTCAATAAGTTTTGAATAATTTAATATCTCAACTATGGTCTTGATATTGAAATTGGATAATTGGATGGTGGCGTAATTTTTCACAAGCTGTTTGAAAATCAATAATTTCATCAATGTTAGGGATTTTGGCTAATTCAATAATAATTTGAAATTGATTATCAAGTTCATGTTCACCAAAAAAAATAACTTTACTATTTTTAAAATCGCGACGCGGTGTAAAGTTAATTTTTTGAAAAAGTTTTTTAATATCTAATTGCATACTATTAATGGACGATGTCCTTTATTAATAAGCCAAAAAATAATAATAAAATTAGTCCTAAACCAATAAAACTTAAATAAGTGTTTACTTTTTCTGGTAATGGTTTTTTTCTAATTAATTGATAAATTAAACCAACAAATTTATAACCATCCATCGGGGCAATTGGTAATAAGTTAAAAATTGCTAAATTTAATGATAGTGAACCAAGTAATGAAAAAAATAAAACATGATTACTTCATAAATGACTAGTTGCTTTACCAATACTAATAAAACTACCCATTCCGGTAAAGTTAAAAGTAAATAAATTGCCAATTGCTACTCAAATATTACCATTAATTCTTCAGAAATTACTTCAAAAAGGATAAAAATTAACACTTTCAGAATTCATAATTGTAACAGCAATAAAAATTGCTAATATTGCAAATAAGAAATTGAAAATAATTCCTGCAGTAATAAACAATAAACGTTTTCACATTGGAGAATTTTCATATAGTTGATGTTCTTTAATTTCAGACTCGTGTGTTTTAACTAATTCGCCTTCTACTTCTGTATAACCATATAATTTTGGAAAGAAATATTTAGCAGAATATTGCGCTACTAAAACATAGCCGCCTAACGGTAATAAGCGTAAACTATATTCGGTTTCTTTAATTTTTCACTTTAATAATTTGGGACCAAATCCGATCGCAAATTCATGAACATACATTTTACTTCATTTAGCAATAATGAAATGGCCAAATTCATGTAATGTTACTAAAAACAAAATAATTATAATTGTATTAAATGTTAATAAAATCCCGTGCATTTTTATACCTCGTATTTATTATTTATTACTTCTCTGATACTGCGATCAAGTTTAATAATTTCTGAAAATGTAGGCTTAGCAATTGGTTGATGTTGTGCTAAAGCCGCTTTAATAATTTCGTTAATTTCTAAAAATTTGATACGTCCTCTTAAAAACAAACTGACTGCCATTTCATTAGCAGCATTTAAGACTACTGGTCACGATAGTTCGCGATCTAAATAACTAGTCCCAATGAAAAATAATGGATATTTTTCAGCATCTAATTTTAAAAATTTTAACTTGTTAAAATCATCTAAATTAAGCGGTTTGATATCTTGATTAATAATCCGTTCAGGATAAAACATCGCATATTCAATTGGTAAAATCATTGTTGGTTTTGACAATTGTCATTGCATTGAACCATCAGTAAATTGGACCCCACCATGAACGAAAGAATTTGGTTCAATCATCACTTTTATTTGAACTGGGACTAAGCTAAATAATCATTTAGCTTCATAAACTTCAAAAACTTTATTCATCATTGTTGCACTATCAATTAAAATTTTTTTACCCATTTTTCATGTTGGATGATTAAGTGCTTGATCAATACTGATGTCTGCTAATTGATTAACTGGTGTGTTTAAAAACGGTCCACCACTAGCAGTTAAAATTACAAAATCAATATGCGCAAATGCTTCTTTTTGTAGTATTTGTCAAATTGCACTATGTTCGCTATCGAGCGTTAATAGTTGTGATTTGTTTTTTTGGAGCGCTTTCATAATTAAATGCCCACCCACAACTAATGATTCTTTATTAGCTAGTGCAATTGGTTTTTTAGCATTAATAATACTTAATGTTGGTTCTAAGCCAAAAATACCTGAAAGAGCATTAATTGCAAAATTATATTTAGATGCTTTAATAAAATTAATAATCCCACTATCACTAGCATAAAATGTTACATTAGGAAATTTTTTACTTAAGTTAATTTTATCATTTTCTCGAATTACATAAATATGTTTAACTTTTAATTTCGTCACTAGTTTTTCAATAATTGCTAAACGATAGCCAACGCTAGCGCTAGTAATTTGAAAAAATTGAGGAAATTTTTCGACTACCGAAATTACTTGTTCGCCAACCGAACCAGATGCTCCTAGTAGTAAGATTTTTTTAATTTTTAATTTCATTTAAATTTCCTCGCTTAATATTGAAAATATTATAATAGTTATTTATTGACTTCATAATAATAATAATAACATTCCAAAAGTAATTGTTACGATTGAAATCGAGTCTAGTCGATCCATTATACCACCATGACCTGGTAATAAGTTGGAAAAGTCTTTAATCTTTTGTTTTCGTTTAATAACGCTAAACAAGAGATCGCCTAATGGTGATGCAAAAGATAATAATGCAGCTACGATTAGTGTATTAATAATATTATTGAACAGAATTGGAACAGTATTGTGATCAAAACTAAATCCTTTATTTCAACCAGTAGTTATGTTTAAGAAATAACCATATAAACAAGCAAATGTAAAAGCTGCTAAAAAGCCAGTAATTGCTCCTTCAACGGTTTTTTTAGGACTGATTTTGGGTGCTAATTTTTTTCTTCCGAATAATTTTCCCCCAAAATAACCACCAATATCACTCAACACAGCAATACCGACAATAAATAAAATATATTTATAATCAAAAATACTTAATAAAATAACAATTTTACCAAAACAAACCATTAAGATAATAATTCCTAAAGGATATAAAATATCATCGATTCGAAAATTTTTATCAAGAAAAGTTAATCCAAATAAAATAATTGGAATAAATAATAAATAAGGATTGATTGTAAAAAAATCATTAACAATATCGTTCAGTTTTATTTTATGACTATTTGTAGAAATAAATTTTAAAAAAGAATAATTTGGTAAATATACTAATAAAATAGTTAAAAACACCATTGATCAAACTACTAAGGAATTTCAATTACGATGACTTAAAAGTTCATAAGTGCCAAAAATAATAATAATTGAAAAAATGACAATATCAATATATCTAATGACAACATAATCAGAAGATGATAATAAAATAATTGGCAAAAAGAATAATATTAAAATTATTCCAGTAATAATCCGTTTCCAATGATCGGTGATTTTTATTTTAGTCATATTTAGCTATCTCCTTCATCAATAGTTCCAAAGCGACGTTTCCGACTAAAGAATCAATTAATATCTGATTCAAATAATGCGGTTGTGTATTCGGGAAAATTGACTTTTTGAAAAATAATTTCGGCATAATCTAATTGTCATAATAAAAAATTAGATATTCTTTGTTCCCCAGATGTGCGAATTAATAAATCAACTGGCGGTAGAAATCCACTTAATAAAAAACTATTAAAATCTTTTTCACTAATTAGTGAAAAATCATTATTAGTTTTTTTAACGTTAATAACTTTATTAACAGCGCTAATAATTTCTTGTTTAGCACCGTAATTGAAAGCAATACTTAATGTTAATCCAGTATTTTTATTAGTCAGTTTTTCACAATTTTTAATTTTGTTAATCAATTTCTTACTTAATTTATCTTCGAAGCCAATTCATTTAATTTTAATACTGTAATCCATCATTTTTTGAACATTACTTTTATTAAAAAATAAATTAATGATTCGCATTAAATAATTGACTTCACTTAATGGCCTTTTTCAATTTTCAGTTGAAAAAGTAAAGATTGTTAAATAAGCTAAATTAATTTTATTAGCAAATAAAACAATTTCTTTTAAATTACGCAAACCAATTTTGTGGCCATAGCTGCGTGGTTTATTTTGCGATTTCGCAAATCGACCATTACCATCTAAAATTAAACTAATATGGACTAAATTTTTATTAACTAAATTTAGCATTACTAAATTTTCATTAAAGCTGCTTCTTTAACACTACTTAATTGGTTAATGTCTTTCATTTTATTATCAATTAATTCTTGAACGATTTCTTGTTGTGATCTAATTTCATCTTTTGTTAAATCAGAGTTTGCTTTGATTTTGTTATTATAATCACGACGAGCGTTACGCACTTGAATTTTTGTATCTTCATGAATTTTTTTAACTTCTTTAACTTTAGTAGTTCTAATTTCTTGTGTTAATGGTGCAATTTTAATACGAATTTGATTGCCTTCACTTTGTGGGTTAAGGTTTAAATTTGATTTATTGATTGCTGCCATAATTAGTTTAATATCATTTTGGGCATAAGGTTTAATTAATAATTGCATTGCATCAGGTGATGAAATAGCACTAATTTGTGAAATTGGTGTTAAAGTTCCATAATAATCAATTTGCACATTTTCCAAAATTTTTGGATTAGCGCGTCCGGCTGAAATTAAATTAAAACGTTTTTCCATTTTTTCCACGATAGTTGCTAGATCTGCTATTAAATTATTTTCTCAGTTATTCATAATAGTTCCTCTTTTTCTTTTTATTATTTTTTTTGGTTACTAACTAATGTTGTAGTTGCTGGATTAGTATGTAATAATGATTCAATAATATTGTTTGGTTTATTAATATTAAACACTAAAATATCAATATTATTTTCCATACAAATTGTCGTTGCTGTTAAATCCATAATTTGAATATTCTTAGCAAAAGATTCTTGAAAAGTTAAATGTGAATAGCGCTTTGCATCACTAAATTTTAAAGGATCTTTATCATAAATGCCATCGACATTATTTTTACCCATCATAATTAAATCAGCATTAATTTCGGCAGCGCGTAGCGCAGCTGCTGAATCAGTTGTAAAAAATGGTGATCCAGTTCCGCCGCTAAAAATAACGACTTTGTTATTTTCTAAATGGTTGAGGGCGTTACGTAAAATGTAGGGATCGGCAACTGTATCCATTGGAACAGCTGTCATTAAACAAACATCAATACCAGCTGATTTTAAAGAAACTTCTAAAGCTAAACCATTCATTACAGTGGCGATCATTCCCATGTAATCAGCTTGGGCGCGATCCATTCCTAATTTAGCAGCGCTAGCACCACGTAGAATATTTCCGCCACCAATAACAATTGCTAAAGAAATGTTTTGTTTTTTCAGTTCTTTGATTTGAAGCGTCAGTTCTTTGATTTTATCATTATCAATAATTAAGCCATTTTGTTTTTTACTAGATAACGCAGCTCCGCTCAATTTTAGTAAGATTTTTTTATACATAAAATACCTCTCAGTTTTTAGATAAACAGTTGTTATATAATAAAAAAAATAATTAATTTTTTAATTATTTTTTTAAATCGGACATATTAGTTTGTTAAATCTTTAACTTCATCAGCGAAGTTAGTTGTATTTTTAGCAATTCCTTCTCCAACCTCAAAACGAATCATCGTTGAAATTCCTTTACTGTTTTGTAAAGCGAATTTTCCGACTTTTAGTTCAGGGTTTTTGACGAACGGTTGATCAACTAAACAAATTTCTGCTAGTTGTTTATTTAATCTACCAATAACCATTTTTTCAACTATTGCTGGTTTTTTACCTTCGTTTAAAGCTTGTTCTTTTAAGATAGCTGTTTCTTTTGCGATAAAATCTGAGCTAACTTCTGAACGATCAATAAATGCTGGTTTCATAGCAGCGGTATGCATTGCGATATCGCGTGCTGCAGCTTCGTTAGTAGAATCTTTTAAAACGATTAATGTTGAAATTTTTCCACCCATATGAATATAGGGACCAAAAACATCAGCATTAGTTTTTTGAACAATTTCAAAACGACGTAATGCAATTTTTTCACCAATTGTTGAAGTTGCATCAGTAATGATTGCTTCAACTGTTTTGTTGTTAACATTAATTTTTAACGCTTCTTCAATTGTTGTTGGATTATTGCTTAATAAAATTTCAGATAATTGATTTACTAATTTTTTGAAATTATCATTTTGCGCAACAAAATCTGTTTCAGAGTTAACTTCAACAATTACTGCTGAGTTACCTTTTATTAAAACTGAAGTTAAACCTTCAGCCGCAATACGACCAGATTTTTTAGCTGCTTTAGCAATTCCTTTTTTACGCAATCAAACAATCGCTTGTTCAATGTCGCCATCGCTATCAACTAAAGCTTTTTTACAGTCTAGCATTCCTGCCGCTGTTAAATCACGCAATTCCTTTACTTGTTTAGCTGTAATTGCCATAATTTATTTTGCTCCTTCTGCTTCTAATAATTTGATTAAATCATTTTTCTTTAATACAGAATAGCCTTTTAAATTATTTTTCTTAGCTATTTCTTTAAGTTCAGTTAATTTTTTATCAGCAAAGTTAATAGTTGTAACTTCTTCTTTGACAACTGGTTTAACAACTGGTGCTTCAACAGCTACTGCTACTGGTGCTACTGGTGCTTCAACAGCTACTGCTACTGGTGCTTCAACTTTTACAACTGGTGTTGCGTCTGTTGTTCCTTCAGTTTTAACTTGTTCTCTTGAAATTACTTTAACTGTTGATTTTTTAACTGGTTTTACTTCAATATTTTTAGCTGCTTCTTCAGCTGTTTGAAGCACTTTAATCACACTACGTTTAACGAATTTAGGACCTGCAAAACCAGGTTTTCCTCCGTGTCCAAAGTATGGATTTTCACTAACGATATTTTGGTAAGCTATTTCTGGTTTCCCGCCTTTAGCTTCAACAATTGCATCAGTTAATAATGTCATAATTAATTTCAATGTTTTTAAAGCATCGTCATTAGCCGGAATAATGTAATCAACACTATCTGGGTCAGCATTAGTATCAACGATTCCAACAATTGGAATTCCTAATTTACGTGCTTCATTAATTGCATTTTGTTCCTCGTTAGGATCAAGAACAACTAATAATGAAGGTAAATTATGCATTCCTTTAATACCTTCTAAGAATTTTTGTAATTTTAGCATTTCTTTGCTAAATTTAATTCCTTCTTTTTTAGTATAACCTTCGAAATTATTTTTCGCTTTGTTTTCTAAAATTAATAAATGACGAACTCTTGATTGAATTGTCTTAAAGTTAGTTAAAGTTCCACCTAGTCATCTTTGGTTGACATAGAAACTTCCAGCACGAACTGCTTGTTCTTTAATAATATCTCTAGCATTACGACGTGTACAAACAAATAAAATGTTCCCGTTTTTTGAGGCATGATATTTGATTACCTTGTATGCAACTTCAAGTCCTTTAATTGTTTTCACTAAATCAATAACGTGAGTTTTACCTTTTACGCCATGAATATATGGCTTCATTTTAGGATTTCAACGTTTTGTTTCGTGACCAAAATGTGTTCCCGCTTCTAATAATTTAATTTTTGATATAATCGGTGTCATTAATGGTACTCCTTGTTTGTTTTTTCTTTCCTTTATTAATTTTGCTTTTATTCACAGTAATTTTGATCGATATTTATTAAATATCTATATCATTATAAAATTAACTGCACTTGAATAAAGATAAAATAAAGGTGTTTTTTAAATTTCGTAAAGTATTTTAATTAATACATATTAATAAAACACTATAGATAAGTATACCATTTTTTAGTAAAAAACACAAAGCATTTCACTTTGTGTTTTGTAATTAAATAGCATTGATTTTGTCAATGATACTGTTAACTTTTTCAATTTTTAAAACTGATAATTGGTTATAATATTTTTGTAATACATTGTGTTTATGTTGTAAATTAAGTTTTGACTCATAATTTTCTAATAATAGTAAACTTTTTTTAACAGAATCAAAGACTGCACTGCGTGATACTGCTAAAATATCAGCAACTTCTTTAAACGATAAATCTTCGACTAAATATAGTGCTGTTGCTTGACGCTGAGTTTGCGTTAATAGTTGATTATAAAAATCATATAAAATTAAATAGTTTGTCCGTTTTTGAATTGTTATCATAATAATTAGATTAGTTTCAATGCTTTTAAAATTTCTGATGCAACATTGACTTCTTTTCCTTCCATTGGGAAATGATGAATATGAATGGCGGGATTATCGTTAACTTCTAATATTGAATATTCACCTGGTGCTTTATAATTACCAGAAATAATCATATCGATTCCAGCAATTTTTAAATTTAATAATCGCGCAATTCTAATCGCTGTGCTTTTGTAAGAAAGATTAGTATCTGCAGTTACTCCAACAGTGTCCCCACCACTAGATACATTTGAAGTAAATCTTAATCAAGCAATTTCTTTTTCTTTTAAAACTGATTTTAAAGTGAAAGTTTGCGTTTTTAAATTATCTAAAACAATGTCATCGATTTTAATCTTTTCTAATGGTTTACGATATTTCTTACCACGTGATTCGTGCTCGTTTTTAACATCAATTAAACCTTTAATAGTTAATTTTCCATCACCAATTACATGAGCTGGACGTCGTTCTAAAACACCAACTACATGATCATCAATCACAATGAAGCGATATTCTTTACCTTGAATAAAACTTTCAACTAAAATTGATTCTGAATGTTGAAATGCTAATTTAAGCGCTTTAAAATAATCCGACTTGCTTCATGGATGATTAAGAACAGTTACACCAGTTGAATAATTAGCATCATTTGGTTTAACAACTATTTTGTTATCACTAAATTGGACGATTGCTTTTTCGGCCATTTCTAAAGAGTCAAAGATTTTACCTTTAGGAACACTAATATTATTTTGTCGTAAAATATCTTTAGTTAAATTTTTATTTTGAATTAAAATTGTCCCAATCTCACTATTTAGTGATGTCTTCGTTGCTTGTTTAATATATTCAATATGATTATTTTTTGGATTTTGTAAACAAATAATATTTTCTGATGGAATAATTTTTTTAATATTTAACCCATTGATTAATGCTGTTTCCAATAAAATTTGCGTTGATAATTCCATATCTTTGAAATGGTCTTCGAAATCATCATTAACTTTTTGAAAAGAATCGCTTTTATTTTGTGATATTTTTTCTGTAAAAGCTTTAATATCATTAAATTTCTTATGTAGTTTATGTGAAATCGGAGGATTGTGTCTAGTGAAATTAGCGACAAATTTATGAATTTGGCTATTACCACTCTCGTGATAAAATCTTTCCATTTTTTTCAAAGTAGTATTAATGAATTTTAAATCAAGATGCGTTTCTAAACCTAGTGCAATATTATTATTTAATTCTAATAATTTCTCAAATTCAGTGTCAGTAATAACGCCTTCTTGATCATCGAATTCAGCCAACATTAAAAAGACCATAAATAAATGCATAAATTTCATTGTATCTAATTTAATTCCTAATGGCGTTGTTGGATCTAAATCTAAATTACGAATTTCAATATATTCAACCACATTTTGAAATTTGGTTTTCATTCTAATTGGTTGATAGATTTCACCAGCTGATAAAAGTGATTTATTATTTAATAAGATGCTCAATTTTTCTCTAAAATCTTTAAAGTTATTAGCAGTTACTAATGATTTTCCAGTAACTGGATAACCGTATTCAGAAGCACGATATGAACGAATGTTTTTCAGAATTTTTTTATAGTTTTTATGAGTTTCAATTGTTTTTTTATATTCATCATCTAAAAAAGTACTCGCTCCAAATAAATATGTGATCACTGGAAAGTGACGCATATATTGGCGATATCCTTTAAAATAAATATGATTTTTCATTGCACCCATATCAAGGCTTTTCGTTGCCGAAAGATCTTTTAAAAATTCATCAGTAAAACTAAAATTGAAATGGACACTAGAAAGAACTTGTTGTTTATGACTATATTTATGCATAATATTTTTACGATAATTAAAAGCATCGCGCCCTTTTTTACTAATACCAGCTGTTGCAAGTTTGATTTCTTCAACTGGACGATATTTTAAAGGTAGTGAATAATGTAATAAATATTCTTCACTTGATAGTACTTTATTAACAATGTAAGTTTGTTTTTTTAAAAACGATAACGCTTCTTCATAACTATGAGTTATTGGAGTTACTAATTCTAATTGCGCTTCAGCGAAATCTACTTGAAAATAAGGATTAGTTCATTTATTTTTAAATGGGTGAGGTCCTTTTGAAACACTTCCATTTAATTCAACTCTTAACGTTTCTGTTTCCAATCCAAAATTACCACTTAAATAGTCTAATTTAAAAATTTTTTTCAAATCCATAATTATCAGCTCCTAATATTATTTTAATATATTTCGCTAAGCAGATAAAGTTGTAGTTAATGCATTGACGAATTCAAACAGATCAAATTCGGCTAAATCATCAAGTTGTTCTCCTAAACCAAGAAATTTTACATCGATGTCTAAACGGTCTTTGATAGTTAAAATGATGCCCCCTTTGGAGCTCCCATCCATTTTAGTCAAAACGATCCCACTAACGTTAGCGACTTCTTTAAAGACACTAGCTTGGTTAATTCCGTTTTGACCAGTAGTTGCATCTAAAACTAATAAAGTTTCGACACTAGCATTTGGTGCTTTTTTGTCAATGATTCGACGGATCTTATTTAATTCATTCATTAAATTAACTTTGTTTTGTAATCGCCCGGCTGTGTCACAAATCAAAATGTCACTTTGATTATTTTGAGCAGCAATGATCCCATCATAAATAACCGATGGGGGATCTTGCTGTTCTTTTTGAGGATTAATACATGTTATGTTTAAGCGATTTGCTCAAACGTTTAATTGTTGGACAGCGCCCGCTCGAAAAGTATCAGCGGCGACTACAGTAACTTTTTTATTTTGTTTAATAAACATGTGTGCTAATTTGGCAATTGTCGTTGTTTTACCAACACCGTTAACGCCAACCATTAAAATAATTGATAATCCACTAGGATTGATGTTTAATGCAGTGCTAGAATGACTTTGATTAGCATAACTAAGGAACATTTTATCAATGATAATTTCATTTATTTGTTCAGAACTATTAACTTTATTAAGTGCTATTTCTTGGCGCACAGCGTCACTAATTTCCATAACAATGTTCATTGAAATGTCATTCATGATTAACATTTCTTCTAAGTTTTCAAAAAATGTTTCATCAATTTGATGTTTGTTATAAAGTAATTTTAAAGAACGCCCAAAACTATTACTTGATTTTGACATACCAGCAATATATTTGTTTGTTTTTTGTGATTTACGCATTTTTTTAATTGCTTGTTTTTCGGTTTTAACAACTTCTTTACTTTTTAAAGGAGTGCTTTTATTACGATTAAAACGATTTTTTACGATTTTAAAAAGACCCATATTATATTCATTTCCTTTTTAATTTAATTATTTAATTCTGTTTTTGTTTGACGCATTTTTTTAGTTTCAGCCAGTTCTAACGCATCTTTTAATTTAACGCTGACCATTTTTGTAATTCCAGCAGATGGCATCGTGGCTCCGTATAAAACGTTTAAATATTCCATCGTTCCAGGACGATGAGTTACTACAATAAATTGTGTATGTTCTGAAAAGTTTTGTAAATATTTTCCATAACGCGCTACATTTGCTTCATCTAATGGCGCTTCGGCTTCATCTAAAATAACTAGTGGTAAATGCCGTGTTTCTAAAATCGCAAACAATAACGAAATAACGATTAACGATTTTTCTCCACCGGAAAATAAAGTTAAAGTTTTAATTGATTTTCCAGGTGGTTGCACAATAATTTCAATTCCACTATTTAAAGGATCATTGGGGTCACTGTATTTCAAATCAGCAACTCCGCCACCAAACATAATTTTAAAAACTTTTTGAAAATTAACGCGTACATCAATCATTAATTGTGAAAACCGTTTCAGCATTTCTGTATCCATATTTTTAATAGCTGTTTCGATTTCTTTTTTAGCTTTGTTAATTTCATCGGCGTTTTTAGATAAATGATCATGGCGTGATTTTACTTCGGCATATTCTGTAATAGCATCAATATTAACATTACCAATTTTATTAATAGCTTCAATTAAAATACTAACATTTTTACGTGCTTCTTCTAAAGAAGTAATTAATTTATAATTAGCAAACGCATATTCGAAAGTTAATTTATAATGATCGTTTAGACGCTGTACGTTATTGTTGATGATTAGACTAGATTTATTATTAGCAATCTTAAAAACACTAATATTTTCCATTATTTTTTTAGTTTTATGATTGCTACTAACTAATTTTAATTCAAAATCTTGAATCAATTTGGCAGTTTTTAAACCTTCATTACGTTGGCCTTTAATATCAGAAACGATCTGATCTTGAACTTTATGTAAAAAGCTTAATTTTTGACTTTTATCATCTTTAATATAAACTAAATCATTCGCTTTATTATTTGATGATGTTTCATATTGAGTAATTAATTTTTCAAAATTAATTGATGATAGTTTATGATTTTCTCGTAATTGGGCTAAAACAAAATACTTTTCTTGATAGTTTTCTTTTAATTTTAAATTAACTTGTTTCAAGTTAGTTAATGCTTTGTTTTCCGACGCTGAATTAGTTTTAACATTACTAATTTCTAATTCTAAATTAGTAATGTTATGTTTTATTGCTTGTTGATTATTTGCTTTTAATTTGTTAAAACCACCACTAATAGTTCCACCAGGGAAAATCATGTCACCTTCTAAAGTCACAATTCGATATTGTGAATTTAAACGTTTATTTAACTCAATTGCATTAGTTAAATTGTCAATTACAAAAATTCGATTAGTTAAAAAATCGATCGCTTTTTGAAATTTAGACGCAATTTTAACAATGTTATTAACAGTGTTGATGAAGCCAGGTGTGTTGTTTGCAATGATCATTGCTTGGTCTGGTAAATGACGAATCTTAATATCATTTAACGGAATGAAAGTTGCTTTACCAGCACGATTACGTTTTAAAAAAGCGACAACATTTTTAGCAGATTGACTGTTTTTAGTAATGATATTTTGTAAATTATGTGATAAACAATTTTGGATTACTAATGAATATTGATTTTCATAACTAATTAAGTTATTTAAAATATCAAAAACACCATCAAAAGATGCTTTGTGTTTTAAAATAATTTTTACTCCAGGAAATAAAAAACTTTCTTGTGCCAATTGATCTTGTGCTAAATGTTTTTTAGTTTCTAAAATATTTAAATCACGATTAAAATTATTAACTTTTTCAGTTAAATTATCTTGGTCACTATTACTAATTTCTATTTCACTATTTAAATCACTTAATTTTTTTTCAATTAACTGAATTCGTTCTTCAACACTATCAATATTTTTTTTAGCTAACTTAATGTTATGTTCTAATTCTTTAATGATTTTTTGATCAACATTTAATTGTTGGTTATTTTTAATTGCATATTTTTGCGCTTCTTCTTGACGCGCTAGTTCAATTTCTAAATTTTTTAAATTTTCATTATTATCATTTAGTTTATTTTGTAAATCAGCAATTGTTTTTTCAATTTTAAACTTTGATTGTGTTGCAGCATTAATTTGAATTTCAAAATTTGATGTCAATGCATCTAAGTTTATTTTATTTGTGTTTAGCGTTTTTATTTCAGTTGAGTTTTTTTTAAAGCTAAGATTAGCTTCATTAATTTCTTGTGCTAAAAAAGCGATCTCAATTTTTTCAAGATCTTTTTTATGTTTTAAATATTCACTAGCTTTGCTCGCTTGTTTAGCTAGTGGCTTAATTTGTGTTTCTAACTCGGTAATAATGATATTTATTTTTTCTAAATTATCATTAGTTCTTGCTAGTTTTCGTAAAGATTCAACTTTATGTTTTTTATATTTACTAACTCCAGCTGCTTCGTCTAAAAAATCACGGAATTCTTCTGGTTTAGCTTCAGCTAATTTTGAAACTGTGCCTTGTGAAATAATGCTTAAAGATGACTTGGAAATTCCAGCTTCCATTGCTAATTTTTGAACATCTTTCAAACGGGCACGAACTCCATTAATTAAATATTCACCACCACGATCATTACGATATAATCGTCGTGTAATTGAAATTTCATTATAATTTAGGGAAAAAATTTTATTATGATTGGAAAAAGTTAATGTTACTTCTGCCATATTCATTGCTTTTTTAAGCGCACTCCCATTAAAAATAACATCTTCCATACTATTTCCACGGAGTTGCTTGGCTGATTGTTCACCCATCACTCAACGAATGGCGTCGTTAATATTTGATTTCCCACTACCATTAGGTCCGACCACGCCAATTAAATTATGATCAAAATTGATCGTAATTGGATTGGCAAAAGATTTAAATCCATGAGCTTTAATCGTTTTTAAAAAGTTCATTATTTTAATACCTCTTATTTAAAAATTCATTATCTTATATATTAATTATATTATCTTTTAAAAGATTGTTGTTGCTAATTTTGAAAGTGCTGCTGTTGCAGCGGCTTCTTCAGCCATTTTTTTAGTTTTACCATATCCTTGTCCATATTCAATTCCATTGATAAAAACTTTTGAATGGAAACTACCTGTCGAAGTTGGTAAATCTTGATAATAGATTTCTGAATTTTTTTCACTTTGAACTAATTCTTGTAATTTTGTTTTACTATGTTTTAAGTCGCCTAATTCAGTTTCACGAATTGCTTGATATAAAGTAAAATCAAGAAAGCGATTAACGCTTTGCATTCCTAAATCTAAAAAAATCGCAGCTACTAAAGCTTCGAAAACATCTTCTAATAATGATGAAGATTGATTGATTTTATCTTCAATTAAAGCACCTTTACCTAATAAAATATATTTACCAATATCTAAATTTTGACTTAATTTTGAGAGCGCTGTTTTATTAACGTTTTTCGTTCTAATTAAACTCATTTGTCCTTCATTAAAATCGTTAAAATATTTAAAAACAAAAACCGAAGTACACATTTCAATAATTGCATCACCTAAAAATTCTAAACGTTGATAATCGCGACCAATTTTATATTCATTAACAAACGAAGAATGTGTTAGTGCTTCTTTATATAAATCTAAATTACGATAATTGATTCTTAATAATTTTAATAATTCCGTAATCTCAGGTTGGGTTTTAGCTTTTTTTAATATTTTTGGTTGTTTTGGCTTTTTATTCATTAGGAAAATCCTTCTTTCAAAGTATCAAACAAATTAGTAAATAGTGCTTGTTTAACATTTACTAAAGCACTATACATTGCGAATGTGTCACTTGAACCATGTGCTTTAAAAACTAAACCATTAATACCCATAATGATTGCTCCATTAAAACGTTTTGGATCAAAGTCTTTATGTAATTCACGCATTTTTTTTCTAATTAATAGGGCCTTTAGTTTTGTTAGTGATGTACTAGTTAATTTTTTCTTCAATATTTTAAATGCCATTTCGCCACCAGCTTCCATTGATTTAAGGGCGATGTTCATTGAAAAACCATCACCAATCGCAACTTGGACATTGTCATTTAAAATATCAAATGCTTCGATATTTCCATAAAAATTAATCTTTTTATTAGCAACTAATTTTTGATGAGCTTCAATATATAATGGTGTGCCTTTACTTTTTTCAGTCCCATTATTAATTAGACCGACTTTAGGTGCAGCTACATTATACATTTGACGATAATATAAAGACCCACAATTAGCTAATTGGTTTAATTCATCAGCAGTGTAAGTTATATTAGCACCAACATCAAGCATAATAACTGGTTTATTTTCAGAATTTAAAATTGTTGCTAATAAGGCTGGTTTTTTCATTTTGGGCAAATGACGTAAAACATAATAACTAGTCGTTACTAGAGTTCCAGTTGGTCCAGCACTTAGTGCTAAATCAGCTTTTTGGTCTTTAACTAGTTCTAAAGTTTTATACATTGATGATTCGCGATCACGACATGCCGCTAAATTCGAAGCATCCATTGCTAATCCAGTTTCTGCATAACAAGCACTAACATTTAGTGTTTTGTTAGCTGCTAAAAAAGGATCTAAGATTTTTTTTGGTCCCACTAATATTATTTCGTATTCTGGATATTCACTTAAAAATTGTTTGACAGCTGTTAGTGATGATTCGGGTGCGTTATCGCCACCCATAACATCTAGGGCAATTTTTCTTTTCTTTGTAATATTTTTCTTCATAATAATTTAAACACCTCTGCATTAATTTTACATTATTTTTTTTCAAAATATTTAAAAAATAAAATTAAACTGCTATTTCAATCGAAGTTTAATTTTATTTTTTAGAATTATCTAATTATTCAACTCCCAAAATTAAATGGTAAATTGGTTGTGCTCCTTGTTTTACTTCTACTTCAATATCATAAGTAGTTTCGACAAATGTTTTGATTTCATTAGCAACTGCTTCAGTTGTGTCTTGACCATAAAATAAAGTCACAATTTCAGAGTCTTTAGTAATTATTTTTTTCAATAAACGTTTAGCAGTATCTAAAAGATCGTTGCGAACAACTGAAATATCTCTTTCGATAATTCCTAAAAATTGCCCTTTTTTAATGTGAAATCGTTTGTAAGTTGTATTTTTAATTGCGACTGTGATTGCAGCACTAGTAACTGTTTTCATTGCTTGGCGCATATTTTTACGATTAACTTTTAATTTTTCCTTATTATTAAAATACATTGCTGATAAAATTCCTTGCATAATTGTTTTTGTTGGAATAACAACTACTTTAGAACGTTTTTCAACAGCAGCAGCTTGCTCAGCTGCTAAAATAATATTACTATTATTAGGTAAAATATAAACTGTTTTGGCATTAACTTTAGCAATCGCATTAATGAAATCTTTGGCTGAAGGATTCATTGTTTGACCGCCACTAACAACATAATTAACATTAGTGTTGTAGAACTCTTCAATAATTCCTTGACCGTTAGCAACTGCAATTAAAGCAGTATCAAGTTCAAAATTGCGCTTTTGAAATTGTAATGCATCTGGATGTGCTTCTGATGCTGTTTCAACTGTAATATCATTTTCAATTGATAAAGTTTCAGAATTATGAACATGATTTTCAGAAACTTGCAATGTCATATTATCAATTTTTATTTTTTGAAAATAACCCATTTTTTGAGCAATATTTAAAACTTGTCCTGGTTTTTTAGTATGAATATGAGTTTTAACAATATTATCATCATTAACAACAACGATTGAGCTACCTTGTTTTTCTAATTCTTTAATGTAGCGACTTTTATTGAATAAATGAAGTTTTTTCAAATCATCCATCATTACAATAAATTCAGTACAATAACCAAAGTTACCGCTTAAAGTTTTCGTTTTTAATTCAGCTGCAGCAGCTTGTTTACTTTTTTGTTTGATCTTCGTAATAATTGAACTATTATTTTTAATCGGTTTGTTTAAAAAAGATTTTTGCATTCCGATAAAAAATAATAATAAGCCTTGTCCACCAGAGTCAACAACACCAACATCTTTTAATACAGGTAAAAGATTAGGTGTGTTCTTCACTGATTTCGTTGCAGCTTTAATTAGTAATTCAAAATATTTATCAAAACTCATATCAATATTAATTTTATCGATTAATGATTCGCCAACTTCACGAATAACTGTTAAAATCGTTCCTTCAACTGGTTTCATAACAGCAGCATAAGCAGTAATTTTAGCTTGTAATAAACATGCATTGAAATCAATAACGTTGATTTCGGATTTATTTTGTGGAATTCCATTTGAAAAACCTTTAAAAATTTGTGAAAAAATTACTCCTGAATTACCACGTGCTCCTAATAATAAACCACGAGCAAAGCGAGCCATTAAATCATAAGGAGTTTTAAATCCATTAGTATTAATTTCAGTAATTCCTGATGTCGCTGTCATTGACATATTTGAACCAGTATCACCATCCGGGACTGGAAATACGTTTAAAGAATTAATTTCTTCTTTGTTATTAATTAAATTATTAGCACCGGAAATTAACATTTTATGCAACATATCGACATTGATTAATTTTGAATTCATAAAGCTCTCCTTGGAAATTTGGTTTGAATTATTATTAGTTTATTTGTGACATACATATAAGTATATTCTTATTATAATATTTTAATAATACTAAAATAGTTTTGTTAATTATAGCATATTAGTAGTTAAAAACCAAATTAATCCCAGTTTATTCTTTAATAGCTTCCAATGTTTTTTCTTCTTGATTAGCTTCTTTTAAAAGTTTGAAATTCTTATTAAAATGCTTAACTAAATAATAACCAAGGAATGCTGAAACGATCGCAACAATAATATTGCTGACTGTTCCTTGGAAGATTCAGTAATAAATTACATTATGATTCATTGCTTCGGATATAACGATTCCTAAATAAGTAATTGGGACATTGATTGCGACACGAATTAAACTAATTGCAAATGCCCATTTACTAATTCCACAACCTTGATATAGCGATAGCACACTATAATAAACTCCGATTGTTGCTAGTGTAATTCACCCAACACGCGTTCCTAAAGCACCATCTTTTAAAGGATGAATTTCAACTGTACCTGGTAAATGAGCTAAGATGCTCCCACCATTTCAAGTTACAATTTGATTATTATCAATATGTTGATATTTATTAAATAAATTAATATCAATATGACGGAGCGCATTTAGAAATGCTGATTTATTATAAATTTGAATTCCGTTTTCGCGGAATTTTCAAATTTTTAATAATTCTCGCGGAATTGATTCTAATAATATTGTAACTAACAACAGATAAATAACCATTGCAGCAAGAGTGTAGTAAAAGGCTTCAATTACCCGCTTATAATTCTTAGCGCCGTAATTATACGAAATTACTGCTCTACCCCCTTGAGCGAACCCAAATGCTGGTGGAAACAAGAAATAAACGATCGGCATGACGCCGCCTAGAATATAAATTCAATATTGGCCGGCGGACACACCGTTAGCAAAATGTAATTTACTAACAAAATTGTTAGTAAATGTTCGACTGATTGATAAACCAAAATAACGGGCGAACGGTGTTAGTCCGATAACGAAAATTAATCACAAAATTTTAAAATTAAAACGTAGATCATAGAATGAAATCCGCAATAAGGAATCTTTGAATACGAACAATACTAAAGATAGTCCTAGTAATGCTTGGAAAGTTTGGTCAATTGTTGTCGCAATTGCCGCTCCTTCTAAGCCCATTTTTAAAGGACCCATAAATAAATAATCTAATAATACGTTTAAAAAGGCTGGCGCGAAAGAAATAACTGCAGCGGAAGTTGAGTGTCCTTCTTGGCGTAAGAATCCCGCAAAAATTCATGAGAATAATAAAGGGACAAAACCAATAATAACGTAGCGATTGTAAGCGGTTGCTTTTGCAATCGTTTCAGCGCTAAGCACTTGCGTACTTTGTCATTTTGTAAATGTGCTTTGAAAATATCACATAAAAATAGTCATTGCAATTCCGACGAAGAAACTAATGGCCATTGTATTACCAACAATTTTACGAGCAAGTCCTGGTTTGTTGGCGCCGATGGCAACCCCAAACCGAGTAGCTCCCCCTAAAGAAAATAAGGCGCCAACAGCATTCATAAATAGAAATACTGGACTAGCTAGTGCCATTGCTTTTAAAGTTGAAGTTGGGTCGGCTACTAGATGGGCTGCTAATAATCGATCAGTGAAGTTGTAAAATCCTAAGATAACCATACCTATAACAGCGGGAATCGAAATATACATAATTGTTTTAAACATTGGTGCTTCGGTAAATAGAAATCTGAGTTTTTGTTTTCTGTCTGAAATGTTCATTTTTATCACTACTTTTATGATTTAATTTAAATATAAATTCGAATATAAAATCTTACTTTAAAAAAATAATAAACTTAAATAAAACACTTTTTTATTTTAATTAAATTAATTAATATTTATATTAGTAAGTTTATTATAAACTAAAAAAAAGAAAAGGTAATTAATTTACAACATTTCAGATAAAATTTTGGAAAAAGATAGATATTATGTTATTATATAGAAACGTTATATTACAAATATTAGGGGGTTTTACTAATGGCAAGAAAAGATGACATTACTAAAAAAGGCGCTTTAAGTGGAAATCGCCGTTCACATGCATTAAACGCGACTCGTCGTAAATGAAATTTAAATTTACAAAAAGTTAAAGTGCTTGACGAAAATGGACGACCACAAAAATTAAAAGTTAGCGCAAGAACAATGAAAACATTAAAAAAACAAGGTAAAATTGTTTAAATAATTTTAAAAAAACTATTAAATATAGTTTTTTTTTATAAATTTTTTTATAATTTTGTATAATGTGGTTAATGACATTTACTAAAATTACTAAAAAATTAGTAATTTAAAAAGGAGACTTTGGAAATTATGAATAAAAATCAAAATAAAATTGAATATTTAAAAGCTAACGGCACAATCCAAGAAACAAAAGATAAAAAACTTTTTATTAGAAAAACTACTAGTCCTTGATTAGTCGGGATTGATTTAGATGGGACTTTATTAAATGATGAAGGAATTGTTTCTAAATATGATGTTCGTGTTTTAAACGAATTAATTAATTCTGGACATTACATTGCTATCATTACTGGCCGCCCATGACGTGGAACTTTACCGATTTATAATCAATTGGGTATTAAAGATGCGATGGTCGCAAATTACAATGGTGGTTATATTCATAATCCTAACGATTTAGCTTTTGAACCGTTAGTCCGCGTAATTTCACGCGAAATTGTGAAAGAAATTTTAGAAGAACATAATCATGATAAAGCAATTATCAACATTGTTATGGAAGATAATCGTGCTGTTGTAATGCGTAAGCGTGATGAAATGGTTGAAAAATTTTTCTTCTTTACAAATTTAACTAGTATTTATGAAGGCGAATTATTAAAACATTTGATTATTGATCCTTTAATTTTAATTATTCAAGTAGTTGATTACAAAGCAGCGATTAGAATTCGCCAAGAATTAATTTCAAAATATACTAACGCGCTTTACATTAGATTATGACCAGTATCAGATGGCAGTTATTTCATCGATATGTCATCAATTGGCGTTGACAAAGGAACGGCTCTTAAAGAAATTGCAATTCACTACAACATTCCTTTAAACCATACTTTAACATTTGGAAACGATTTTAATGATATTGAATTGATTACAATTGCTGAGCACGGCGTAGCGATGAGCAACGCTGTTGATCAAGTTAAAGCGGTTGCTAAATATATTACGAAGCACGATAATAATAATTCAGGTGTAGGTCGCTACGCTTTAAAATTTATTGAAAATCGTCGCATCGAAGTTGAAAATATTAATCAATAAATAGCTATAAAAAAAGTTAACAAATAATTTGTTAACTTTTTTTGCTAATTAATAATGTATCATTTAATTGTGTCGCTAACGTTTTAGACGATGGTCCTAAAATGATTGTAATTGAATCACTCATTTGAAAAGTACCGCTAACAGATTTTAAAGATTTTAATAAATCTAAGTCGACTTTATCAAGTTCTTTAATTTCAATTTTAATCTTACTTGTTTCTGCTTTAGCAACGATGACGTTTTCAATTCCGCCAATAATTTTTAAGAAACTTTCAAATTTGAATGGTAATTTATGAATTCGAGTTTTCGCATCTGCTTTACGAATTGAAAGTGCGCGACTCATTCCGTATCACCATAATGTTGGAATGGAAATAACTGCGATTACCATTACAGCAATTGCAAATCACTGACTCACCCCAATAGCGCTGTTTAAGATTAAGTTATTCATTTATTTTTGACTCCCGTTCTAAGTTGAAGATTAATTTTTCTGATAAATATCTTTTTTGATTATCTTTTAAATTGCTAAATATTTTTAAAGTTTGTTCTGAAGTAGCGAATTTTAAAAGTTGCTTTTTATCAAAAGCGACTTTAATACCATCAACTACTAAATTAGCGTCATTTAATCATTTTGGTTTAAATGTTACTTGGTAATTAAGAGGCATAATAACCGGGGCATCGATTGATCGATGTTTGTTATTAGCGATTGGGGCAATTTCTAGCATTTGAAATGCAGCTGTATCATGGAGCATAATTGCCCCACCAATACTTTTACTATAACCAGTTGATCCAAGGCTCGAAACGAACACTAAACCACTACCACGAAAGAATTCAAACAATGAGTCATTAATAAAAACGTCGCCGCTAATAGTATTACTATTATCAATTAAGCGAATTTCATTTAAAGCATAAATTGTTTTTTGAGCATTAGTGACAACTAATAAAGGTTGTTGAAAAATATTATTTTTTCAATTATTTGTAAAAAGTTGTTCGAGCATTGTTTTTCAATTATCAATTTTACAATAACTGAAAAAACCAATACTGCCACTATTTATTGGTAGAAAAACTACTTCAGGATTCTGAGTGTAATGTTTTTGGAACGATCTTAGAAAAGTTCCGTCTCCACCAACACAAATAATAATTTCTGGTGCTTGGTCATCTTCAATAAATTGTTTTTTAGCTAAAAAAGATTTAATCTCATTAACTAAATTTAGTGATTGAGAATAATGGTTATGGTAAATTGCATATTTCATAATTTAATTACCTCATATTCTTAATTTAAACAAGCTTCACGATCTTTTTTCAAGGTTTCTTGGGCTGCTTTTAAATCATCAATACAAGAACTACACTCCGCCGTTTTTAATGGGCAAGAATCACAATCGTATGATCATTTACGTAATGATTTTGGTAAAAAGATTCTAATATCATCGTTATTGTAACCAATTTGTAAATGGTCTTTCGAGTTATCAACGATGATTGGTCTTTTCAAAACACTTGGATATTCTTTGATAAAATTAATTATTTCCGAAATCTTCATATTGTTAATATCTAAATTAGTTGATTTAAAAATTTTTGAACGAGTTGAAATAATATCGGCAAATCCGTTATCTGTTAATTTTAAGATATTTTTCAACTCTTCTTCGTGTAACGTACTAATGAAAATGTTTTTTTCAATATATGGAATATTGTAATGTTCTAGTCATTTCTTCGCTTTTCGACAAGACCCACATGATGGAGTCGTATATATAATAATCATAATTTGTTACCTCTTTTCGAAAAATGTTTTTTTATCAAGTAAAAAATATTATAATAAATATTAACTGAAATCACAAGTTAAACAGAAATTAATACACAGGAGAGAACCAAAATGAAAACTATGTTATCTGGAATTACCGCAACTGGTAATCTAACTATTGGCAATTATCTAGGCGCAATCAAACAATTTATTAAATATCAAGACAAGCATAAAATGTATGTCTTTATCGCTGATTTACACGGTATTACTGTTCCAATTGATGCGCAACAATTAAGTACTAATATTCGTAATATCGCTGCTCTTTATTTGGCGTGTGGTCTTGATCCACAAAAATCAACAATTTTTGTGCAATCAGATGTTAGTGAACATGCGAATTTAGCGCATATTATTTTATGCTCAACAACAATTGGGGAATTATCACGCATGACGCAATATAAAGATAAGTCTCAAAAACAAAAACAAGCTAATAATACTAGCTTTATTCCAACTGGATTATTAACTTATCCTGCTTTAATGGTGGCTGATATTTTATTATATAGTCCCAATCTAGTCCCAGTTGGCCAAGATCAAAAACAACATGTTGAATTAGCACGTAATGTGGCGCAACGTTTTAATAACAAATATCACGACTTGTTTAAAATTCCTGAATTTGTAACTCCTCAATTAGGAGCACGCATTATGTCTTTAAAAGAACCAAGTAAAAAAATGTCAAAATCTGACGATAATGCTAAAAACGTTATTTTCTTATTAGATGACCCAAAAGTTGCAGCTACAAAAATTAAACAAGCACTAACTGATACTGACAATAAAGTTTATTACAATGTCGAAGATAAACCTGGTGTGGCAAACTTAATGACAATTATGAGTGGCTTAACTAATTTAAGTTTTTATGATATTGAAAGAAAATATAGCAATCTTGGTTATCGTGAATTTAAAACTGATTTAGCCGAAATTGTTTCTAAATTTCTAACTAAAATCCAAACTAAATATCACGAAATAATCAATAGTAAAGATTTAGATGATTTATTAGATAAAGGTGCTAAAGAAGCGAAAGAAATTGCTGCTAAAAAATTAGCTGAAGTTAAAAAAGCAATTGGACTAAGCTATAAACTCTAATGAATTAAAAAAAGAACAACTTATAAAGTCGTTCTTTTTTTAAAAATTAGCGATTTGGCAGTTTGTAGCGTCCAATTACAGCGTGGGTTTTTTCAACGACAATAAAGGCGTTGGGGTCAACTGATTTAATAAAAGTAACAACTGCTTTATATTCCATTAAAGTTAAAGTTGTCATTACTAATTGTGAAGGTTGTTGTGAAAAACCACCTAAAATATTAATATGCGTAAAGCCATGTGGGTAGCCTTTTAAAATTAATGAACGCATAATTAAATTAGCTTTTTTACTAGTAATTGTTAAATTTAGTTTTTTATAACGCGGATATAATCGATCAATAGTAATCGTTGTTGTAATGATTAAAAAGATCGACATTAAAACGAAGCGCTGTTGAAAAATGACTGAAAAGAAATCGTCATTGTCTCGAAAAACATGATCAAATAAAACAGCTAAAAATAAAACAAATAAATTAATATATTTCATAATATAACCAATTGGTTTGTCTTTTTTAATTGAAAAGTAAGTTGTGATGAAATCAGTTCCACCACTAGAACCACCGCCTAAAAAAGTAAAGGCAATTCCAATTCCATAAATAATTCCGCCTGAAATCGTTGTTAACAATTCTCATAAAACGGTTTCGTGTTGATGCATTTCTGAGAGAAATACAAAATGTTCAACTGAAGGAATTGAAATCATAATATAATGAAAAATATTTTGAATGATAATTAATGATGCTGATAAAATAGTAAATTTTTTACCAATTTTAAAAAAACCAAAAATCATTAATGGAATATTCAACAATAAGTATAGCATTCAATAAAGCATCAAACTATGTTTTAAATCTGTTGCTGACATTGAACTATTAGCCGGGTATTTTAAATGGACAAAGATTTGACAAAATCCGGATAAACCACCATTGTAAGCACCTGAAGGATATATGAAATAATCAAAACTAAACGTTAAGCAAAACGCTCCCAGAATCACATACATATAACGACCAACTAATGTCTTTTTAGTCATTTGATTTTTTAAAAAGGCAAAGCCAATATAACGTTCAATACTAGCTATCTCTGATAAATTTTTCAATTTTTTCTTTAATAATTTCATAAACTATACTCCTTGAATTAAGCCTCAACTTCAATGACAGGATTAATGATTGCGATTTTTTGAATATTAGATTTTGGCACAGATTTTGGCACAGGATTCTTTCTATTTAAATAATTGATGTATACATAAATACTAACAGCACTGAATACACTACAGCAAGCAACGATATCAAAAATGTAAGTTCCAGTGTTCGTATTTACTAATAATCAGTTTAAGCCAACTGGGCCAATAATTGAAGCAAACGTAAAGGCAATGTTTGTTAAGCCCATAACTGAACCGTAGTTTTTATTGAAGATTTTGGAAATATATGAAATAATTAATGCTAAAAATAATTGATTACACATATCGAATAATGATTGGAAAATATAAATAAATGGGAAAAAATGTAAATGTTTAACAATATGAGGTGTGGTTCAACCGATTGTTAAAAAGATACTTGATAATAAACCAAACAACAATAATCAACGAGTATCTTGTAAATACTTTTTAATTTTAGGAAAAATTAAAAAAACAAAAATTGTTGAAGTAATCCCAATTCCAGTATAAATCATTCCTAAATATAAAGGTGAGTGTCCTAATTCATCAGGTGAAGTTAAATAAACATCGATCATCTTGCTACTAGTTCGGGTAATCGCTGCTGGAATTGTTAATAGTAATAACACAATTAACCCAGTATGACGGACGTTGCGAAGATCGTGAGCAACGTTTTTAAAAACATTTCATGAACGATGGGTTTTTTGGTCCGAAACTCATTGACTCTCTTTCACAACTAAAGCAATGACTAAAGTAACAAAGAAACAAAAGCCACCTTGTAAAATCATAATCATTCAAGCGTGATAATCAGTATGAGCGATCAGGCCAATCAAATGATCAGCATAACCCATACTTAAATAAGCTAGTGCCATTGATAAGCTATCAAAGACAATTAATGTCGATAGGCCATGAGTACGACCCTCGAGATCAGTAATATCAGTTACGTAACTGCGGGCTGCAACTCGAAACGCTTGCCCGCCAACTAAGCCAGCCATTAAGCGACAAATTACTAATCCATAAATATTACCACGCGAAAATCCAAAACCAATTTGGAAAAACCCATATATAAAAACGGTCACTAATAAAACTTTTTTACGCCCGATTCGATCAACTAAATTACCTCATATCGGCATACTAAGCGTTGATCCAAGTGACATAATTGCATATAAATCACCAGTATTAATATTATTTTTATGGTAATATTGACTGATGAAAGTTGGTGTTACGACATGGGCCATATTAAAACTATACATTGCTAAAAAATAAATAATAAATAAGACGACTAATTTTCTTTTATTTTGTTTGATTTGATTGATTACATTCATTTTAATTTGTGAAGCCTTTCTTTTAATTTGTTAAAAATATTTTAAAGTGATAATTCTTCAATAATGAAAATCACTTTATTTTTTTCAATTTTATTAATTGTAAATCCATAATTTTGATACACTTTAGTTAAACCTTTTTTTAACTTCTTAATTTTAAATTCTGCTTTGAATCAATTTTGTAAACTAATTGAAGCAGTAATATCGGTTGGTAGTTGTGGCATTCTTAAATGAATTCGAAATAAAGTTTTAACATTGACACTCCCTAGTGCTAAAAATTTATGATTCCCAATTTCGCGAATATTACCAGTTTTATCAAATTCATCATAAATTTTACCTACTAGAACTTCAACGATATCTTCTAAAGTAACAAAGCCAATAATTTTGCGATTATATTTTACTAAAGCAAAATGCTGTTTTTCACGTTGTAATTCTTGAAGTGCTTTATTCAGACGCATTGTTTTGTTGAGTATAATAATATCATAACTATATTTTTTTAAAAGCGCTTTTTGACCTTTATGAATATTTGATAAAATTAATTTATAATTTATAATTTTTTTAAATTGTTTTTTTTGATTTTCTAATGGCAATCTAGTATAGCCATATTTTTTGAAAATAGCGATTGCTTCTGCAAAAGTGGCACTTTCAGAAATACTAATCATATTTTCAATTTTCGTCATTACGACTGATAAATCAAAAGAGTCAAATTTTAAAGAATTAGCAGTTAATAATGATTCTTCATGTTCTAAGACACCTTCTTTGTCAGCAATATTTAGTAAACTAATAATTTCTGATTCAGTTGCTGTCGGATTATTAGTTTGATAATTTGTTTTACGCATAAAATAAGTTAATGGGTAAAACAAGAAATTTAGCATAATTAAAATGTTAGCGATAAACATTGAATAAGTAATCGCATATTTTTTAGCTAGAATCTTGGGAATGATTTCTCCTAAGATAATAATTGTTGGTGCAGTTACTAAAATTGCTAATGTGGCTGCTCAACCTTGATCGCTAACTAACTCACCTAAGAAAAATGTTACTAGTGCACTAGCGGAAATATTGACCACATTACTAATAATTAGGATAGTTGACAAGGTCACATTAAAGTTTTTATATAGTGAGATGACTTTTCGGGCCTGTTTAGCGCGTCTATTGGTACCGATCGATATAGTCTTTAACTTAATAAAATTTATTGAAGTATAGGCCGTTTCTGCTGCTGCTGCGATTGCTGCTATAATGATAAAGAAACAGAGACTAAAGATCAACGATAAAATTATTTGCATTATTTTTCATCCTTAAATTTGATATTGATTATTTTTCAATTAATAAAATAAATTTTATTATTTATTATAACATAATCACCTACTCAATTTTAATTATAATATTGAAATTTATAATAATGAAATTTAAATATATTAAAAAAATTAAAATGACTTTGATTAATTAGTGAAAATATTATAAAATTAGTAAATATAGAAAAAATATTATAAATTATTAAAAAAGCATAAAAGAGGTTCTTTGATGAGAATTATTTCTGGTAAATATCGTGGTAAAAAATTACTAACAGTTGACAAAGCAACGCTCCGTCCAACAACCGATCGAACTAAAGAGGCAATCTTTAATTTATTGCAAAATAAAATTCAAGGGCGGATTGCCCTAGATTTATTTTGCGGAAGTGGTGCTTTAGGTATTGAAGCGTTGTCACGCGGTGCGATGAAAGTAATTTTTAATGATAATGATAATGATGCTATTAAAGTTGTTAAAAAAAATCTTAACAGTTTTGTTGTTAAAAATTTTGATATTTATAATTTAGAATATTTAAGTTGTTTGCAACGATTACGAGGCACAAAATATGATTTGGTTTTTTTAGACCCACCGTATGAAAATCAAACTGCTTATCAAATCGCCATTAACTTTTTGCTAGATAATAATATGTTAAAGCAAAATGCCTATTTGATTTGTGAATCAAATCAAGATATTACATATGATGACAATCGCTTAGTAGAGTGGAAAAAACGTAAATATAGTAGAAATATCATTACGATATTTACTATTAATAATTAAAAAAGGAGGTAATTAATTATATGACTAAAATTAAATCAGGAAAATTAATTTTATATTCTGGTCCAAGTGGCGTCGGCAAAGGGACTGTTAAAAATTTATTTTTCCAAGAAAAAGATTTGAATCTGACTTTTTCAGTTTCGATGACAACTCGTACTAAAAGAATTCAAGAAATTGAGGGCGTTGATTATTTCTTTGTTAGTCGTGATGACTTTAAGCGTCGTATTGCTAATAATGAATTTTTAGAATGAGCTAATTTCTTTGATAATTATTATGGCACACCAATTTCATTTGTTAATCAATTATTAGCACAAGGTAAAAATGTTTTATTAGAAATCGAAGTTATTGGAGCGGAACAAGTTTTAGCACATTATAAAGCTCATAAAGATGCTGTTATTTCAATCTTTTTAATTCCGCCAAGTTTAGAAGTGCTAGAAAAACGGATAAATAAAAGAGGTACTGAGGACCAAGCGAAAATTGCGAAGCGGATTGCTAAGGCAAAAATTGAAATGGAAATTGCTAACAATTATCAATATATCGTTGTTAATGATGATATTCATAAAGCAGCTCAAAAAATTAGTAAAATAATAAAAAATAACATTAATTATTAATCAATATTATATAATATATATATGTATCAGTCTTATGTTGAATGGTGATGATGTTGATGAAAATGAAATACAGTTTAAAAACCGATATTGGTCCTGAACGTCACAAAAATGAAGATAGTGCTTCTGTATATCGCAAAAGTTGCGATGATGTAATCGCTATTTTATGTGACGGAATGGGTGGTTATAAAGGTGGTGAAATCGCTTCTAAAACAGCAGTTAACTATTTAGTTGGCGCTTTTTCTAATAAAGATTTCACAAATTTAGAACCCGATGAAATTGCTTTGTGGTTTGAAGACCAAATTGATGCCATCGCTGATGAATTAAGCGAAATAAATAAAACTAAACTTGATCTTTCAGAAATGGGAACAACGCTAGTTTGTGCGCTATTTCTGAAAAATATAGTTGCAATTTTTAATATTGGCGATAGTCGAATTTATATTATTGATAATGATAATAAATTAATTCAAATGACTTCAGATCAAAATATTGCATCAGAATTAAAAAAAGTTTGAGATATTTCTTATGATGAAGCAATTAATTTTCCTGGAGCTAGTTTATTAACTAGTGTTATTGGAATTAATAAATCAACTAAAATTGATAGTGCTTTTTTAGATATTACGCATTTTAAATATTTATTATTAACTTCTGATGGCGTCCATGATTATTTGTATAATCATCAAATTGAAACAATTTTAAATAGTAAAATTACGCTTGCGGCAAAATCTCAAAAATTAATTAAGCAGGCAGTTGAGCAAAATTCAAATGATAATTTAACTAACATACTAATTAAAATAACGAAGTAAAAGAAGTGATAACAGTGATAGGTTTGATCAAAAACAGATATGAAATTATTAAGTCAATTGGTGATGGGTCGAGCGCTAAAGTTTATTTAGCTTTCGACACGATTAATCATCATAATGTTGCTTTAAAAATAATTCCTTATAATTGAGATGATAGTGCCAAGATTATTAGATTTGAAAATGAAGTTCAAATTTCAACGCGAATTAATAATAAAAATATTGTGTCAATCTTTGATATTTTTGATGAACACAATAGTTTTATTATTGCAATGGAATATATTCCTGGTAAAAATTTAAAAACAATTATTCAAGAACGTGGTCCTTTACCAAAAGAAGAAGCCATATTTATTATGAAACAAATTATTAATGCTGTGAAATCAGCGCACAAATTAAACATTATTCATCGTGATTTAAAACCACAAAATATTTTAGTGACTAGTGAAGGTTTAGTTAAAGTGGTTGATTTTGGAATTGCGATTACCCCAGATTCTTATGCTTTAACAGAAACGAATAATATTATTGGATCAATTCAATATTTATCACCTGAGGTTATTCAAGGCAATAAAGCAGATGAGCGTTCTGATCTGTATGCTTTAGGAATAATCTTTTTTGAAATGTTAGTTGGCGCATTGCCATTTAACGATAACAATCCTTTAAAAATTGCTTTTATGCAAATTGAATATCCAATTGTTTCATTACAAAAAATTATTCCTGATATTCCAAACTCGATTAATAATTTTATTATGATTGCCACTAGTAAAGACCCAATAAATCGGTTTGGTAACGCAACTGCTTTTGAAGATAATTTAAATACGCTATTAGAACCAGAGCGTCTCAATGAAAAACTTGTTAAAATTAATAATATTGATTATCATAATTATTTTAATTACAAAAAGAAATTGATTGATAATAAGTGATTTATTCCCATTACTGGCTTAGTAATTTTATTTTTAATCTTACTTTTAATTATTTTAATCATCATAATGGTAGAATAAAATTAGATATTATTATATTGATTAAAATAATTATTATAAAAAAATATTTACACAAAGGAGTGTTATGCGTCCCACTATTACGTTAACTGGGCAAATTATTAATTTGCTGGGTGGTTTTTATTATGTCAAAATAAAACGAAGTGTTTTTGAATGTCGTGCGCGTGGTTTAATGCGTTTAAATGAAGAAGAAACTAAGCCGGTTGTTGGTGATTTTGTTAAAATTCAAGTCATTGAACATAATGCTAAGTTTAAAGTTGGTTATATTATTGAAGTACTAAAGCGAATTAATAAATTAATTCGCCCAAAAGTCGCTAATATTGAACAAGGATTAATTATTAATTCTGTCAAAGAACCAAAATTATCAACTTATTTAGTGAACAAATTTATTATTACATTAACATTTTATAATATTGATCCAATTTTAATTTTTACAAAGCGTGATTTAGTTGCTGATCAAGAAACTTGAGCACCAATGCTTGAAAAAATTAATTGATTTAAACAATTTTATCCAACTTTTATTATTTCTAATGTTGATCATAGTGGTTTTTATGGTTTAAAAAAAGTTTTAAACAAAAAAACTAATGTTTTCATCGGTCAAACTGGAGTTGGGAAATCATCAACGATCAATCATTTAGATCCGCAATGAAAAATTAAAACAGCAGCCATTTCAAAAAGTTTAGGTCGTGGGAAACATACAACTCGCGATGCTAAAATATATGATTTCAATGGTGGGCAATTAATTGATTGTCCGGGATTTAGTGCTTTTGACCTAGATGCGATTCCATCAGCATGGATCGCGCTTAATTTTTATAGTTTTAGCCAATTTAGAACTTGTAAATTTCAAAATTGCCTTCATATAAAAGAACCAAAATGTGGTGTCAAAACAGCGCTATTAGAAGCACAAATTCCCCAATTTATTTACGATGATTACTTGAAAATAATTAGCGAAACAAACGAAAAAAAAGAGGTTTTACCATATGTCAAAAATAAAACGAAAAAAATCAACATAAAATTATTTTATCACCCTCAATTTTAGGAATTGATTATTTAAATATTAAAGCTAATATTACTGAGGCGATTGCAAACGGTGCCCAATGATTACATTTTGATGTAATGGACAGTTTGTTTGTAGATAACTTAGCACTTGGGACTGGATTATTTGAATCAATTAGAAAAGAATTTCCCAAAATATTTATCGATGTTCATCTAATGGTCGCTAACCCAGACAAATGAACGTTCGAGTTTGCCAAAATGGGTGCTGATTTAGTCACTTTTCATCATGAAGCGTTAAAATATAAGGCAAGTAAAAAACTTATCCATAATCTCAAGGGAACGTTCCCTAAATTACACATTGGAATTGCGATCAAACCAAAAACTAATGTTGAGCAGATTTATGAATTTTTGCCTGATATTGATTTAATCTTAATCTTAAGTGTGGAACCTGGTTGAGGTGGACAATCTTATATTGAAGGTAGTGAATTAAAAATCATTCAATTAAAGAAATATTTCAAAGAT
>CBDCUL010000013.1:0-38978 GCA_965222855.1 Mycoplasmatales bacterium | reverse complement strand
TTAATGATATTTTCAAAAGAATTTTTAAAATCTAAATATTTATTTTTATCAATATGTAAATTACTAATTATTTTTGTATCAATATTTTTGTAATCATTATGAACTAAATGAATTTTTTGGCTACGAGATAAAATTGTTTCAATAATTTTAGACTCATCAATAGCAGTCATTAAAAAATAAAAATTCTTCACATTTTCCATTAATTTTAAAATACTATTGCTAGCTTGAATTGTAGCTTCATCAATATTATTAATAATAAAAATTGTTTTCTTATCATTGCTATGTGTGCAATAATCATTGATTTGATTCATTTTTTCTTTTGTGAATGTATCAGAATTTTGATCATTAACATTAATAATTTCAAAATCTTTTTGATCAGCAATTAATTTTGCTACTTCACTAATAATTTGGAAGTTTTCTTTTTTATAAAAACCGACAAATAATAAACTGTTTGGTAAGTTACCTTGATGTAATAATTTTTTAACAAAATTGAAAGCGATTGGTTGTTGTTCTAAACTATAATAATTTTTAGTAAACATGTTGTTCTCCTAAATATTTTTTTAAGACGTTAAAAACATTGTTAACGACTATTGATAATTTGGCAGATGCATCAATTTTACAGATTCTTTTTTGGAAAGATATTCATTAAATCTAAATACCCAGCTCTAACTAATTTATGAAATTCAATTTTTCATTATCTAAACGATTTTTTAGACTATTTCGATTATCAATACGGCGTAAACCAATTTCAGGATCAATATCTAAATATATTGTTAAAGCTGGTAATAATGATTCTGTTGCTGCAAAATTATTTAATGCAATAACTTGAGCAACACCAATTTTACGAGCAATCCCTTGATATGCGAGTGATGAATCAATAAAATCGATCGCTTAAAACAATTTTATTTTGATTTAAAGCAGGAATAATTTTTTCCACTAAATGTTGTCTTCTGGAAGCGGCGTATAATAAAGCTTCAGTTCGGCTATCCATCATTGAATTTTTATTGTCTAAAATAATTTCACGGATTGATTCTGCTATTGCTACTCCTCCAGGTTCTCTAGTGATGATAATTTTATGAGAATCTAATTTGAACTCTGCCAATAAAAGTTTTTTAACTTCGTTAATAACTGTGGTTTTGCCACTACCTTCACATCCTTCAAAGGTAATAAATAAATTGTTAATCATTAAAATAAACCTGGCATACTTGGCATTTGTTTTGGCATTGATTCACTTAATTCAGCATCGATGTTTTCCATTAATTTATTAAGTGAAATTAATAGTAAATCATTTAATGTTTCAATGTCATCTTGATCGATTAACATTTTATCAATTTCAATATTAATAACTTTTTTCTCACCTGTCATCGTTATTTTAATGCCTTGATTATCTAGTTTAAATTCTTTGCTATTAAATTCATTTTGTTTTTTAGCTAAATCTTTTTGCATCTTTTTAGCTTGCTGCATTAATAATTGAATGTTCATATTCTAAAACTCCTTGATTTCTTATCTTTTAAGTAAATAGATATTATAACTTATTTAGTGCTCTGTTGTTTAATTATATAGTGTTGTTCGTTATTTTAGACTATAACGCCTTTAATTCAATTAAAATATTTTTTAATTCAGAGGCACGTTCAAAATCTAATTTTTTAGCAGCATCATGCATTTCAACTTTTAATTGGGCAACTATATCTAATTTTGATTTTTTAGATTTTGATTTTTGATTTTTGATCAAACTCATAATCGCATTTTCGTATCGTGGTTCTTAATAATATCTTGAATTGGTTTAACGATTGTTTGTGGTGTGATATTGTGTTTTTTATTATATTCTATTTGAATATCGCGGCGGCGGTCAGTTTCATCAATTGCTTGGCGCATTGAATTCGTCATTTTATCAGCATACATTATAAATGGCGCCATCTTTATTACGTGATGCTCGTCCAATTATTTGAATTAATGACCTAGTATCTCTTAAAAATCCTGCTTTGTCAGCATCTAAAATAATCACTTTAGCTAATTCAGGAATATCTAGTCCTTCACGTAATAAATTAATTCCAATTACGATATCAATTTTTCCTAATCTTAAATCACGAATAACGTGCAATCGTTCTAATGTTTTTAATTCACTATGCAAATAAGAAACTTTAATATTTTTTTCTTTTAAAAATAAAGTTAATTTTTCTGACATTTTAATCGTTAATGTTAGAATCATTAAACGTTGGTTTTTAGCGACGGTTTTTTTAATTTCGTTTAATATATCATCAATTTGACCAGCGCTCCCACGGACGCTAATAACAGGGTCTACTAAGCCAGTTGGCCTAATGATCTGTTCAACAATTTATGTTCGACTATTTGTGATTCGAATTTACCAGGAGTTGCCGATACATAAATTGTGTTTGGCATCATCGCACTAAATTCATCAAACTTTAAAGGTCGATTGTTTAAAGCACTCGGTAAACGAAATCCATAATTAACTAAATTGTTTTTTCGAGAAAAGTCACCTTTATACATTCCGCCAATTTGCGGAATAGATATATGTGATTCATCAACTACTAATAAGAAGTCATCACCAAAATAATCAATTAAAGTAAATGGTTTTTCGTGATCATTACGACCTTCCAAATGTTGTGAATAATTTTCAATTCCAGAACAGAATCCAAACTCTTTTAATGAATTAATATCATTTAAAGTTCTTTCTTTCAATCTTTGATGTTCAATTAATTTACTATTTTTTTCAAAAAATTTTAAACGAATTTTTAATTCTTTTTCAATTTTTTCAACCGCTTCAGCTAAAGCTTCTGGCGTAGTACGATAATCTTTAGCTGGAAATATTGTATATTTATTATAATATTTAATAATTTTTTTATTTAATTTATCTAATAAATAGATCCCATCAATCATATCACCAAATAGATCAATTCTAATATAGTATTCATCACTTCAACCTGGCGATATTTCAATGACATCCCCACGAACCATAATTGTTCCTGGTTTTTTGGTTTTGTTATTTCTTGTATAACCCATTTCAATTAAACGATTTAAAATAAAATCACGACTAAATTCTTGTTGAGTTTCAATTTCAAAAAATAATTCTTTATATTTTTCTGGATTAAATTCACCATAAATTGCAGCAACACTAGCGACGACAATAACGTCATCACGAGTAGTTAAAGCATTTAAAGCTGATAAACGCATCATTTGAATTTCGATGTTAGATTGCGCGGTCTTTTCGATATAAGTATCACTTCTAGCAACGTAAGCTTCTGGTTGATAAAAATCGAAATTAGAAATAAAATATTCAACGCGATTATTAGGAAATAAAGTTTTCATTTCACTATATAATTGTGCGGCTAGTGTTTTATTTGCAGCCATAATTAAAGTTTTGCGATTAAGTGTGTTAATAACATTAGCAATTGTAAAAGTTTTACCAGTTCCAGTAGCCCCCATCAAAACTTGATCTTGCAAATTATTTTTTAAACCTTTAATTAATTGTGCAGTGGCATTTATTTGATCACCTTTTAATTTATAAGGTGATATTATTTTAAATTTTTTTTTATTCATATATCTATTATATCTTATAAAACTTATAAAAAACTTATAAAAAAAAATAACTATTTAATAGTTATTTTTTTTACTCGGATTATAAACTGATTTTGGCGTATTTACCAATAGTTTTATCATAAAATTTTAGAACTCATTCAACTAAGAAACCGAAAAATAACGGTGATATAGTTGGGATCCCAATTAGATTTTTAAAATCTGATTTCGGTATACAAATAAATAGAATTGTAATCGCAAGAATTCCAGTTGCAATATCTGCTGCAACACGGAAATATTTATATTCCATTTTGAAAGCGCTACACCCTCAAATTGTAAATCCATTATAAGGACCTTGAAATAAAAACCCTCTAATAAATGTTGCTACTCCAATAGCTAATACTAAGACACTTAGTCCGCCTAAAGCAACGATGACTCCATAATTATTATGAGCATATAAACGATCAATCAAACTAGTAAAACCACTATAATTAAACAATTTACTTCACATTACAATTAACTGTCCTGAACTATATGCGTATATTAGAGCTGCGACTAATTGGAAAAATGTTTTTTTTACTTTTTAATTTTTTTTAAGCGGTGTAAAATTAATAGATCTATTAAAAAAATAGAAAACATAAACACTCAAACTACATAGCCACTATATTTTCCATTAGTATAATCTCAGCCTGAACTAGGAAATACTTTTTGCACAATAGCTGCAACCGCAACAAAGAACCCATCTAAAGGATCGTAGCCACTATGAACAGTAACTACCATATCAATTCCTAAAGATAGTAATAGAATACCAATAATAGTAATCATCACTTGGACATAAAAGTCCGGTGTTTTTAAAATATTTTGTTTCATTTTTATGTAATCTCTACTTTCTTAAAATGTTTTTTATATTGTTGACCCTTAAATTCTTGTGGAAAATAATTAATATTTTTATCTCATGAATATTTTTTTGTTATCGGATATTTTTTTAAATAGCCTAAATAATTTTGATATTCAAAGACGTTAATAGTTTTTTGCATAGCATGAACTAAAGCAACCGTTGCTTGAATATCATCTAATGAATTATGTGCATTCCCAATATCAATCCCATAAAATTGACACGCATTAATTAATTTATGCGGGTAGGGGAAAAAATCACGATAAACAGTTAAAGGACATAATATATTTTTAACTGTCAATTGCTTATTTAAATATTTTAGAAAGCTATTATGTAAAAAGTCTAAATCAAAAATAGCATTATAAGCAACAACTAAATCAGCTTTGGAAATTATTTGGTAAACTTTTTTTAATACTTTTATCGGATCGTGTCCATGTTCAGCTAAAAATTCTTTAGATAAACGATGGATCTTAAATGATTGTTCAGGAATATCTATTTGATGATTCAAATAGATATTATGTTTATAAACAGTTTTATTATTTAAAGTAGCAATTAAACCAATCGATAAAATCTCATCATTTTTAGTATTAATACCAGTAGTTTCTAAATCAATATAAACAATTTTTTAAATTGAGAATTTAAAATAATAAAACTCTTCCGGCAATAAATGTGATTTCTCGTCTTTTTGATTGTGGTGCTTGATTATTTTCTATTTGTTGAGTTGGAGCTTGTTGAATATCAGCATCATCATTAGTTGCTTTATTTTCTAAATTAGCATTCATAATAATTCTAATTGTATTATGAGCAATTTTTCTTTTTAGATCTTGAAATAATTTATCTGCTTCTTCAACATAAACTTGTAATGGATTTTTTTGCGCATATGAACGTAAATAAATTCCGTGTTTTAATTTATCTAATTCATCAATATGTTTTTGTCAATTTTGATCAAAAACTTGTAATGATAAAGTTTTTTCAAAAGAATTATACGCATCTTCGTGTTCAGCTTTTTTACCAGATAATTATCCTTTAATTTATTAAAGATAAATTCCTTAGCAGCATCGTTATCTTATGTTCAATATCAGCTAAAGTAATCTTGTTATCATAATTAGCAAAATGTGATTTATTTAATGCTTCCACTAATCTTGACTTAATAACGTTACCTTCGCTATCTAGTAAAAATGGTAAATTTAAAATATCTTTAGTAACTGATCTTAACATACTATAAAGAATGTCGGTCACAGTTTCGTTATCAATAAATGACTGACGTTGAGCATACATTATTTCTCGTTGTTGACGAATAACATCATCATAATCTAAAACATTTTTTCGTGAATCAAAATTCATTCCTTCAATTCGTTTTTGAGCTGAAGTAATTTTTCTAGAAATAATTTTAGATTTGATTGGTTTGTCTTTGAAAGATGCGAAAATTTTCTTTAATTTTTCATAAGCTGTAAACCGACGCATAATTGAATCATCAATTGAAATGTAGAATATTGAATCCCCAACATCGCCTTGACGTCCTGAACGACCACGTAATTGATTATCAATTCGACGTGCTTCATGACGTTCAGTTCCAATAACTGCTAATCCACCGATTTCTGTAACACCTTTACCTAATTTAATATCAGTCCCACGACCGGCCATATTAGTAGCGATTGTAACTGAATGTAATTCACCAGCTTTGGAAATAATGTGCGCTTCATTTAAATGGTTTTTGGCATTTAAAACTTGATGCTTGATTTTGGCAGTTTTTAATAAATTAGATAAATGTTCTGAATATTCAACTGCACTTGTTCCAACTAAGATTGGTTGTCCTTTTTCGTGTTTTTCACGAATTGCAGCGACCACTGCTTTTCATTTTGCATCCATATTTGAAAATATAACATCAGCAGAATCTTCACGAATAATTGGCATATTAGTTGGAATAACAATAACACGCATATTATAAATTTTTAGAAATTCTTCTTCTTCTGTTTTGGCAGTTCCTGTCATTCCGGAAAGTTTTTTATACATTCTGAAGAAATTTTGGTAAGTAATTGTTGCCATTGTTTTTGTTTCTGGTTCAATTTTTACGCCTTCTTTAGATTGGATTGCTTGTTGTAATCCTTCACTGTAAGAACGCCCTTCCATGACACGACCAGTAAATTGGTCAACTAATAAAATTTCATCATCACGCACGATATATTCGATATCATATTTCATAATATAATTAGCACGTAGTGCATTTTGAATTCGATGAACTAATTCTGAATGTTCCATTGAAAATAAATTTTTTAAATTGAAATATTCTTCAGCTCTAGCAACACCTTCATGTTCTAGAGAAATACTTTTACTTTCATGATCAATTTTATATTCGCCTTCTTTTAATGATTTAACAAACTTATCAACACTAATATATAACTCAGAAGGTGTTGTGTCTCCTCCAGAAATAATTAATGGTGTACGTGCTTCATCAATTAAAATTGAATCAGCTTCATCAATAACAGCAAAATGGTGTCCTCTTTGAACTTGGTTCATTTTTGTTTTACACATATTATCGCGTAAATAATCAAACCCTAATTCAGAGTTGACTGTATAAGTAATATCACAATTATATGCTTTTTGTTTTTCAGGATTACCAATATCTTTTAAGTTGACACCGACGCTTAATCCTAAAAAGCGATAAACTTGACCAGTAGTTTCAGCATCACGTTCTGCTAAATATTCATTAACAGTAACAACGTGGACTCCTTTACCAGTTAAAGCGTTTAAATAAACTGGCATGGTTGCTGTTAGTGTTTTACCTTCTCCAGTTCGCATTTCTGCTACATCGCCACGATGAATCGCAATTGCACCAATAATCTGTACTTTGTATGGATTTAGGTTGAGAACTCTTCGAGAAGCCTCTCTGACAACAGCGAATGCTTCTGGTAAAATATCATCTAGAGTTTTTCCGTCTTCTAATTGAGCACGAAAATAGTCTGTTTTATCTTTTAATTCTTGATTCGTTAATTTTTGCATTGCATCATTTAAAGCATCAATTTCTTTAAAGATCTTTGTTGTTTTTCTAATAAACAAATTATCTTTACTTAAGTGTTGTAATAATTTCATAATGTTAAATTAGGCTCCTCATTTACATAAAAATTTATATATTTTAAATATACTATTATTTAATTATATATTATAAACTAAAAAAGTTAAATAATTTTTTTACAAAGTACTAATAATTTAACTTTTTTTGGGTGATATTGTTGGACTTGTTGTTTGATTGTAAAAAGTGTTGCCCCTGTAGTCATCACATCATCAACGATTAAAATATTTTTATTTTTTATTTTAAAACCATTATTAATATTAATGATAAAAGATATATCATCACGCTGTTTTAACAACTGCTGTGATTGTTTATATCTTTTATTTTTGTAAGCTAAATCTAGAAATGGAAGTTTTAAAACACTAAAGATAGCTTTGGTATGGTTGAACCCCCTAGCATGATCACTTAGATAATAAGAGGGGGCGGCAATAATTCAATAAGATTGATATTTTTTCTGTAAAGTTTTAATAAATGGTCCTAATACTTTTTGAGAAATATCAAATTGATAATTAACTTTTAAATCAATAATCATTTTTTTTAAAATTTTATTGTATCCATATATAATGTGGACTGGTTCATTTTTAATAACAATTTCTTTGTCTCAAATAATAGTTTTACGAAAACAGTTTTTACATAGAAATAATTTATTAATTCTAAAATAATTAAATAAAGTAAATAAGTTGGTTTTGCAATAAAGACATCTCATATACTTTTATATCGCTACTTAATTGCTATTTTCCTTTAAATTAATCATTTGAATTTCAGAAATATTAGCTTTTCCTAATAAAAAGATTGATAATTTAAATAGATTAATTTTAATTGAGATACTAGTTTTATTGTTTTGATTCATTTTTAATAATGGTTTCAAACGACTGTCTTTGATATCATCTGATATTTTATTATCAGAATTAATATTTCGACGAATTGAAATATCTAATAAGTCATAAGAGAAACGATAATATTTATTATAAACATATAATCGTGCATTAATGTAATTATCATTATAAAAATTATTGTTTTCTTGATAAATTAATTTTGAATTTAATTTTTGCGATAAGCCGTATATGAGCACAATTTTATGCTTTTCAGTAATCGCATTAATTCTTTCTTCAAAAGATAAATAACCAAATTCGTTTTCAACTTCTTGAAAAGAAATAATTTTAACTTCGCGATTAAACGCTATTGTAAGACTTGGAAATTTTTCAATTAATTTAGTATTAATATTTTTAAAGTTCTCTAACACATTAGCAAAAGTATTAATTAGATATTTAGAATTAGCTTTTTCTAAGTCAATTACTAATTCAATAATTAATTTATTAATTGAATAAAACTGACATGGATCAGGACTTTGGTTACGATCAATCGTGTTATTAAAAGTTAAGATTCCTTTATCATTATTGATTTTATATTTTATTAAATTTGATAAAATTAAATCATCATAATTATTGAATAAAGAATAAATTTTAAGATCGTCTTTCGTATCAAAATTGATATTACCAGATTCAAATTTATCATATTCGCCAAATTGAGGCATCGTTAATTCTAATAAGTTGTATTGATTTTTAAAAAGTCTAATTAAATAAGTTTTTATTAAATGCTTAGCTTCTAATGTTTCATAATCATCTAATAGTGAAATATAGTGTTTTGGTAATTTATAAATCATAAATAACTACCTCTTAGATTTATCATAAACTTGTCCAGCCGCTCTAGGACCGTATGCTTTAAAGGAAGTAAATATTAGGGCGAGAATAGAGATTGCGAATGGTAAAATAAAGAATAAGTTAGGGTCTACATGTGCAACTTTATATCAGAAGCTGTGAGCCCCAACACCAACACCTAATAATCCTTTACTATTAGCAATTCCTTCTAAAAATCCAAAGAATATCGCACTCAAGAACACTCATTTAATTCGTCAACGTCCAAATATTAGAATAGCTAGCGCAATAAATCCTAGACCATTAATTAATCCATGGAATTCTGCAATAGATTGAACAAATATAGCTCCCCCAATTCCTGCTAAGAAACCAGATATTGCTAGTGCAATATATCTAATGCGATTGACATTGATTCCAACTGATGCTAATGCGTATGGATTTTCTCCACAAGCACGCAATTTGAAACCAAATGGTGTTTTATATAATACTAATCAACCAACAACGAAAACGATTACAGATAAAATAATTGGTAAGTTGATTAAATGTCCTACTTTAGCATAATTGCTACTAAAACTTAAAGGACTATAAGTTGCAATGATACGTGATTTGTGTTCGATTGCAGTAATTCAAAATAAAGATATCCCAGGTGCTAGTAAATTTAGTGCTGTCCCCGAAATAATTTGATTAGCTTTAAATCGAATACAAGCGAGTCCGTGTAATAAAGCAAACACTGCTGATATTAATCCTGCTGCGAAAATGATTCAAAGTTGATTTCATTCATTTCCTTTAACATGACTTGCGATGACTGCATATGATAGTGCTCCGATAATCATCATTCCATTAATTGCAATGTTGAATATTCCTGATCGTTCAGAAAATAATCCACCAATTGCAGCAATGGCAAAGATACTAATAAACATCAAAATACTTAAAGTTACTCCTGCTGTTGTAGCACTCAGGCCTTTTGTTGTAATCATTAAAGAATTAAGCAACATTATCAACCACACTCCTTTTATTTTTTACCAATTTATATTTATTGAATTTTTCTTCTAAATTTAATTTTAATTCTTGTTTTAACATTTTTAAATTATGTTGAAATAATTTTTTATTTTCATAATGTTTTGAATATCCCATCTCTTTTAGATCGTCGTTTAAATCTTTTTTAAGATTGGAAATCTGTGCTTCTTTTTCTTCGAAATCAGCTTTTTTATAATCAATAGTTTTCTGAATATCATAAATTTCTTGCTGATTTTCTTTAATCATTGCAAACCCTTTATGGCGATTTTCTAAGAAAAGAATTTTTGATTCATCTATAATTGTTTTGTATTTATTTTTTAGATTTTTAACATTTTCTTGATATGTTTTATTAATAACATTGAATTCTTTGTTACATAATCTAAAGTGAGTTTTACGTAATCAAATAATTGGTTTAAATTTAATAAATAAGGCAGATAATGCTGCAAAATAAATAATTGTACCAATTGATAGTTGCATAATTGTTTGGTTTACTCCGGCAGCTGCTTGAGCATATGACCCGCCTGATTTCATAGCTGCATAAAATAATGCTGCAAATAACACTCCAATTGGATTATTAAATCCTAATAAAGCAATTGCGATTGCAATAAATCCAAATTGTGGAAAAGCTTGAAAGTTAGGTATATAACCAATATATCCACAATATAATACTGCTCCAGCAATTCCGGCTATTGCTCCAGAAATACCCATTGTAATAATGGTGTTTGTTTTAATGCTTAATCCTGAATATTTAGAAGCATCTCTATTTGCTCCTAACATTCTGAATCCAAATCCTGTTTTTGATAAATTAATAATATAATACACAATTACTGCGCATAGCAATAAAAGGATTATACCAACAATTCAACCTACACCAGTTCCGTTATTCGAAATAACTAGTCGTCATATATGTCCGATTGGACTTGAATTTATAGTTGCAGGTTTATGTACTGCACTCTTTGCGAATGGTCTAAATAAAAAGCGAATAAAGTAATAAATTGCTCAATTTAATAAAATTGTTGATACTACTTCGTGCACTCTAAATCAAACTTTTAAAAGACCTGCAAATATCGCTGTTAGCGATCCGGCGATTGCCGCAACAACAACACAAACAATGATTCCTAAAAAGTGCATCCCGCCCCCGCCATTAACTTTGGAAGCAACGATTCCAATATAAGCAGCTAAACCTCCGCCTATCAACATTTGCCCAGTAACTCCAATGTTGAAGATTCCTGATTTAAATGAAATTGCAATCGCTAATCCTGCCAATCCATAAATTGCAAAATTTGCCATCGTTTCTTTGATATAGAAATGGTTGAAACCACCAACAAATAAACAAAATACTGATTTTATAGGGTTTACATTACTAATTAACATTAATACTGATGCAGCTAATAAGCCACATAATATTGCTAATATTGATGATTTACAAGAAGCTAATGAAGAACCCAAAGAGTATCTAAAATAATTTTTTATTTTATTCATACACATTCTCCTTTTGTAAATTATTCTTATTAATCATTAATATAGCAATTTGTTCTCTAGTAATATTTTTAGCTGCTTTTAATCCAACTATTTTTCCAGAATTTAAAACTGCTATTGTATCTGCTAAAGCTAAAACTTCATCTAATTCATAAGAAATTAGCAATACGGCATTGCCTTTTGATTTTTCTTGTAAAATTTTTTCATGAATATATTCAATTGCTCCAACATCTAAACCACGTGTGGGTTGAGAGAAAATAATTAGTTTATGTTTCCGCTCAATTTCGCGGCCAATAACAACTTTTTGCTGATTTCCTCCTGAAAGTGATCTGATTAATTGAGTATGGTGACGGACCCCTCTAATATCATAATTTTTAATAATGTTTTCAGAATAATTTTTGATAAATGATTTACGTAAAATTCCAAAACAATTACTAAATGGTTGACGATCATAATTTTGTAATACAAAATTATCTGATATTGGAAAATCAAGAATAATTCCATAACGATGGCGATCTTCAGGAACATATGACATTCCAATGTTATAACGTTTTTTAGTATTTAATTTTGAAATTTCTCTTTTATCAAGATTGATTGATCCACTTTGTAATTTTTGCATCCCCATCAATACTTCAGCTAGTTCAACTTGGCCATTACCTTCAACTCCGGCGATTGCCAAAATTTCCCCAGCATTAATATTAAGTGATAAATTATCTAGTGCTAACCCTTTTTGGTTCATCGTTTTTTTAACAGAAATATTTTTAATTTCTAAGATTTTTTTATCAGATATTTTACTGTAATTATTTCTGATAGTTTTAACAGAACGGCCAACCATTAAATTGGCTACTTCTGATAGAGAAAGTGTTTTATTAGGGAATGTTTTTATACTTTTCCCCGCTCTTAAAATAGTAACCATATCAGCTGCTTCTTCAATTTCTTTTAATTTATGCGTAATTAATATGATCGTTTTTCCTAGTGTTTTAAAATGTTTAATAATTTTTAAAAATTCTTTTATTTCACTAGGATTCAAGACAGCTGTTGGTTCATCAAAAATTAAAATTTCCGAATTTTGATAAAGCATTTTCATAATTTCAATTTTTTGTTGAGTTGAGATTGGACTATTTTCAACTGTTGTTTTTAAATCAAAATGAAAATTATATTTTTTCATTAATACTAATATTTTTGATTTAGCTTGTGATAGATTCATAACTCAAGGTATTTTTAAATTAGTTACCGGTATATTACTTAGAGCAATATTTTCTAAAGCAGTGTAATTGTGTACTAATTGGAAATGCTGATGTACCATACCGATTCCCAATTCATTTGCATGAATTGGGTTTTTAATATCCACTTCTTTACCATTGATTTTTATATATCCTGCATCAGGTTCATTAATTCCAAATAAAACTGACATTAAAGTTGATTTTCCAGCGCCGTTTTCACCAACAATAGCGTGAATATCACCTTTTTTAACTTGTAAAGCTACTTTATCATTAGCTACAATTGAGCCAAATTTTTTGCTAATACCGATCATTTCAATAGCATAATTTCATTTCTTAAGGCTATTATCTCTTAACATTTAGTTACACCCCTTCGTTTCAGTTTTTCAAAACACTGTCTTGTAAAAAAGCATCTCAAGTTAAACCATTTGTTTCGTTTTTATGGTTAGCTACTCAATCATTTTCTCATTTAGTGTTTCCGTTTTTTTGCAACAGAATTATGAAGTGCTAAATAAGCCATTGCTTTTGGAACATCAGTTGTTTTTTTAGTACCTTTTCAATTTAATTTTGACATTCCTGTAAAATGATTTGAAATGGCTCCGAATGTATTTGTACCAAATGGTTTGATGTTTGAATTAGTCAAATCAATATTACCTTTTTTATCAACAAAACCAGCATCTTTACCACCGAATCTACTAAAGGCTCCTTTAGCTGCAGTATTGGTTGATTTAGAATTTATAACGTTGATGTTTTCGACATCTTTTAGATAAATTGCATCCATAGCAAAAGTAACATTTTTTAAAATTGATGTAAAAAAATATTTTTTATATGAAGGGTATTGTAGAGACATATCTGTATCTACACCTAAAACTATGGCGTTTTTCCCGGTTTCTGTAATTGCTTTTAAAGTACCGGAAGTTTCATTACCCGCAACTGGCATAATAACATTTGCACCCTTAGCTAGTAAAACCTTAGTTTTTTGGATTGCGCCCGAAACAGATTCAAATCCTGAATCTGTTCATGATTCAGCAGAAGCAAATTTAGCGACCCCTACTGATTTTCAAGCAGAATTGTGGCTTGCTAAATTAAATGCATTCGCCCCTTTTACTCCTGCTAATCAACCTAGATTATAATCGGTAACACCTGGAAAGTCTCCTCCACCATATGTTCCCACCATTGGCTTATCGAATTCTTGAGCTCGATAAGCACTATAAAACCCTCCCATATAAGACGTTAATTTCATATTAAAAATAATCCCAGAAACTCGATTACCAACTAATTTATGTCCAGAAGGTGAATCCAAGCTTCCGTCTGCATCGGCTAAAATTCAATGTAATTGACTATTTTTCTGTTCTTCACAATATTTTTGGACTGCCGCAACATGATAAAAACCGGGCGCCAAAATGTATTTGGCCCCGGTTGCTTCGGCCGCACGATAACCATTAGCTATTGAATTAGCTAAGTTAGTTTGCGGTCTGTATCATGTATTTTGTCGCGGAGATTTAGTCCCCATAATATCTTCAAGAGAATTATATGCTGATTCGTTAAATGATTTATCTGAGATCGCCCCAGAATCAGTAACTAAACGCACAACACTACCCTTATTTCAAGAACAAGAAGTAAGCGACAGCGCACAAGATGTGACAATTGTGCCTGCAGCCGATAAAAATATGAATTTTTTAATATTCGGTTTCATTTTTACTCCTTGAATTTTTATATTAATAGATTTTTATAGATTTTTTTATACAATTATCATTATAACAAAAAATAATGGATTTTTAAACAAAAATAAAAAAAACACTAAAAAGTGTTTTTTTTATTTGGTTATATTTTAAGCTCATTTAACATCTTTTAATGCAATAGGTTTGTTATTATGAACTATATTATCGATTTCACCATCTTTCATTTTAATAATCATATCAGCGATTTTTGCAATCTTAACATTATGAGTTACTAAAATTACTGTCATATTGAATTCTTTGTTAATATCTTTTAATGTTTTTAAAACTTCAAGTCCAACTTTATGATCCAGTGCTCCTGTTGGTTCATCCGCAAATAATAATTTGGGATTTTTTGTAATTGCGCGCGCAATTGAAACTCGTTGTTGTTGTCCACCAGATAGTTGTGATGGCAATTTTTTAGCATGTTCAATCATTTGAATTTTTTCAAAAATAGAATGAGCTGAAATAATTTGCTTTTTATCTTTTTGTAAATAAGAGCCAATTTGAACGTTTTCGACAGCTGTTAAGTTAGGTAGCAAATAATACTCTTGAAAGATAAAACCGGTATTGTAACGACGAAACTCAGTCAATTGTTTATTGTTCATATATGATAAATTATAATCTAGTGCGATTAAATCACCATCAGTTGAGCGATCTAATCCTGAAATTACATTAAGTAGCGTTGTTTTTCCAGAACCAGATGGTCCAAGAATTACTACAAATTTACCTTTTTTAATTTCGAGATTAATATTTTTTAAAATATGTGAAAACATATTACCATTAGTATAATATTTGTTTAAGTTTTTCGCTTCAATAATATAGTCAGGTTTGTTTTGTGACTTGATTAATCCTTTACGTTTTTGATTTTGTTTCTTAATTTTTTTACATAATTTTTTATTAGTTTTTTTATCATTATTTTCATCAATTAAGATTTTATCATAATCACGATGTTCTTTATATTCTTTGCGCAATGTTTGGGCATCAGTTTTTAAATTTTGTTTTTTATATTGTTTATCGTATAGTTTTTTTCATTTGTTATTTTTGTTGATAGTCATATATTAATTGCCCCCTTCTTTTAAAATTTCTATCGCTTTACGTTTAGATAAAGATCTTCAAGCTAATAAATATGTAAATCCAAAGATAACTCCAACTGCGCCTAAAGAGATAGCGAAGTATCATCAATGTAATGGTGATAAAATGTAAATTGAAGTATTTTTAAAGATTGTAAAATTAAATATTTTAATTAATCATGATACTAGTGGTATAGCGAGGAGGACTCCAAAGAAGATCGCTGGAATATAGATTGATAAAAACATATTTGAAATTTCGCGATTTCTAAATCCTAAGATTTTTAAATTTGAAATCAAATATTTATTATCAGCGATAATCATATTAGAAGCGGTAATTGTAATAATTGTCGCAATAATTAACATTGTAATGAAAATTATTTTTTCAATTTTATTTTCAATATGGGTGAAATTTGAAAACATAAAATCACTAGCGTCTTTAGGATCGACGTTAATAACTGCAGATAAGTAAATTGATTTACCATAAACATTATTAAAATCCGTGATCATGTTGTTAGCGTTTGTTGCATTACTTTTTAAATTATTATTCCCAATAATATTTAAACCTTTAAAAGCATTGATTGTTTTGGGATTAGATAATAAAGTAACCGCATTAGCATCATGAGGATCAAAAGTATCCATTGCGGGATATAACCCTGATGGTGAATAAACGTTCATTGATTTACTTAAATAAGTTGCAGTATCATTGTTTGAAAAAATTCCATTAAAATGGACTTTTTGGTTTCTGCCTTGCTCATCATCAGCGATAAACGTGTTAATGCTGTTAGCACTAGAGAAATCACTTTTAATAATACCGTGATTGTAAGAAGGTGATCTCGGATCTTCGATTGGGAATTGGTTATTACGGTCCGTAGGGACGTCATAATCAGTTCCTTTAATATTTGTTAAAGAACTTTGCATCGCTTGAAAACCAAGTGCTTTATTAGCAAGTGATTGTGATGTAAAGAATTCTGAACCTTGATAACTATCGTTGATACCAACAATTTGAAAATTGGCTATTTTTTGGTTTTTGTAATCTTTTTGGACAATTCCAGCATGCGTTCATAATGGATTGTCTTTAATTTTACGTTGAAAACGATAAATATCGTTTTTAACTTTAAAACTAATATCATCCCCAACATGTAAGTTATATTGTTTCTTAGCAAATTGGTTAACGATTAAGGGCGTTGAACTACTGTTGTTAAACAATAAGTGGTTAATTGAACTGTTATGATGTAATAATTTAATAAACTTAGAACCATCAGTGATCCCCATAACTTTTTGGTCACCGAGCTCTTTACCATCTTCACGACTAACATTAGTAGATCCGTTGATTGAATAAATTGGACCATTAATATCAGTGTAAGTTTCATCGTTATTTTCTAACGGTACATAACCATAGTCTAAACGATATGAATCATAATGTTTCATTCCGAAAGTCATTAAAGATAGGAATGGACTAGATGGTCCCATACCACTATCTTTTCAACTACTATATTTACCACTTGATAAACTTTTTAAGTTATTGTTTTTATCATAAAAAATATCCGCAATAACATTAACTTTGCTTGTGACTGGTTTAGAATTAGATTTATTGTTTGGATCGGTGTAAGTAATGTTATTTGTTGTATCAGTTTTTAAAGCTGAAATCATTTGATTGTATTGATGATTCATTGCGTTTCGTTGGTTCGGTGGCATTTTTGAAACAGCCACTTGTCAAGCATCAACCATACTATTGTAAGATCTTAATCCAAATTTAGTTTGAACATGTTGTTCTAAGTAATAAGGATCTCCAGAAGCTCCGGCTCCATCTAACATAGTTGGGAAATGAAGATTTCCTAATTTTCCTGGTTGTGTTAGAGCATTTAGAGTTGGCATATATTGATAATTTGGATTAACTCCATAAATTGAATCGGTTTTTATAGATGGGTTTGCTTTAGTTGATAGCGCTGCTTGAATATATGGGGTTGATAGTGGATTTTTATTGTTTTTATAATCGTTTGGATCGGGAGTGAATCCTAATTGTTTAAACGGTACTGCTCGATAATCGCCACCTTCAATTGTTGGTGTTTCTAAATCAATTGAAAATTTATACGCTTTTTCAGCTTGCGTATTTTTCTGAGCATCAATAAACGAATTATGATTTGATAAATAGAATGTTGCCGTTGTAATTGTTCCTCCAATTATTGCTGATAAAGTTAATAATTTTGTAATTGAAGAAAAAGCTAGTGAATATTTAAATTTTCTAGTTGCTTTAAAGCCATTGAAAATTTTGGTAAAATGACGGGCAATAAAATTAATTTTAAATCCTGAAGATGGATTAATTAAGACAGTTGGTTTTTCGCGTAATTTAATAAATGCAACAAGATATGTTAATAAACTTAAACCAATAATTGGTAACACAAACATCGTTGTAAACGATACTCATGAGAAACTAATCGTATCTGTTGGGATTGTTCAATAATTAACAAATAAACCAATCATTTGATTTTGTAATGATAATCCAAGTAAGTATCCAGTCGTTGCTCCAATTGAAGACGCGATGATACTAAATACTAATAATGAACTAGCGATTTTAAAATTACTGTAACCGAGTGATTTTAAAATTCCTAAGCTTGATTTTCTTGATGAAATATATTTTGATGTAATAATAATACTGACAAATGCAGTTAGAGCAATTAAGAATATAATTGTTGCTAAAGAAATGTGATTAATAGCGCTAACTAAAGTGCTAATAAAACCAATTCTTGCAGCAGCAATTCCACTATTTTTAAAATCGTTATTTAAACTAGCAATTTTAACATTAGTTGGGAAATTCATCACTTGACGTGCTTGTGTATTAATTCAATTTAATACTTTTGTTTTTTGAGCAGAGCTACTGCCTGATGCAAAAGTTCCAACTAAAAATTTTTCAATTGGATTAGTACGGAATGCCGTATGAATTCCTTCATAACCTCTTCAATCTGTATAAACTAATGCTTCATTTGATGGGTTTGGTGTTAGATGTTTAGAATCCATTACGGGATACATAAAGTCAGGACTTAAACTAATTCCACGAATTACGAAAGAAGTATTATCAACTTTAACTTTATATTGATCTGGTAAATTATTTAATCATGTTAAATAAGCAGTAAAGTCATATTTACCATTACCTTGACCTTCAGCTAAAAATTGATTTAGTTGATCTGATAATGATGAACTTAGCGCTGTTTTATAATGGGCCTTTGCAAAACCGGGTGAAATATTTGCAACTGTTGCAGATATTGATTTAATACTGTTTGATGCCGGTATCGTTGATCCTCAGTTAGCAATAACTGAAGAACCGTGATCGTCTCAGGCTATAGTATTTTTATTTAGTTTTGGTGTTTTAACCATAATCTGAGCTAATAAATTTGATTTTAAAACGCTATATTTATCTGGCGCAGGTAATCCTGAACCACTAAATACATTAAGTTTATCAATTGTTTTGGCACTTCAATTATCAGTGTTATTAATTGGTAACTTATTATTAGTTGCACCAGATGTATTTGCAACATCATAATGATTTTGAACTGAAACAACTTTGTAATAATTGTTATCAGCCGAACTATTAATATTGATTGCGTTAAATTGATCTAAATTTAGACCACTATACGTATCAGAGTTTTTAATTTTTTGAATAAAATTATATTGTTCTGAACTTTTAATGCTATTTTCTAATGTAGTTTTTTGATTGCTATTAGTATATAAATAGCGATTAATACTAGCTTGAATTTTACTATCAACATTAACCACGAATGGCGCTTTTGTTGTATCAGAACCCAATTGTGCTAATGTATTAAAGTAATCTAAGTAAGACAGTGTTGTTTTACTTTTATCTCAACTCATATTAATAACGACTTTAGTATTACTAATATCATCTGAATTAGTATTTAGATCATTAATAATATTTTTAAAAGTTGCTGCATTGCTTCCGCTACTATTAATTGTTGTAGTAGTTTTTGATTTTTCATCTGTGACAGAAATTGCTCCGGCACTATTGTCAATTAAAATTTTTGGATTAGTGTTGTCTTTTGTTGTAGTTTTTTTAAATAGTAAATTGGTATTTTTGTTGTTAATATTCAATGTGTAATCTTGAGAAGTTATTTTTTTATTATTAATTGGTAATAACTTCATATTGTAATAATCTTTATTATTAACAGAATCATTTACATTGTAGTTTACTTCACCAGTTACTGAAAAATTTTCTTTCACTGTGAAATCATGAAGATTTCCGACTTTAACAAAATTATCATAAGATTTTTGAAAAGAGTTTGAAGTATCGTTTAATAATGTAAAAACTGCAGACGTAAAGAAAATCATCACAGTTAAAGCAATCATTGGGATTTTGTTGAAACCAATGGCTCTAAAGGCTGATTTAATTAGATTTTTGATATTTTACTACCTCCTTAGTTTTAAGACAAAACTAATGGATAGTAAGTTATTCGATTCAAATGCAATTTTTGATATTTGAATTAATTGAATTAAACTCAAAAGATTCTACACTAGTAGAAGCTTCATCGTTAATAATTTCTAATTGATAGTTATTAATAAAATTAAATAATTCATCAAAATCTTTAATATTAATATTAATGTCTTTTAATAATTTATGGAATTTTAATAATTGTTTATATAATTTTTTTAATTCTTTTTGTGATAAATCATTATCACAAGCTCAAGAATTAATTTTCATTATACTATGTAAATCAATTTTTGAAATTCGTTTGATTAATTTTTTCTTTTTTAAAAAACTTAATTTTTGAAAATTTTTACTTACAAATAAACTAATATCCATATTATAAAATATACTAATAACACTATTAGTATATTTTATAATATGGTTTTTTAAGTTATTTTGTAACATGAAACTCCTGATTTTTAGTTATTTGTGTTTATACTAATGATTTATGTATATAATACCATATCTAGTCACGATTAGAAAATTTAGAAAATATTTTAAATATTAAAAATAAACGATATTTTATTAATCAAAACCCAATTTTAATTTGGAATCCTAATTGTTTTTTTTGGCTTATTTTTAAAGATTTTTTACCAAAAGTTGTTTTCATAAATTTTAAGTTATTACTAACATATTTTTTTTGGTCTTTATAAGATCATTGCGGAAATTTAAAAGCATGAAATGAGTTAAACACTATTAAATGGATTTGATATAAAGTTTTTTTTTGTATAAATGATAAATTTTTACTAGCTATATCTAAAACTTCTTTTATTTTTAAAAATTTATCATCATTTATTCTCATTATTGAATCTTTACGAATTCTATAAAATAAGACTGGTTTTTTAATTGATAAAATATTATCTAAATTAGCTTTAGCATATATATTAAAAGTGGTTCTTAAATCTTCGTATGGTAGTTTATTGCCATAAACAATATTTGATAATAAAGATGCTTTAAAAACTTTAGATCAAACTGTTGGGAATGCAAAATTAATTTTACATTTTGTTGCATCTTGAATTTTTGATTTATGATTATTAAAATAACCATCACTATGAAAAATAATATAATTTAAATTAATGATTTCCACATTAGGATTATTTTTAATAATTTTAAAAATTTCTGTAAAGGCATCGTTGTCAATTAAATCATCAGCATCAATAGATCATAAATATTTACCATTAATATTTTTAGTTATAACATCTCTTGAAGCAGATAATCCTTGATTTTTTTGTTTAATAATTTTTAAATTTACAAATTTATCACTATAATTAGAAATAATATTTTGGGTGTCATCAGTTGAACCATCATCAACAATTAAAATTTCGATCTCGTTTTTAAAAGGTATGATAATTTTTGATAATGTTTCCAAAAGTAAAGATAAGTATTTTCTGTTATTGTAAGCCGGAATTCCAATTGATAGTAATGGTTTCTTATTCATTACGATCTCGCATATGGGGGAAGAAAATTACTTCTCTAATGCTATCGTTATTTGTGAACAACATAATTAAGCGATCAATTCCAATTCCCAATCCGGCAGTTGGTGGCATTCCGTATTCTAAAGCTTCTACAAAATCAAGGTCCATTCCACTAGCTTCTTCATTACCTAGAGAACTTTCTTTAACTTGGTTTTGGAAACGCTCATATTGGTCAATTGGATCGTTCAATTCTGCAAACGCATTGGCATATTCTTTTTGACAAATGAATAGTTCGAAGCGATCAGTGAAACGAGGATCACTAGCATTTCTTTTTGAAAGTGGTGAAACTTCAACTGGATGACCATAAACAAATGTTGGGTTAATAATTTTTTCTTCGCAAAATTCTTCGAAAAATAAATTAATAATATGTCCAACGCTATGATGATGTGTTTCTAATTTAACATGATGTGTTTTTGCTAATGCTTTAGCTTCTTCAAAAGTCATACTTACTCAGAAATCAACATTAGTTACTTCTTTAATAAAATCAACCATATGAATACGGCGGAAGCTTGCCATCATATTTAAATGATGATCTTTGTAAACGATTTCTGTTTTAGAAATTTCTTTAGCAATATATTGAATAACAGATTGTGTTAAGTTCATCATATATTCCATATCTTGATATGCGACATAAATTTCTAAAGAAGTGAATTCTGGATTATGAGTTGCATCCATTCCTTCGTTACGAAAAATACGTCCAATTTCATAAACACCATCAAAGCCACCGACAATTAAGCGTTTTAAATGTAATTCGGTAGCGATACGTAAATAAAATTCACGACTTAAAGCATTATGGTGCGTCACGAACGGTTTGGCCGCAGCGCCCCCTAAAACTGGTTGTAATACTGGTGTTTCAACTTCCATAAAATCTTTAGCATTAAAGAAATTACGCATTAGCGTAATTATACGACTACGAATGATAAAAGTTTCTTTAACTTTATCATTCATAATTAAATCTACATAACGACGACGAAAGCGTTCTTCCTTATCAACTAAACCATGAAATTTTTCAGGTAATGGTTTTAGTGCTTTACTTAATAAAAATAATTCTTGAACTCTTAGTGTTAGTTCACCACTATTAGTTTTCATAAGTTTTGCTTCAATCCCGATAATATCACCAAGATCTAAATACTTAATTAGATCTTGTGTTTTTTCAGTTAATTCTTTTTTAGGGATGTAAATTTGAATTTTGCCAAAAGAATCTTTAATATGGCCAAAAGAACCACGTTGTGACATTAAGCGGCCAGAAATTAAAATCGGTGATTGTTGTAAACTACTAATATCTGCTTTTGATAAATCTTTGTATTTTTCAATTAGATCTTTCGAATTAGCATTATTATCAAATTTTGTATAAACAAAAGGATCGTAATGATGTTTTTTAATATAAGCTAATTTTTCTCTTCTAACTTGTTCTTGTTCATTAAATTTTCTCATTGTTAATTACCTTTCGATTTCAAAATATTTTTCACAGATCGCGATTAATTCATTTAAGTTGTTAATTTTATAAATAACACCTTTAATTTGTTTGCTATTAGGCATACGATGTACATAATTCACAAGATGTCCACGCATTTCTAATATAGCAGTGCGCTCGCCTTTTAAATCAATTAAATTTTGAGCATGCTCAATAATCGTTTTTAAGATAGTTGCATTGTCGGGACGCGGTAAATGTTTATTATGTTTTAAGAAATAATTAATTTCTTCAAAAACAAAAGGATTACCTTGGGCGGCTCTTCCTATCATAATACCATCAACACCACTATATTGCATTTTATCTAGTGCATCTTGGGCTGTTTTGATATCGCCATTACCGATAACTGGAATGCTGACTGCTTCTTTAACTGCTTTAATTAAATCTCAGTCAGCTTTACCACGATAAAGTTGCTCACGTGTTCTGCCGTGTACTGTAATCGCTTTAGCACCAGCCGCTTCAGCGACTTTAGCTATTTCAACTGCATTGATACTATCAGAATCTCATCCAGCTCTAATTTTTAAAGTAACTGGTTTTGAAACAGCATTAACAACACTAGTGATAATATCACGGATTTTATCAACATCCCTTAAAAGAGCAGAACCAGATTGAGCACGAAGTGCTATTTTAGGCACCGGACAACCCATATTGATGTCAATAATATCAGCATCACTATATTTGTCAACAATCTGTGCTGCTTGCATAATTGTTTCTTTATCAGACCCAAAAATTTGCATTGAAACTGGATGTTCTTCAGGATGAACACGTAACATTCTTCAAGTTTTTTGATTACCAGAAATTAAAGCCATATCGGATACCATTTCAGCACAAACTAAACCAGCACCGTGTCGGCGTGCTAAAATTCGATAAGCAACATTAGTAACACCGGCCATTGGCGCTAAGATAATGGGTGATTCGATTTTTATATCACCAATATAAAACATAGGAACCACTCCTTTCATTTCTTTATTTTCTATAAAGGATTGTGTTTGATCTGTCCAAAATTTCTTGGATATCTTAGATCGGATTTTTGTTGTTTTTCAAAAATAATATTAGCTCGCATATCATTATGACTTCAGAGCGTTAATTTTTGAATGTCTTTAATTGTTAAATTGAGAATTTTAATAGCGTTAGTTGATAAATCGATTTCTTCTTGAAATTTACGTCCTTTTAGCGCAATTACAATTCCTTGTGGTTTTGCTAAGAAACTAGTAATTTCTAAAAGAATACTTAGTTTAGCAACCGCTCGAGAACAAACGTAATCAAACTTATTACTTAAATTTTTTAAATCTTCAGCACGTTCACTGAGAATGATGACATCATTGAAATCTAATTCTTGAACGAGTTCTTTAAGAAAAAGACATCTTTTATTTGAAGGTTCAATCAAAGTTAATTTCATTGTTGGGTTTAAAATTTTTAATGGTATTCCGGGAAACCCAGCACCTGAACCAACGTCTGCCAATGTGCTATTAGAAAAATCTAATTTTTCCATAATAACTAAACTATCAAAAAAATGTTTTTCATAAACTTCTTTTTCTTTGATGATTGTTGTTAAATTCATTTTTTGATTTCAAATTTTTAATAAATCAAAATAGATTTTAAATTGCGCTAATTGATGTTCGTCAATATTAATATTGTGTTTTTTAAGATTAGTTTTGAATTCATTAATTATCATAAAATTGCACCGCCATTAAATTACTAAAGCAGTAATTTAATTTTTGCAAATTAAATTACCACTTTATGTAATATTATTTTATTTAAAAATTGGACTATTTATCTTTGTTTGTTGGTTTTGTTGATTTAGCTTTAGTAACTGGTTTTGACTTAGTTTCTTTTGTTACAGGTTTAGTGCTATTTTCAACATTATTAGTTTTTACACTAGGTTTTGTTACAGGTTTTTCATGATTAGGTTTTTTTAATCATTCTTGTGTTGCAAAACTCTGTTTTTTAACAACTATTCTTTCGCCATCATTTGATGTTGAAGTATTTTTATTTGCAGATTTGTTCTTAATATCTTTAAGAGCATTTTTTAATTTAGATTTGATTTCTTTGTCATTAGTATCAGAAATAACTTTAACTGGTAATTTACCATATTGTTCGATATATTCGATTTCTTCTTTAACTAATGTTTCTTGTGCGATCAAAGCTTCTGCTAAAGCATACAATAACGGTTTTCTTTTTTCAATAATAACGACTGCTTTTTTGTAAGCTGTTTCAATAATGCTACGAACTTCTTTATCAATTTCAAAAGCAATTTGACCAGAATATTCACGTGTTTTATGATCTGCTCCTAAATAGAGTGACCCTTCTTCGCGTTCATATTGAACTGCTCCTAAACTAGACATTCCATATTGAGTAACCATTCGACGAGCAATGTTTGTTGCTTGTTCGATATCATTATGAGCTCCAGTTGAAATTTGATCCTCACCATACATGATCGCTTCAGATGCACGACCACCCATATATGAGGCGATTGAAGATAATAGTTCTAATTTTGTTTTAGTATATTTTTCTTTTCGTGGCATCATTAAGTTATATCCACCAGCTTGCCCACGTGGAATAATTGTTACTTTATGAACAATATTTCCATCTGGAAGTGTTAATCCAACAACAGCATGACCTGCTTCATGAAAGGCGATCATACGTTTTTCTTCTGGTGTAATAATACGTGATACTTTAGCTGGGCCAAACGATACTCGATCAATCGCCTCATCGATTTCTTCTCTAGTAATAATTGGAATATTATTACGGACTGTTAAAATCGCAGCTTCATTCATTACGTTTTCTAATTGTGCTCCGGAAAATCCTGGTGTACGTGATGCGATATTTGCAAATATAATTGATTTGTCAAATGTCTTACCACGAGCATGAACTTTCAGAATCGCTTCACGTTCTTTAATATCTGGTAAAGAGATTGTAATTAAACGATCAAATCGACCAGGTCTTAAAAGTGCGGGGTCTAATACATCGGGTCTGTTTGTAGCCCCGATAATAACGACTCCTTGTGTACTTGTGAATCCATCCATTTCAGTTAATAATTGGTTTAGCGTTTGTTCATTAACTGATACTTGTCCTGAGTTACGTTTACGACCAGCAGCATCTAATTCATCAATAAAGACGATACATGGTGCAGCCTTTTTAGCTTGAACGAAAAGACTTCTAACACGAGCTACTCCTACTCCGACAAATATTTCATCAAATTCTGAACCAGACATTGAGAAGAATGGGACACCAGCTTCACCAGCGATTGCTTTTGCTAGTAATGTTTTACCAGTACCTGGGGCACCTCCTAAAAGAATTCCTTTAGGAATACGTGCACCAGCTTTTAAATATCTGGCTGGGAATTTTAAGAAGTCGACAACTTCTTTAACTTCTTGTTTCGCTTCTTCACTTCCGGCAACGTCTTTAAATTTAACGTTAGACCTCTCTTGACGAGCACGACTTTTTCCTAGAGATGTTAATTTACTACCACCAGTTGATGATTTTGTCATTACTCAGAAAAGTAATGCAGAAATTAATAAAAAGGGAACTCAAGTAGTTAAAAATGAGTGAAAGAAAGAGGGTGCTGTAAAGTTTTGATAATTATAAGCAATTCCTCCCGCTGAAAGGGCGCTAATAATAGTTTTGTATACTGCGTCTCCAACAGGCGGTAGTCCAACTACAAATTTATGGCTAGTTCCACCGCTATCAACAAATACTCCACTAGCATTGTGATAATTATTGTCAAATTTTAAACTAGTAAACTTACCGTGACCATCTGCAGCATCGGCAATTCAAGTTTGAAATTGTGCTAAAGATATTAATTTGTTGTGATGAAAAACATAATAAATGATTATTAGTAATAATATAACACCAATAACAATTAATGGAATCATTAAATTATTCTGTTTTTTCTTTTTCGGTTGCGAATTATTTGAATTATTGTTATTCATAAAACGTCTTTCTCCTGTTAAATTTATTTATAATTAAGATCAGTTTACTTATATTCAGATTCGTTTAAAACTCCAACAAATGATAGATTACGATATTTTTCTTGAAAATCTAGTCCAAAACCAACTAAAAATTTATGTGGTACATCGAAACCGACTCAATCGGCATCAAGTTTAACTTGACGACCTGATTTTTTATCTAAAAATGTTAGAATTTTAACGCTTTTAGCTTTTTTAAACATTAAGTATTCTTTTATTTTTTTAATAGTAATTCCAGAATCAACTATATCTTCTATAATTATAACATCTTTGCCTTCTAATTCGGCATTAACATCCATAACAATTTTGGCACTTCCAGAACTCTTATGTCCTCCGTGGTATGACGTAATTGCCATAAAATCTATTGAACAATCAATTTCGACATGTTTGAATACTTCTTGCATTCACGGAATACAACCTTTTAAAATACCTAATAAAATTGGTTCTCTATTTTGGTATGTAGTATCAATTCATTTTCCAGCTTCAATTGCTCTTTTTTTGATTTGATCATAAGTGATCAAAATTTCTGATACACGGTTATCTTGAGTTTTCATAATTGTTAATTTTCACTTTCTCAACTATTTCATTAAAATATAGTTGATTATTCTTAATTTACTTTATTTAAAAAAATATTATGATTATTTATCTAATGTTATTGTAAATTTATTAGATTAAATAATTATATTATTTTTTGAAAATAAAAGCAAGTAAATTGGTTTTTTTTGTCAATGATATCCCATTCCCAATTCGATAAGTTTTTCGATGATCTTTTTTTAATAGAAATTTAGTAATCGCAATCAACTTATCATTTGATACTTTTACATTTAAATGATGATTATGAAGATATTTATAAATTAGTTTTTGACGATCTAAAATTAATAAATTATTAATAAAGTCAATTCTAAAATTTGTTTTCTGTCATTTTGTAAAAATATCGTTAATAACCTTTTCAACTTTTTGATTTTCTAAATTTTTATTTTGAAAATCTTTAATTAAAATTTCTTTTTGTTTATTATCATATTGATTTAATTTTTGACGAATCACATTTCTAGTATATATATTCTTAATATTTGTTTCGTCAATTCCATAGTTAATATTATGTTCTTTTAAATAAATTAAAATTGCAGATTTATAATATGCTAATAAAGGACGAAAAATATGTAAGTTGAATAATTTTATTTCTGATTTAATTCCATAATAAGTAGTTTGCGTTTTTTTAATTTGTGATTGTCAAATCGCTGTTTCTAAAAAATCATCACGTTGATGTCCAATACAAACATTATCGACATGATATTTAATAGCTATTTTATTAAAAAAGTCATAACGCATTTCGCGAGCTTGATTTTGAAAATTTTTAAATTTATCAAAATTTTTATATATTGTTGCTGTTGCATTTAAAATTTCTAATTTTAAATTATGTTTATTGCAAAAATCAGTAACAATTTTTTGATCACGATTAGCGGTTTCGCGTTTTTGATAATTAACATGACAAACGATAATATCATAATTATTTTTATGCATTAAATGAATCAATAACATACTATCAGGTCCACCAGAACAAGCAATTAAATATTTTCTATTATGCTTAAGATTAAGATTCATAATTAATTATACTGATTCATTAATTTAGTAAAATCACTATTTTTAATGAAATCATTAATAATATTTTCAGTTTGATTAATTACTGGTGTCATTAATAGTTTTTGGCTTTTGCTAAATTTTTGTAATACATAATCTCTAGTATTAAACTTATCAATCGATCCAATTCCAACTTTTAAACGCTTAATATCTTGTGTTGATAAATGTTGGATGATGTTCTTCATCCCATTTTGACCACCACTTGATCCTTTAGTTTTTAATCTATATTTACCGCATAATAAATCTTTATCATCATAAATAATTAAAATATTTTCATTTTTAATATTGAAAAATTGTTTAATTTTAATAATAAATTCGCCTGATAAATTCATATAAGTTAAAGGTTTAGCAAAAATAACATTTTCATTAAAAATTGTTGTTTTTGTAAATAATCCTTTAAATTTATTTTTATCAAGTTGTAGATTATTTTTAGTTAAAAAAGTATCAATGATTTTAAACCCAACATTATGACGTGTTTGCTCATATGCTTTGCCAGGATTACCTAAACCAACAATTAATTTTAAATTATCCATCAATTATTTAACTTCTCGTTTTTTGTGATCAGCTAAAACAAATGTATCAATGGCATGTTTGATTCCATGATTGTTGTTATCTTTAGTAATTACATCAGATGCTTTTTTAACTATTTCTAAAGCGTTCCCCATCGCTATTCCTAAATTAGCCATGCGCAATACTTCGATATCATTTTCAGAATCACCAATAGCGACTAAATCTTTTTTATCTAAATTAAGATGGTTAAGAATTTCTCTAACACCAGTTGCTTTATTAGTATTTTTAACACTAAATTCAACTGCTGTATCGCTACCACGAACCACATAAGCAAAATCTTTAAATTGTTTTTGTAATTTTTCAGTAATTTTTTGCGCTTCTTGAGGATCTTCAAAATAAATTAATACTTTTAAAATTGGATGAGCTAATAAAAATTGATCAATATTTTTATCATTCAAATGTGATTTAAAGTTTTTATAGAATCCTTCAAATAATCTTAAAGATTTATCATCATTTTCATGGTGATAATAATGCACATCATGTTCACCATAAATAACAGCACCAACACCAATATGTTTTAACTCTTTAATAATTAATTCGGCATTAGCTGTTTTATGTGGTTTAGTATAAATAATTTTTTTATTTTTAACATCATAAATTTGAGCACCATTACAAGAAACTATATAATCAATATTACCAATTTCGTTAGCAATTTTAATTGAATGAGAATAAAGTCTACCTGTACAAATGATTGTTGTATAACCAGCTGCTTGGACTCTTTTAATGCTTTCTTTAGTTGAATCTAATATTTTGTGGTCTTTCGTTAATAACGTGCCGTCAATATCAAAAGCCATAATTTTTTTATGAGTTTTATTCATTTTCTTTCACAATATCCTTAATTTTTGAAATAGTATTAAAATATTCATCAGAAATTGATTTATTATTAATTGTTACACTAATTGCTTTTGCTAAGAAATTAGCAACTGAGATGATTTTTAATTTTGGAAATTTTTTAGTTTCCTTAATTTTAATTGTATCGGTAATAATGACTTCTTTAGCACAAGAATTTTCTAATCGCTGACTAGCTGGGTTAGACAATACTCCATGTACTGCTGCGATATAAACATTTTTAGCGCCTAATTCTTTAACTTTTTCAGCTGCTTTAACAATAGTACCGGCAGTATCGATCATATCATCAATGATAATACAATTAGCGTCTTTAACATTTCCTAAGATACCCATTATTTCTGATTCGTTAGGATTACTACGACGCTTATCAATGACGGCAACTTTAGCATGAAATAAATCAGCTAATAGACGCGCTCTTGCGACTCCACCTTGATCAGGAGCAACGATTACTAAATCATCAATATTTTTTTTCGCAAAATATTCCATTAAAACGAATAACCCTTTTAAATCATCAACTGGCATATTAAAAAATCCTTGAATTTGTGGTGAATGAAAATCAAAAGTAATTAAACGAGTTGCTCCAGCAGTCTCAAATAAATTTGCAATTAAACGAGCTGTGATTGGTTGACGACCATGTACTTTACGATCTTGTCTAGCATATCCATAATATGGGTTAATAACATTAATGCTAGACGCCCCAGCACGTTTTAATGCGTCGATAAAAATTAATAATTCCATTAAATTATCATTAACGGGTGCATTAGTAGATTGAAATACAAAAACTTTTTTATTTCTAACTGACTCAGTTGCTACTGTTAAAATTTCACCATCAGCAAATTTAGTTATATCAACTTTACTTAAGGGAATTTTTAAAATATCAGAAGTTTTTTGAGCTAATTCAGTTGATGCAGATAGCGAAAATAATACTGGTTCTGATTTTTCCGCACAATAACATTTTTTATTTTGGTTATTTTCCATAAGTTTATAACTCCTTCAAAGTCATATCTTTTACTCTTGCGAATACTTTGGCTGGTCGGTTAACATCCTCTGTAATTGTTGATCCAGCAGATATAAAAACGTTATTATAAATTTTTATCGGTGCTACTAATGTGACATTTGAGCCAATAAAAACATTTTTTCCAATAATAGTATCGACGATTTTTTTACCATCAAAATTTGCAATTGTTGTACCCGCTCCAATTAAAGAATTTTCACCAATAATTGTATTTCCAACAAATGATTTATGACTAATTGTAACTTTGTTATTTAAAATAGAATCTTTAATTTCGCAATAAGGCCCAATGATAATATCATTTTTTAATATTGTATCTTTACGAATAAATGAATATGGACCAATTAAATTATCGTGGTCGATTATCGCATCTTCAATAACTACACCCATTTGTAATTTATTATTATTACCAATTTTAGTATTACCCATTAAATAAACATTAGGAAAAATCACGTTGTCATTACCAATTTCAACATTTTTAGTTATATGGACTTTTTCAATGTCAATAAATTGATTGATTTTATCTTTAAATTTATTTAAAAGTTCGGTTTTGCTTAAAAATTTAGGTGTATTCATCTCAAATTTCCTCCGTATTTTATAATCTATTTTCATTAATCTAAATGGCATATTAATAAATATTCTAATCTTCTAAAATTATAACTTATATTAATGTAAATTAAAATACAAAATTTATTTTAACTGGATTGAATAGTAAATAACTAGATCCACTACCAGTTAATAAATATCGATAATTTTTATTTTTACAACGAATTGATTTATAAATTTTGTTAACTGGTGTTTCTAAATCATTGAATAATAATTTCATAAAATTAATGTTTTTATGTTTAAATTCATAAAATAATTCCGAAAATTTATGTTGTGAAAGTGGTAATAAATCATATATTTCATAAATTTTTTTAGTCTCAAATTTATATTTTTTTCTTAATAATATATTCAAATATTCGACTTTAGCTTGGCTATCTTTTTTGATAAATTGAATGTGTGGAAATGTTAATTTTATTGGTTCAACAAATTCACCATACATACCTACATAACAAGAACCACCTTCTACAAAAAAAGGCACATCGCTACCAATTGGTAATAGTAGTTTTTTTAATATTTCTTTTTCTCATGGAATCCCTAATAATTTAGTAATTATTTTAGTTGTTGTAACCGCATTAGCAGAACCACCACCTAATCCAGATCCCATTGGAATATTTTTTTTAATTTTAATATCAAAAAAACATTTAATTTTATAATATTTTCTTAATAAATTAATTGTGTTAGAAACTGTATTTGGATAACCAATTTTATTAAAATTATAAAAACGATCTTTATCTATATTATTAACATTAATTTCAATAATATCATAAATATCTTTTTTAACTTCAATCATAATTGTTTTGATTTTATGTAATTGTTGATTTTTTAATTTAGGCAAAACACCTAAACCAAGATTAATTTTTGGATAACTATACATTATCAAAAGTCATCACCTCTTTAAAAAGTGTTATTAATTTATCGCTGCTTAATTCTTCTGCTCTTGCTGTGATTGATAAATTATTATTTTGTAAAATAGCACGTATTTTATCTACGCCATATTGATGTTTTAAATTATTAATCAAAGTTTTTCTTTTTTGCAAAAAACACAATTTTAAAAAATCAATAATTTGATTTTTATTAATATCAGGATATTTATTATGAGTAATCAATTCAATAACAACGCTATCAACTTTCGGAATTGGTAAAAAAACATTTTTAGAAATGCTATCAATAATTTTAACATCATAATAAATTTGTAATAAGACATTTAAATAATTATATTTCTTATTTTTTGGTTTTGATAAAAGTCGTTCAGCCGCTTCTTTTTGAATTAATAAAACTATTTTATTGATTTTAATTGTTGATTTTAATAAATAAATCATAATTGGCGTAGTTATATAATATGGTAAATTTCCAACTACAGTAATTGCCTGATTATTAAAATCAAGATAAGAATCATTAAATAATTGAGCTAAATTAATTTTTAAAATATCGTTATTAATTAGTTTAATATTATCAAAATATTTAATAACTTCATTTTCTAAAGGAGGGATTAGTTTTTGATCAATTTCCACAGATATAATTGGTTTTTTAAGACTAGCTAACTCTCAAGTTAATGCCCCAATTCCAGAACCGATTTCTAAGATAAAATCGCTATTTTTTAAATCTGCTATTTTAATAATTTGTTTGATAATTTGATTATCAATAATAAAATTTTGACCTAAATCTTTATCGGTTGATAAATGGTATTTTTTCAAGATTGATATAGTGCGTTCGAGCGTTGCGATTGCTTGCATAGTTAAACCTGCTTTAGTTGTTTTGGTTTGTTTAAAATGTTTAATAATTCTTCTGAAGTTGTCCCCATCATTTGTAAACGTCTAAATAATTGCTTACCATTGCAATATAACATATCAAAATGATCAGTAATAATTTTTCTTAATTGACTTGAGTTTTGATAACTTGTTAATTTTAAACTATAATATTCAGGTCAAGAAATTGATGGCAAATTATTTTGAAAAGTAATTACATTTTTCAAACTTTGATTAATGGCTTTAACACTAGCGTGTTCAATTCCAATTTTTTTACGTGGTCCTTGGGCTTCTTTAATATTTAAAAAAGCGTGCTTACAATTATTGTTTAAAAATAATTGAATTCTTTGGCGAATTTTTTTACCTTGATAATCAGGATCAGTAAAAATTATTATTCCATTGCGATCATTTGCTATTTTAATCAAATTTAATAATTGTTTATTGATATCAGAACCGTTAGTAGTAATAATATCGCAGTTTAAAAATGATAAAAGTTTCTTTTTATCATTTTTACCTTCAACAACAATTGTTTCTTTAATTTTGATAAATTTCAACTCCTAAAATTTTATTTTAAATTGAATAATTCTTCTGCGTTAGCCGTTGTTTGTTTTTCGATATCACCAATTGATAAATTTTTAATTTTAGCAATTTTACTAATAGTATAACTAATGTTTTCTGGACGATTCGCTTTACCACGAATTGGTTCTGGCGCTAAATATGGTGAATCAGTTTCAACTAACATATTACTTAATGGCGTTGCTTCAACAACACTAATTAAACGATCAGCATTTTTGAAAGTAACAATTCCTGAAAAAGATATGAATAAATTTAAAGATATAAATTTTTTCATATCTTCAACAGTGCCATTAAAGCAATGCATAACTCCTCTAGTTTTTGGAAAAGTTGCTAAAATTTGAAACGCTTCTTCGTAAGCATCACGAACATGAATACTGACTGGTAATTTAGCATCTTTAGCAATTTGTAATTGTTTTTTAAAAACTTTTATTTGCTGTGCTTTGCTCGGTGCGTCTTTATAATAAAAATCTAAACCAATTTCACCAATACCGACTACTTTTGATTGTTGTGCCATAATAATTAAATGTTGCTCAATATCATCATTTCAAGTATCGGATTCTAATGGGTGAATTCCAATAACTGCAAAAATATTTTTATGGTTAGCAGCATTTTTTATAGCATCTTTTGATTCTTCGTAAGATGCCCCAATATCAATAATATATTTTAGACCATTAACATTAGCGTTGTTTGCAATTACATCAACATCATTTTCGGTAAATTTAATACTACATAAATGGGCGTGGCTATCAATTATTCTCATAAAAAACTCCTTGTTAATTAATTAATCTCTATATATATTAATTATATACAAACTATTTGCCTAAACAAAAACGTTTGAAGATTTCATCTAATAATGTTGTTTGATGAGCATTCCCTAAAATGATCGATAAATTATTTCAAGCTGATTGTAGATCAGTTAAAACAATATCAGGAGTAATCCCCTCTTCTAAAGCGCTGCATGCTTCTAAAATATTATTTTTAACATTGATTAATGATCCTAAATGGCGTTGATTACTAACCATTTCGCTATTGTTAATATTAAAATCAGGACTAATAAATTGATTTTTAATAATTTCTTCTAAATTGTTTAATTGATTGTTAATTGCGCTAATTTCAACAATTGGTTGGCTTGTTTTGAATTGATTAATTTTATCAATATTAGTTGGTTGGTCGACTTTATTGACAACAATTAAATGTTTGAAATTTTTAACTTTATTAAATAACGCTATTTCTGATGTCGAAATTTTTTGATTAGCACTAGTAATGAATAAAACTAAATCTGCTTCATTTAAAGCTGAGTAACTTTTATTAATTCCTAGATTTTCAATTTTATTGTTTGTCTTTCTAATTCCAGCTGTATCAATTAATGTTGTTACTAAGCCAGCTAAATTAAAACTGATTTCTAGGCGGTCTCTTGTCGTGCCGGCAATATCAGTCACGATCGCATGATCTTTATTTAATAAAGTGTTTAAAAGTGATGATTTACCAACATTTGGTTTTCCAATAATCGCAATTTTAATGCCTTGATAAATATTAGTTGCTTCTTTTGAATTAGTAATGATTAAATCAAGGCGTTCATTAAAGGCGCTTAATTTTATTAATAATTTTTGAGCATCAAGTTGTTCAATATCGTCATATTCGGGATAATCAATATTAACTTCACAAATTGCGATACTAGTTAATAAATCAGCTTGTAATTGCTTAATTAATTGCGATGTCTTACCGACAATATTATTAATTTGTAGTTGTGATTGCATTTTTGATTTAGCATTAATTAAATCATTAATTGATTCAGCTTGTGATAGATCGATTTTATTGTTTAAAAAGGCGCGCTTACTAAATTCACCACGAGTTGCCATACGGGCTCCTCTGGCAATGCTTTCTTCAACAATGCGATTAACTACAACAATGCCACCATGACAATTAATTTCAATAATGTCTTCACCTGTAAAAGAATGCGGATTGCGATAAAAATGAATCATAACTTCATCGATAATATTATTTTGATAATCATAAATTTTACTATATTGACATTGATTAGCTTGAAAAAATCCGACTTTTTTATGAGTTAATTGATTGATAATTTTTAGTGAGTCAGTCCCACTAATTCTAATAATAGCAATCGCTTGTGTCATTGGTGCACTAGCACTAGCTACAATAGTATCGTTAATCATTTTACACGCTCCTTTTATTAATTATCATAACATTTAATGTTAATAAAAAAACTAAATCAATAGTCGATTTAGCTTTTTTTTACTTTAGTGCGTTTTTTCAGGAATATAAAATGGTTGATTAATTGGGTTCCGATTGTAAATAATCCAGAAGCCACTCAATAAATACTCATACCGGCTGGAATAATAAAACACATCACACTCATCATCGCAATCATCGCAAACATCATTTTATTTTGTTTGTTAGCAGCTTTTTTAGCTGTTTGAGTTACGCTTTTACGGCGCAACTTAGATAATTGCATTGGGAGCATTACTTGGGTCACTTGCACAATTAATGCTGGAAATAAGAGTGTTAAGTAAATTCAATGCATTTTTGCCAATCCAGATCATAGACTAATTGAAAAGTATAGTCCGTGTGCTGAAGTTGTTTTAATGATTGAATTTCCCTCGATTATTCTTCACATTGTTAAGAAGAAAGGCATCATGAAGATAACAGGGACAATCATTGCGAGGGGATTAATGTTCTCTTTTTTATAGAAAGCCATTATTTCGGCTTGTTTCTTTTTCTGCATATATGGATTATCTTTATACTGGGTGTACTTGGCGTTTATAGCAGCTAGCTGGCCTTGTACTTCTTGCATCTTATAACTCTGATTCATACTTTTGAAACTTAGAGCGTATTGTGATGAACGCATGATTAATACTAGAATAATAATCATTAACGCAACTGCTCAGAATCCACTACCTCCAAAAGATAACAATAATGAGTTAGAAGCCATAAATATTGGATATACAAGCATTCCATATCATGGTCCATAATGTCAAGCGCCTGCTCAACTAACAACTGGTCTTCATGTTTTTAAATAATGATCAGTGTTCTTTTTAGCATATAAAAGACCTTTTTCATTAATACTAAAAACATTTAATTTCTTTTTAGCATCGTCGCTCATATCACCTTTTGGTGAAGCGTTGTAAACTGTACCATTAGTATCATATAGTGGTTTATTAACTACTTTGTTAGATCAATTTTTTGTAGTTGGATTATAAGTTCATCCACCTACTAATTGTGAAACATGAGCATAACCATCAGCATTACGCTGAACTGTGCCATACACTTCATATTTACCATCAGTTTGTTCTGACAATACAGCTACTAACGGATAATATTTACCTTCGTAAGCTTTGGGGAATTCACTACCATAATAATTATGAATGTAATCTAAAACACCAGAATTACCTGCTACTGGAGTTTCTAATTTCATATCATTAGTTAAAAGGTTAAGATATGAATTTCCACCAACGTTAGAGATAACTTGGTGACCATTTTCTGGATGAGCAATAATTGAAAATGGTTGAACTTTATTTTTATTATGATAAAATTCTACTCCGTTCCCAATATTGTTATTAGTTCTAATAGAAAAACTTTGTCCACAAGCTGTGACAGTTAACATTAACAAAATGATAAAGAAAAATAGTTTAAAAAATTTTAAAAATACTTTTAAATATTGTTTGGGTGTTAATTTAGGTTTTGCATTGCTGCTACCACCATTAAATCAGCTATAAGGAGTATTGTTTAAATTGTTACTATTTTTCATATTACTATTAAGCTCTCTTTCTGTCTAGTTATTACTTTTCATTTGCTTGAGTTGAACTATTATTACATTCTTTTGTAATTTTTGCTTTTTTCAAAACTGTATCAACTAGTTTTAAAAATGATTTATGATTTTTATCGTAGTTATTAATTAAGAATTGTTTTCTTAATATGACAACAACATCAACATTATATTGAATAATGTTTGCTTTTTGAGCAATCGATCTAATTTGTCGTCTTAATTTTACTCTTTTAACAGCGTTTCCTAATTTTTTAGATGCAGTCACGCCAATTCTTAAATGCTCAAAATTATTCTTTTTATAATAAATGACATATTCTGCATTAATAACTTGTTTAGAATTATTTAATATTTTTTGAAAATCTCAATTTTTTAATAATCGGAATTGTTTTTTCATAATAATCAACAACTTCTTTTAAAATTAAAACTTGTGAATTAAGATACTGTTAGTTTATGACGGCCTTTGGCACGACGTCTACGTAAGACGTTTTTCCCACTGGCACTTTCCATACGAGCACGGAATCCATGAGTTTTTTTATGTTTCGATTTATTCGGTTGGTAGGTTCTTTTCATATTAATTCTCCTTATAATAGATTTCAACTATTACTTAATTATATTTAGCAAATAGATTAAATATAGTTTTATGCTTTAAAAGTATATAATTTATACATTAAAAAGTCAATTAATTTATTTAAATATTGTAAATTAGTGTTATAATTGTTGTCCGGGGATGTACTGGATTCGACATGGCTTCACGGAATATTTTATGCAGTGGTCTGCAAACCTAAATGCACGAGGTTCAACAAACGGAAACTCAAAAAAATTAAACGTTCCAACATTTATGCTAAATAACGCATCATCTTCAATGATGATGGCTGCTACAGCGTAACTCATTAATCTTAAATAAGGTTAGGAACCGCTCAGAAAATTTGTTCTAGTTTTTCTGTAGTGTTTTTATAGAACTAGCTTTATATCACTCTTCGGATATAAAAGCGAAAGTTAGAAGATAGTTAATTTTTAAGTTTGTCTATATATCTTAAAAGGCGACGAATTTTTGAAAATATTCTAAACTGTAGATGTAAAATATTATGTGGGTTGTGGACCCGGGTTCAATTCCCGGCATCTCCACCATTTTTTTTACTTATTTTTTCC
>CBDCUL010000012.1:0-86939 GCA_965222855.1 Mycoplasmatales bacterium | reverse complement strand
GAAAATCAATTATCAACATTTAAAGCAATAACAAATGTAGTAATTACACCTTCAGCAGATGCTGTAAAAGGTGTGGCAAAAGGAACAATCAGTTATACTGATTCAAGAACAGGAACATCTAACATGTTCCAAAAGTTAGCATTCAGTGTTAACATAACTCCTTTAACAACAGGTACAAAATTACCAACTACAACTGACATTGCTGGTTTAATCAATATTGGTAAACTAGGAAGAGATTTAGCTTATAACACAGGACTTGATACTTCAAGTTTCAAAAATGACGCAAACATCAATCTTTCAGCTGGAAATGCACACATCGCTGGTTGAAACCATAGCGTTGATAACAAAGCTTCATCAAAAAGTGCTGCAATTAAAAAAATTAAAGATGCTAACAAAGCATTAATCACTACTTCATTAGATTCTAAAAACGTGTTAACAGTTGCTTACCCAGCTTTTGTAACAACTAAAGCTGTTGTAAATGCTTTACACCCAACAAACACAGCTTACACATTTACTGCTACTAAATCATATGATTTAACTACATTAAATCCAAAAAGCGCAACAACATTATCAAAAACAGTTGCTACTTTAACAGAAGCAACAATTCAATATAATGCACACGTAAACGCAACATTTGCAATTACTGCTAAAAATGGACGAAATCTTGTAGCTTCTAAAACACCTAATACATGAACAGTAAAAATTAATAAAAATACAACAAATTCAGTTACTTTTGATCCTGCTACTATAGCTTGATCAGTAGTTTCTTAATAAATTATTAACATCTAACAATTTTTAGATTTTAATTAAAATGTTTAAACTAAAAAAACCATTCACCATTAATTTGGTGATTGGTTTTTTTATTAATTTCTAAATCAAATTAAGTCTACACTTTTCAATTAACGATATTTCAATTTTTAGCATTTTCTAAATCGCTAACTGCTTGAGCTGAATAACCATAAGTATTTAAATTAGCTAGTGTAATTTTGGGATCCACTTCAAGTGGACCCACCACTTTTTTCAGCCTCCACATCTGGAGTAGAATATTTACCACCAGCACCGTTAGCAGCACCTTGTTGATATCAATATTTGGCATGGTAGACAATTTTATGATAAACAAAAATACTATCAGCCACATAAGCAGTCCCACTATCAAATAAAGTTACTAAATTTTTTAACTTAGCAGCACTATTATCAACACTAATTATTTTACTATCGACTTCACTATTCTTAGCACCTAATGCCGAAACTTGAAAACTATGTTTCTCGTTAGTTGCTTTATTAGTTTCTAGAATCAAATTAGTAACCATACTATAATATGGTTTTGTTTTATCGCCATCAACAATAATGCGATAACGCAACGCATTTTTAACCGAACTTCAATAGATTCCTAAATCACGTTGCGTAATTAGATATTGATTGATGGCAATATCACCAGTTACTGGATCAGTTGGACCACCTTTATCACCAAAACTAGTTAATCCAGCGTTTGAAAAACTCAAATCAGCTGCTTCTTTTGGTAATAAACCAGTACTAGTTGGACCACCAGATCCTTCCTTGTTAGAAGCATAGTCACGCGTCAACGATCAAGCACCATACATAAAAGCACCTTTATTACGTAAAAAGCTCCCTAGAGCGCTATATTGTGCTAAAGTCATAACTTCACCAGCAGTATCATTATAACCAATCATTGGCGTTACACCCAATAGCTTATAAGCAGCACTATTACTAATTTTATAAATACTAGCTAGCTGCTTAACAGTACTATCACTAGCATCTTCAGCTGCTTTACCCATATCAGCAATATTACCGCCATAATCCATTGCCATAATATTAATAATTGGTTTAAAATTTGCAACATTATAAAAATCTTGAACTAGTGCTTTTCCATCAGTCATCCCAGTTTGTAAAACTGGGAGTGTTAATGAAAAGCGCATACTCGGTTCACTAGATAGTAATTGCTTACAAGCACCAGCTAGAATTTTCGTAGCAGCACTATTAGCAACCGCACCACCCTCAATATCAAAATCAATATTTTTAGTGTTGAAATACGTTGCTACGCGTTTAATATCACTAGCAACGTTAGTAACAGTTGCACCAGATGTTGTTCATTCATCAATTCCATTAGCACCACCAAAAGAAACGCAAACATCAGCACCAACTTTTTGATAATTATCAATAATATTTTTAATATATTTTGCTGCTGCTGCTGTAGTTGGGTCACTAGCATCAATCTCAGTTGTTCCAGCTCATTCAGCATGGGGGACATTAGAGCTTCCCCCTTGCTGAACGAAACCAAGAATCATATGACGAACTCCAGGATTCATATAATAACCAATCAAATTATTATAGCGCCCGGCTGGTGCTCCTTGAAGCATCGTTACATCAATGAAAGGTGAATAAATTCCACTAACTTTTTTAGGTATCTCAGGCGTTATTTTACTGATTGGCACAGTTTTATGATGATGTCCACAAGCACTAATTACAACAACACTACTAATTAGGACAGTGATAGTTGCTAAATTACTAAAGATTTTTTTAAATTTTTTCATTTTGCCACCTTAATTCAGAAGAGTCTTTATTAATTTAATTATAATATTTTAATTAATAAATACCAAAATTGCTTTATTGAAAATTAGCATTAAAAAAAATAAACTCATTTTTAAAAATGAGTTTATTTTTAAGATTGTCATTTAATTGATAATTACTTCCGCTTCAGGTTCTTGGTTTTTTGGTTTTGCGATTAAATATATAACCACATAACTCATAAAAATCAGGATATTTAAAATAATTAAAGATATTAAAAATCAAAAGTTAAAGCTAAGACCTTGGAAATAATAATCAATAATTGCTATTATAGCAAAAACAATAGTTGTAATAATCATTCTTCATGGATTTCTACGTCCGCTACGAGGACGCCTTTTACCACCACGAGCAACTTTTCCGAAACCCTTCGTAAAGATTTCGACAAACATACGAATAAGACTAAACACTAAAACACCTCCTTAATTATTTTATTTTTGATTTAGAAGTTTAATTTTTATAATATTAAAAATATTACCACATATTTTTAATTATTACTAATACTATAACTTTTGTTAAAAATTAGATAAAATAAATATATGCTATAATTTATTAATATCATAGAAGATATCGAAGTTATTTATTATTATCAATAACTAATAGTGAGGTTGATCAATGAATAAAAAATTATTAATTATTAGTAGTAGCGTTATGGCAAGTCCTTTTATATTAGCTAGTGCAACTGGCATTACTTACGAAGTGCGCTGATCGCAATTCAAAAAAAATTTTGCTAAAGATATGGTAAAACTTGCCAAAAAACAAAATGACATTATTCCGGGCAGCTTTACGTATAAATTAGACGATAGTATTTATGTTCATCACATAGTTGACTATGTAGTAATCAACAATCAAATTTATTCAGAATATTCAGTTCAGTATCAACCATTTGGTGGATTTAAAGACAGCAATGTTAATAAAGTAAAATATTGTGTTATTTAATTTTATAATTAGTAAAAATAAATATAAAAAAATAAACTCACATTATTAAGATGTGAGTTTATTTTTTTTAGTCAAGACTTAGCGTTGAATCTGATTGATAAGAATTTGATTGATTATTTGTATCTTTATAAATTAAGCAATAAATTCAATGACCAACAAATACTAAAATGTTAGAAATGATACTAAACATTAGAAATCTAAATCAAAATGTTGACCCATGATGATAATAAATAAAGATTGCTATAGTTGCTAAAACAATATTACCAACGATGATTCTTAATGGAGTTTTGATTTCGCTCGGTTCCTTCTTTGGTAGTTTTCTGCCTTTGAACAATACTCCAACAATGATTCGAATAATTGCATGCATTATTGTAGCCAACTACTTTCTTGTTATTAGCTTAAACCTTATATTAATATTAATTTAAAAAATTATACCATATATCTATAATATTCATAACGATTTATTGATTAATATCGATAAACATAGTATAGATATAATGTGAATTTATGATATAATTTATAATGAAATATTCAATTTAAAATCCACAAATAAAAAATCAAAGAAAAGAGAGTTAATTATGAATAAAAAATTATTAATTATTGGTAGTAGCGTTATTGGTGCTGCAGTTATTGTTAGTGCTGGTTCCGGAATTACTTATCAAGTAAAATGGACACACTTCAAAAAAGATTTTGCTGATAATATAGCATCAGCAACAACATCGTTAAACAATTTTGCAATTATAGCGGGTAAAAAACCATTCTTAAGCTATCAATTAAAAAGCACTTCCGGTCACACGGTTAGATATACGATAACTATCAAAAACAATGTCCTACCAAATTTACCATCAATGGTGACACAAACTGTCAATGAACATTATGGTGCTTTTTCTAAATTTTCTATAAGTGGTCTCAAAGGTTATGGTAAAGAAATTTTTATTTTTCAATAAAGGAATCATTTATGAAAAAAACATCATCAATAATGTTGAGTAGTATTTTAGCAACCGCCGCCGTTATGGGCGCCGGTACTGGAATTGCATATGAAAGTAAATGAAGTAAATTTAAAAAAGATGTCGCTACAGGAATGGCACAAGCTGCTAAAGATAGTAGCGACATTTTTTAATAAACTTTCACATATAAATTAAAAAGTAGTTCTGGTCACACGCTTGTCTATACAATAACTAGCAATATATCAGTTGTAAGCGTTACTGAAACTGTTAGTTTTCATTATCGAGCATTTAGCAAATTTAAAAATAGTGATTTAAAAATAACAAACATTCACGTTAGTTAAATTATGATAATCATAATTTATGAAAGAAGTTAATTATGAATAAAAAATTATTAATTATTAGTAGTAGTATTTTAGGAAGTGCGATTATTGTTGCTGGTGGGGCAGGAATTACTTATCAAACAAAATGAACACACTTCAAAAAAGATTTCGCTAACGTTGTTAAAAAACAAGTAGCACTCATTAATGCAAGTGATCCTAACACAACAACACTAACTTATAAATTAGATAATACTAAAGCTTGATCAGTTACGTATATTATTACTCATATAAATTATAGTGATAAATCAAAATCAACACATTTTAATCTCAACGAACATTATCATCCGTTTGGAAAATTTAGTATTGATGATTTAGCTGGTCCAGGACAAGATTTATTATTTGGTTAAATGACTTAACTAAATTAAATATTAAAAAATAACAATCATTAATTGATTGTTATTTTTTTACGTTTACTTGTAATGACTTTATTTTTATAAGTTAATTTATTGATTAATTTAAAAATAATTTTTAATTTTAATTTCATTAGATCTTCATCAACATGTAGCTGATCTGATAAAGCGCAACATTTGTCAATTAATGAAATTAAATTTGCATCAACATTAGTATGTTGTTTTAAAATTAATTTCATTAATTGATAAGCACCAATATAATCAGATTTAATGCGTAGCGTTCTAATTAGCATATTAACTGAGCGTTTGATTTTACCTAACTGATAAAGTTCATTGGCTCATTGATAACAAGTTCTTGGATTACCAGGATTTCACCTAGCAGCTATTTCAAAATTTCTAAAAAGTTTATTAAACATAATTCAAACACACCTTAATTGTTATGTGATATTTATTAATAACCATTTTAAAGATGGTTATTTAATATTTTACCAAAAAATATACCTTTTATGTAAAATATTAAATAATTTAAATAAAAGGTGATAAAATAGATTTGTAGTTTAGATAAAAGCTTGGTCATAAAAGAGTTTTTATTTAAATGACAATTATTTAAAATGTCAATAAATAATAATCAAGAGTGAACAAAGGAGAAATAATGAAAAAATTTAAATCAAAACTTATTTTTACTAGTTTTGGGCTCATTGCTACTACGGCAGTAATGAGCACTAGTGTTGTAAGTTGTGGTACGACAGTGAAACTACCAGCCAATAAAACACTACAAACTATATTTTTGAAAAAAAACTTAACCCCGATTATTCAAGAAGGATTAGCGGCAAAATTAAGAGTCAGTTTGCGCGAAATGAAAAAAGCTGGAGCTGTCGTTTTTACTTTAGGTATAACTGATGATAGCAATAAAGATATGCCAATGATTGAAATTTCTGGTACAGTAAAATCAAATCACCAAACTGACAAGTTTAGTGAAATTATTGTTTATGATTTTACAACTCAGCAATATAGCGTACCTAAAATAATCTTAACTCGTAATATTCTACCAACTACTTGAGCACTAGATGGTAACTACTCAGTAAATAATAAAGCTAAAAAAACTCAAGCAACGCAAAATGTATTTAAAGCAATTTGAAACTACATTACTAATCCTAATAACAAGATTAACGATGCAACTAAACTATATGATTTTACAATGATTTCAAAAAACATTACATTTAAAAATAATAATAGTGATATTGTAGCCAAATTTCATGGTTATTATGGAAGTGGTAGTAAAAACGCACCAAAACCATTTACAACAACAATTACTTATAATTTTAATAAGAAAACATATAAATTAACTAATTTTAAGAACTAATAAAATTATGTTACTAACTTAATTGATAGTTTTTCAAAATAATATAAACATAATATCAAAACTAAATTATTCAAAATAAGGATATTAACTCATAATATTGCTTTTTTTGAAATATAATTTCCACAAATATAATAAATTATTAACAAAATTACATCTATTTAAAAAATAAAGGTAATTATTAATTACCTTTATTTTTTGTATTATTTATTAATTATTGAACGTTTTTGTGCTAACAATAAATTAAAAATTTCAACTACTTTAAATTATCAAATAAAAATAACTTGTATTCACAAAATCATAATCAATAAATAAAAGAGCTCATAAATTAATTTTAAGCATTACCAAAATCACTTATTTTTTAAAAATACTTTAACAAAAGTAAAATTATGGTATAATTTATTATACACATTTTTAAAAAAGGAGACAATAATGTTTAAAATTAGAAATTGAATTTTTTTATCTGTTATTGTATTAAGTGGTATCACAGTTTTAGGCAGTGGCATTGATGTGCAAAGTTTATACAATAAAACGTCTAATGAATTAGTCCAGGATTTTAATAATGGCTTAAAAAAATTAGAAAAAATTAGAATCGCATTTTAAATTTTAATTTAAAATCCGCACATTAATCACTAATACAAATTCAAAGAATATCAATAATAGATAAAAGGAAAATTTAACTAACTAATCAATAAATACAAATTTAATTATTCATTAAATTTGTATTTTTTATTTTAAATAATTATTATGAAATTATTGAAATAAATAATCATAGTATTATATAATATATTTATATAGTGATTGCCTTTTAATTTAATAAAACTAACTAATTACAAAATTAGTAGAAAAGAGTTTATTTAATTATGAAAAAACTGCGTAAAATAATTTTTCTAGGTTTATCTTTAACCCCGATTATAGCAACAACTTCTTTAATTGTAACATCTTGTGGTAAAGCAAAAATAACTGCTTGAGATCGGTTTAGAGATGCGGCGACAAAAGATAGCGCGCTTAATATTTTTACAGCAGCGCACCCTGATGCTTGACCCAAACCGGATGCTAACAGTGCTGCAAAATTAACAATCGGTTCATTTAAAATTAATAATCAACAAAAAATCATTAGTGTTGATATTACATATCAACTTAATTCATACACAACATCAACTGGTGTTTTTCAAATTCTTTTTAAAAATAAAACTTATTCAAAATGAAATTGAATAATTGCATCACACCCTAAAACTAATCACGACTGAAGTTTATTTAAACATAACGCTTTAGCAGTAACGCCAGCCGACTTATTGAAAACAGTAAAATCACAAACTAGCGTTTGAAACAGCTTAAAATGAAGCGTGGGAACACCACAACAAACAGTTTGATCAAGTAGTGCAGTTGCTGAATTTGATATTTATGGTAGTGTTGATAAAAGTGATCCTTATCAAGGAATGCAAGGGAAGCCAACTGCTGATGAAACTGCCAAAACGATTACTGCCATTATTTCAATTAAAAATAAAAATGGCGCATATGATTCAAATCCGATCAAAGCAGTTATTCATTATAACGATGAAGATCTTTATAATATAGAAAATTGAGCCTTTAGCAAAGATAGCCAATCTCAATCATTTTTAAAATATAGTCAATTAGCAAAAGTTACGATTGATAAAGTCAAGGCTGCCGGTAAGAATTTTAGTCTATGAAGCACATTTTTCGATAACAATTGAATGAATCCTCAACATAGTATCAATGTTACTAGTTGATTAAATGCTAATCAAGCACCAAAAGTTTACGCATCTTTATTACTACCACCGATATTAACTAAACAAGCATTAATGGTAAAAGGTAAACAAACTGGTTGATTAATTATTATTAAATTTAGAGTCGGTGTTACTTATCCAGATAATTCTACTGGGATAATTGGGGTTACTATGAATAATGATTTCTTATTTCATAGTAATGCTGATCGCGACTATGGGAGTTGTTTTAGCAGTACTTGAACTGGTTCAACATATAAACCATTATTATCAAATAGTAATAACTAATTTAAGATTATTACTAAATTAGTTATTTTTTTAAACGATTTTTAAAACCATTAATAATAATTTAAAAAATCGTTATCATTGATATAGAAATAGTAGTATTAAACACGATTAAACTTAGATTATTAAAATAATTATCAATATCTTAATAAATCTTTAAGTTCGCCAAAAATTAGAAAACATTTAGGGGACTAAGTGTTTTTTTTTTTTTTGTTATCGCATTTTTATTAATAGTAAAAAATTGCTATTATTATTATATATAGTGTTTTTATATATAAATAAACTAAAGCTTCTTTTTAAGGAGAGTTATAAAATGAAAAAATTGCGCAAAATATTATTATTATTGACTACTTCAATGTCAGTGTTGGGTACTATAAGTATTCTAACAACATCATGTGGTAAAAAATCAATTTTTACTAATTGAGATAATTTTCAAGCAGCTGCATCAAACGAACTTGCAATTAACATTTATAATGTTACTAAACCAGTAGCGTGAACTGGTTTAGTAATTGCTAGTGAATTATCAATTAGCAATATAACAGTTAACGATCAAGCTAAAACGATTGATTTAGACATGACTAGAACAGTCGGTGATGATTATTCATCAACGGGAATTTTTACAATTAATGACCATAATAATATTAAATACAATGTCACTAATTGAAAAGTTAAGACTGTTCCAACGCGGAACCCTAGTTGAGAAGTTTTTTCAAAAAACGCACTAAGTGTAACAGCAAACGACCTTCTTAATAGTGCCAAAAAGAAAAGTAATTTTGCTTCATTTAATTGAGCAGTTGGAACTACTGCACAAATGGTGTGACAAGTAAATGATCAAGCTGAATTTGATATTTATGGCAGCGCTAGTAAAAGCGATCCTTATCAAGGAATGCAAGGGAAACCTATCGCTGATCAAAATGCTAAAATAATTACTGCGATTATTTCAATTAAAAATCGTCAAGGAATTTATGATTCAAACCCAATCAAAGCTAGCATTATTTATGATCATAGTTACTATGATTTAGCAAACTGAACTTTTAAACAAGATCGACAATGACAATCAGTTATTAAATATGACCAACTAGCAAATGTTGTTGTTGAACAAGTTAAGAATATTCGCCTTAAAAAGAATTTACCACAATTTTTAGCAAGTAATTTCTTGTCAACAACTCATAATAAAGATACACAAATCGATAGTTATCTAATTGATCATGGCTATCCTAATATTAAGTCATGAGTTTCAACTCATCAAGCAGATATTAGAGGTGCCATCTATGAATCTGGCTCAACAGTTCAAATCGGGTACTCATTAAGAATCCATATTACAATTACTAATAACATTGATAAAACACAACCCGATCAAACGCATTATTTAATTTTTGAAAATGATTTTATGTTTGCTAATGCTATTAGTCCAAATTACGGAACTACATTTAATAATAGTTGAAGCCTTTATTCAGCTACTTAATAAAATAATAATAAATATTTATTTTAGTCTTTAAATCCGCCAAAAATTAGAAAACATTTAGGGGACTAAGTGTTTTTTTTTTTTTTTGTTATCGCATTTTTATTAATAGTAAAAAATTGCTATCATTATTATATAGCATGAGAAAACTAAAGTTTTTAAGGAGAGTTATAAAATGAAAAAAATACGTAAAATAATTTTTTTATCTGCTACTTTAATACCTGCCGTTGCAACAACCGCGGTTGTTGCAACATCTTGTGGTAAAAAAGCAGATAATAAATATCGATGAGCTGATTTTGAAAAGGCTGCTAAACAAGAAACAGCAATCAATATTTATAACGCTACTACACCAGCAGCATGAGCGGGTGCCACTGCTGACCAACTAAGTTTGGGAGCATTTAGTAGTGACGATACTCAAAAAAGTGTCAGCGTTGATATTACGAGAACGTTCAACGTTGATCAAACATCAATTGGGACATTTACAATTACGTATCTTAATAATAGCAAATACGATGTTAAAAACTGAACTAATCCTAAACCACCTGCTAATAATTTAACATGAGGTAATTTTAAAGCAGTTGCTTTAAAAGAAACAGCAACTAATTTATTATCTGCTGCTAAAAAAGCCAAAAATTGAAAATTACTAAAATGAAGCGTTGGTGATAGCACACAATTAATCTGACAAGATAGTGCTATTGCTGAATTTGATAATTATGGTAGTAGTGGAACTAACGATCCTTACAAAGGCATGGCAGGATCGTTGAGTGCTAATGATAGTTCCAAAACAGTTAGTGGGATTATTTCGATTAAAGGTCGTGAAGGAAATTATGATGCCAACCCAATTAAAGTTAGTATCACTTTTGCTTCAAAAAGTTATGATATTCAAAATTGAACTTTTAGTATCGGAACCCAATTACAATCATATATGCAATTTACAGCATTATATAATAAAACGTTCAAGCAAGTTCAAAGCGCTAAGGACGATGTAACAATATGAACTAAAGATATATCAATTCACAATTGAACAGTTAAGAATCATAGCGACTCTACAACAATCCTACAAAATGAAACTACTAATAAAGTTAAAACTGTCGATAGTATTTTAAATGTTAAGAGTCAGACTGATGAATCTCATCAAGGAGGAGTGCCGACAGCTCCACAAATTGGTTGAACACTGACAGCAACATTTACAATGAATGTTCATAATTCTGATGGCACTCCAGGTCAGTATAACTTCTATATGATATCGTCATTTCTATTTGCGAATAAAACAAAAGATTATGGAAATTGTTTCAGTAATACTTGAACTATTGTTGCTGAGAAGCCAAATATTATTTAATAATTATTTCATTTTTTTAGAATAGAAACTAATCAACTAATACTAAACTCCCCTAGTCCACTTTATTGGACTAGGGGAGTTTGTGTTATAATATATAGACGTAATTTTAAAAAATATCTGATTGAAGAAAGGGGTTGAAATAAAATGGGATCAATTATTTTTTGAATTATTTTTTTCTTATTTGGTGGACTGGGTGGCATAATCACAATTATTAGATTAGTTACTCATAAAGCAACTAGAGCAGTTGTAAATACTAAGCGTAATTATAAAATTGGGCGTCGCCACAACGACCCTGTTAAAATTGATAATGATATTTTTGAGAAAGTTAAAGCTCGATATAATGGCGCCGCTATTCCCCATTTTTACAAAGTCGTAATTGGCAATTTTGTGATCCGTTCAGAAATGGTTAAAGCAGTTAATAAATTACAAGTTTTTGCACGAATGACAATTACATTTAAAGATAAAATTATTTTTGTTAAATATTGATGAGAATATGTTGAAAACACAAAACGCTTTATTGCGGAAATGCATCATCACTTTCAAAATGTTTGTGCTGAAATTAATAATATTAATCAACATAATTATGATCAATCTTATTTCAAAAAAACGCGCCAACATTTTGAAGCGCAAAGTCGTGCATTTTGTGGCGTGTTAGAAATCCCTTATAAGTCTAATTTAGAAGTAATTAAATCAGCATATCGTAAACTAGCTAAAAAATATCATCCAGATCTTAATCGTGATAATATTGAATGAGCTGAAACTAAAATGAAAAAAATTAATGAAGCTTATACTTTTTTAAAAACCGAATTAAGCATGAAAACTTAAAAAAAATACTTGGATAACTAAGTGTTTTTTTTTTTTTTTGTTATCGCGTTTTTATTAATAGTAAAAAATTGATATTATTAATATATAGTGTATATATTATATAATGATTTTACATCAAATTTTTAAGGAGAGTTATAAAATGAAAAAATATAAACTTCTAAAAGTGATGACTTCCTCATTAGGGGTAGTTGGTATTGTTGGAGTTGGAACTACTACGATAGTATCATGTGGTAAAAAAAGTGCGGGTGCTGCTTTAACAAAATTTATTAAAGCTGCTAAAGCAGAAAGTGCTAATAACGTTGTTACTAATGCTAAACCAGCAGCTGCAAATTGAGAAAATTTAAGTGCTAAAAGTGGCGATTTATCAATTAAAAGTGTAACATCTAAAGGTAAAGTAGTTAGCATTGTTGTTAAATCAACTTCTAAAAACGAAGTAGCGACATTTACTGCTACTTATACTGGTTCAGCATATACAGACTCAGTTTGAGTCTGTAGTCAAGCACCATCAAATAGTGATGGTGCAATTCATAGTTGAGCTGATTTTGAAGTTGCAGCTAAAGCCGATAGTGCAGCCCAAATGCTTTCCCAAGCTTCAACTCAAAAAACAAGTTGAAAAGCAAGTGATCAAATTATCAAATATACTACTCCAATTGGTAACGAGACCGCCAAAACGGTAACAGTTACATTGGCGGATCTTCCAAAAGCTGAAACAGTTAAGTTTGTTGCAACTTATACAACTAATCGCTCATTTCAATCTAGTGATTGATCTTCAACTGCAACACCAGCAACAGTTAAAGATAATTTAACATTTAAGAAAATTGATTTATCTAGTACAACTCCTAATTTCCCAGGCAGTGATGTTAAAGTAAAAATTGGGGATATCACATATCTTGGTGGATTTGGTGGTTTATGAACTTCAACTGATGGGACAACTTGAACTAAAAATACAAGTCTTGTAATTCCTAATACAGTTAAAGTTTCTTCAATTGTTAAATCAGGTAAAAATATTTTTGTCGGAACATCATTCAATGGAGATTATGCACTCAGTTCAAATAAAGCTGGTTTATTTATGACGCCAGCTCCAACTACATCATCAGATAAACTTGTTTTCACACAAGTAGCAAGCGATATATCAGATCGCAACGTTATAATAGTTTGTTTATTAGATGTGAATGGGATCTTATTTATTGGGTCACAATATGGTTTAATGTCATGAGATGGTAGCTCAGAAAAAAGAGGGGACCACTTTGAAATTATTTCTGGTGCAAATTCCAAAGCAGCAGGTTCTGTTGCGACAATTCACACATTAAAATTTATCGATAATAAAATTTTTGTCGGTACCGAAACAAATGGTATATGAACATCAGATGCTAAAGGTACTAAATTCACAAAAAACGAACTTTCACCTCATACAAAAGACAAACCAGGTGAAGCGCACATTAATTTTATTAAAGAAATCAATAATAGTATTTACGCTTATGTAGGACAAGGCACTCATTTTGTTGCAACTGGACTTTGAGTTTCTGATGATAAAGGAGTTACTTTCACACAAAAATCATTATTTACAAATTCAAACCAAGTTGGAAATAGTCTTGATTTAATAAAAAATAATTTATATTTAAGCACTAATCAAGGATTATATATCTCAAGTGGTGATATAACTGGAGCTAGTATTAAATTTAATATTAGCGCTACTTTAGGTGCAGATATAAGCGTTTCTAACGTAATCGAACATACAGGCACAATTGATACTCTATATGCTGGAACTAACAAAGGATTATTCACTTCATCAACTGATTCAGTTTTACAATATTTTACTGCTAATACTTCTGTACCCGCAGGTAATATTGGTAATATTAATGTAATTGATAATCACATCTTTGTTGATATTTTAAATAGTGGTGATTACACTACTTAAACATATATCTATAAAATTATTAAATTTTAACAAACTTTCAATATTTAAAAACACGCAATTTTTTAATTGCGTGTTTTTAAATGCAACTTACATATCGATTATTTTTATAAGAATTTATAAAAATAGGAACAATCTTTAATTAATAAATTTTAAAAAAGTTGATATCATTAATGTATAGATACATAATATAAAAAAATAAAAATGTTAATAATATAACTAAATTTTAAGGAGAATTATAAAATGAAAAAATATAAACTTCTAAAAATAATAACTTCCTCATTAGGAGTAGTTAGTGTTATTGGAGTTGGCACTACATCAATAGTATCGTGTAGTAAAAAAAATTCAGCTGCTTTAAATGCTTTTATTAAAGCAGCTAAAGCAGAAAATGCTGACAATATTGTTGCTAACGCTAATCCAACAGCACCAAATTGAGAAAATTTAAGCGCTAAAAACGATGATTTAACAATTGAGAATACGATCGTTAAAGGTAAAGTAGTAACTGTTGTTATTCAATCAGAGTCTAAAGCTGAAGTGGCAACATTCAGCGCTACTTATAAAGGATCAGCATATACAGACTCAGTTTGAATCTGTAGTCAAGCACCATCAAATATTGATGGGAAAACACATAGTTGAGCTGATTTCAAAACTGCTGCTGATAATGATACAATATTTCAAATGTTAAGCGAAGCTTCAACACAAAAAACCAGTTGAAAAACAAGTGATAAAATTATTAAATTAACTAGTCCAGTCAATGATGACGCTTCTAAAACAATAACGATCACACTAGCTGATCGTCAAGCTAGTCAACAAGTTAATTTCGTGGCCACTTATACGACTAATCGCTCATTTCAATCTAGTGATTGAGCTACACCAAAGCCACCAATAGCTAATAAAGATAATTTAGTATTTAAGAAAATTAATTTACCAAATCCGGCACCAAACTTTCCTGGTAGCAACGTCCAAGTAAAAATTGGTGCTATGACATATCTTGGTGGAACTGGCGGTTTATGAACTTCAACTGATAACACAACTTGAACTAAAAATAAAAGTTTGGTAATTCCTAACACAGTTCAGATCACTGCAATTGTTTTAGTAGATGATAATATTTTTGTAGCTACAAAAATATTAGCTAATTATGATACAACTTCTCATAAAGGTGGATTATTTATAGCACCACAATCTAAAGATTTAAAGTTTAGCCAAGTAGCTAATAATATCATCGCACAAGACTTATCAATAACTCGTTTATTAAATGTTAATACTAGATTATTTATTGGCACAGAAAATGGTTTATTCGTATGAATTGATGCACAAACAAAACCAATTCTTTACAATTCAATTGTTAGTAAAGGAGGTCAAAAAAATCCTTTTGCAACAATTAATATATTAAAATTATCAACTGATAAAACAAAAATTATTGTCGGTACGCTAACTAATGGCATATGAACTGGTGGGACTGAACTTGGTGCAGGATTTTCACAAAGTACTATGACACCAGCCCCAAGTGATTCATCAGCTATAATATCTGTGCAATTTATAATTCAAATAAATAATGATATTTATGCTTATATTGGTGGGTCACAAACTATTAAAGCAACAACAGGACTTTATGTTTCTAAAAATAATGGCGAAAGTTTTACTAATATTTTTGATGATAAAAGTGAAAATTCTCAACAAAAAATTTCTGGAAACAGTGTTAATTTATTTAATAATGATTTATATTTAAGCACCACTCAGGGACTATATATCTCAAGTGGGGATATAACTGGAACTGGTCTTAAATTCAATATCAGCACTACTTTAGACAAAGATATAAGTGTTTCTAACACCATTGAACATAAAGGCACAATCAATACTCTTTATGCCGGAACTAACAAAGGATTATTCACTTCATCATCTAATACTAGTTTAATCTTTTTTACTCCTAATACTTCGATACCTGCAAGCAATGTAGATAATGTTACTTTAATTGATAATCACATCTTTGTTGATATATTAAATAGTGGAGATTACACGACTTAAAAATTTAATTACTAAATCATAATCTATAAAATCACTCAATTTAAAAAAAGTCGATAATTTAATTAAATTTTGAAGGAGAGTTATAAAATGAAAAAATATAAACTTCTAAAAATAATAACTTCCTCATTAGGAGTAGTTGGTATTGTCGGAATTGGAACAACCATGGTAGTAGCATGCGGTAAAAAAAGCACTGAGACTGCTTTAGAAAAATTCATCAAAGCCGCTAAAGTAGAAAGCGCTAACAATATTGTGACTAACGCTAAACCAGCAGCTGCAAATTGAGAAAATTTAAGCGCTAAAAGTGGCGATTTATCAATTAAGAGTGTAATATCTAAAGGTAAAGTAGTGACGATTATTGTTAAATCTAGCTCTAAAAGTGAAGTAGCAACATTTAGCGCTACTTACACTGGTTCAGCATATACAGACTCAGTTTGAGTATGTAGTCAAGCACCATCAAACAGTGATGGCGCAACTCATAGTTGACTTGATTTCAAAACTGCTGCCGCTAAAGATAGTGCAGCGCAAATGTTTTCCCAAGCTTCAACGCAAAAAACAACTTGAAAAACAAGCGATAAAATTATCAAATATACTAGTCCAGTCAACGACGATTCCGCTAAAACAGTAACAATTACATTAGCAGATCTTCCAAAATCTGAAACAGTTAATTTCGTGGCCACTTATACGACTAATCGCTCTTATCAATCTAGTGATTGAGCTTCAACTCAAACACCAGTATCTGCGAAAGATAATTTAACATTTAAAAAAATTAATTTACCTAATCCAACTGTGGGTGCTCCGGGAACTAATGTTAAAGTTAAATTTGGAAAGATAATATATCTGGGCGGAATTGGTGGTTTATGAACTTCAATTGATGATGAAGACTGAGTTAAAAATAATAGCATTACAATTCCTAATACAGTCGAAATCACTGCAATCATTAAGATTGGGACTAATATTTTTATAGGTACACAAGAACTCCAAAATTATAAACAAGACTCAAATAAAGCCGGCTTATTTATGTCATCAGATGGACTCGCCTTTACGCAAGTAGCAAATAATATATTTAATCAAAACGTTATCATAACTTCTTTATTAGATGTTAACGGAACATTGTTTATCGGATCACAATATGGTTTAGTATCATGAGATACTAAATCAACTACATCAAAAACATATTCTAAAATTGTTATAGGCAAACCAGATTCAACAATACTAGCAACAATTCACACCTTAAAATTGATCGATAATAAAATTTTTGTCGGTACCGAAACTAATGGTTTGTGAAGATCTGATGCAACAAAAATTGCATTCACAAAAATTAATATTAATGGCGCAGAAAGCAAGGCTGCCAGCTATCCTTTTATTAATCTGATTAAGGCAATAAATAAAAATATTTATATTTTCATCAGTAATAAAAGTGGTTATGATGATTAAATTAGTTCCGGACTCTGAATTTCTCTTAATGCCGGAACTACTTTTCGTCAAGCATTTGTTTCGCCAATCCAAGTAACAGATCCAGATAAGCAACAAATCGGCAACAGCATTGATTTAATTAATAATAATGTATATTTAAGTACTAATAAAGGCTTGTATATCTCAAGTGGTAACATTGCTGGAAACGCCCTTAAATTTAGCATCAGTAGTAGTTTAGGCACTGATACAAGCGTTTCTAATGTAATTGAACACAAAGGGACAATCAATACTCTTTATGCCGGAACTAACAAAGGATTATTCACTTCACCAGCTAATTCTTTTTTACAATATTTCACTCCTAATACTTCAATACCTGCAAGTAATATTGATAGTGTTAGTCTAATTGAAAATAATATCTTTATCGATATACTATACAGTGGCGATTATACTAGTTAAAAATTTAATTACTAAATCATATCTATAAAATTATTAAATTTTAAATAAAATTTAGTAATTATTTTTGGGTATTTTTAATAAATATAATCCAATATTTAATTAGTATAAATTATAAAAATTGGTATTATTAATGTATAGGGAAATAATTAAAAGATAATATAAAAATTTTATAATTTAATCAAATTTTTAAGGAGAATTATAAAATGAAAAAATATAAATTTCTAAAAATAATGACTTCCTCATTAGGAATAGCTAGTGTTATCGGTATTGGAACTACTTCAATAATAGGATGTGCTAAAAAAAGTAATTCAGCACAAATTGCTTTAGCAGCTTTTATTGCATCCGCTAAAGCAGAAAGTGCCAACAATATTGTTGCCAATGCACAACCAGCAGCTCAAAATTGAGAAAATTTAAGCGCTAAAAGTGGCGATTTAAAAATCGTTAATACTACTGTTAAAAATAAAGTCGTGCGCGTGATTATTAAATCAACTTCTAAAAGTGAACTAGCGACATTTAGTGCGACTTATAACAATACCAAATATTTAGCATCAATTTGAATCTGTAGTCAACCACCAGCAAATAGTGATGGGAAAACACATAGTTGAACTGATTTTAAAGTTGCAGCAGCTAAAGATAGTGTAGCCCAAATGTTTTCTCAAGCTTCAACGCAAAAAACAAATTGAAAAATAAGTGATCAAATTATTAAATTAACTAGTCCAGTTAATAATGATGCGACGAAAACAGTAACGATCACACTAGCTGATCGCCAAGCTAGTCAACAAGTTAATTTCGTGGCCACTTATACGACTAATCGCTCATTTCAATCTAGTGATTGAGCAACGCCAAATCCGGCAGTGTCTAGTAAAGATAATTTAACATTTAAGAAAATTAATTTACCAAACGAAGACCAAGCGGTGCCAGGCAGCAACGTCCAAGTTAAAATTGGTGATGTAACATATCTTGGGGGAATGGGTGGTTTATGAACTTCAACAAATGATCAAACTTGAACTAAAAATTCCGGCGTTAATATTAGTGATTATGTCAGAGTTAGCGCGATTATAGAAGTTAATAAAAATATTTTCATAGCTACCGAACTATGTCCTACAGCACAGCATAAAATCAATCCTAATAATGATAAAAGTGGTTTATTTATGACAACTTCATTAGCACCTTTTAGTTTCGAACGCCTCCCTAACAATATCATATCAGACCAATCTAACATTACTACTTTATCAAATATTAATGGTGTATTATTTATTGGAACTACTGCTGGTCTATTAACGTTAAGTAATCCAAAAGAAGCGCCATTACTACATAAGGAAATCGTTAATGCCAATTCTGGAAGTGGTACAACAACACAAGCAACGATCACATCATGTAAATTTATTGATAATAAAATTTTTGTCGGAACTAAAACTAACGGCATCTGAAGCGCTTTCAATGCTGATCCTACATTTAAAAAAATTCCATTAAATAGAGAAAAAGTAACTTTTCCTGAAATTGATTTTATCACTAAAATCAATAATAATATTTATGTTTATGTTGGTAATAAATTTTCACAGCAACCAACTATTGGGCTGTGAGTTTCTAATGACCAAGGAGTTACTTTCATTAATAAATTCTCTGATATAAAACTTAACCCTAATATGAAATCATTAGGGAATAGCTTATCATTAATTAATAATGATTTATATTTAAGTACTAATTCAGGACTATATATTTCCGATGCAAATTTTAATAGAGACACTACGATAAAATTTGTTATTAGTGATACTCTAGGTAAAGGGATTAATGTCAGTAATGTTATCGAACAACAAAGTAGCATAAATACTCTCTACGCAGGAACTAGCATTGGATTACAGACATCCTCAGCTGATCCTAATTTAATTTTTTTCTCTCCCAATATTTCTGTTGAATCAGATGCTATATCTAGTATTAGTTTAGTTGATCATCATATTTTTGTTGATATGATCAATGTTGGCGATTACACAAGTTAAAATTTGTTAATCTGCTTAAATATCTCAAATTACAAAAAATAAATATAAAATTTTTTAAGGAGAGTTATAAAATGAAAAAATATCAACTTTTCAAAATAATGGCTACATCATTAGGAATAGCGAGCCTAGTCGGAATTGGCGCTACTTCAATAGTAGGATGCGCTAAAAAAAGTAGCCCTAATGTAGTTGGTTTAGCAAAATTTATCAAAGCAGCACAAGCAGAAAGCGCTAACAATATTGTGACTAACGCTAAACCAGCAGCACCAAATTGAGAAAATTTAAGCGCTAAAAGTGGTGATTTAAAAATTCAGACTACAACATCTAAAGCTAAGATAGTCAGTGTGATTATTAAATCTATTTCTAAAAGTGAAGTAGCGACATTTAGTGCTACTTATACTGGATCAGCATATACAAACTCAATTTGAGTTTGTAGTCAGCCACCAGCAAATAGTGATGGGAAAGCACATAGTTGAGTTGATTTTAAAACTATCGCGATTAGAGATTCGGCGACTAATATTTTTAAGCAAGCTTCGTCTCAAAAAACAAATTGAGATATCACTAATACGATTAGTATTTTTAAAGCTCCAGTAGCTAATGATGCTAATAAAACACTGACCGTTACATTAGTAGATCGTCAAAAAACAGAAACAGTAAACTTTGTGGCCACTTATACGACTAATCGCTCATTTCAATCTAGTGATTGAGCTTCGTCTCAAACACCAGTATCTAATAAAGATAATTTAACATTTAAGAAAATTAATTTACCTAACCCAAATCAAACATTAACTGATGATAATATTATCGTCAGCATCTGAGGGATTACTTATCTTGGCGGGATGGGCGGTTTATGAACTTCAACTGATAATAAAACTTGAACTAAAAATTCTTCTATCAATATTAGTAATCATGTTCGTGTTACAGGAATTGTCTTATGACATCTTTATATTGTTGTTTCGACAGAAGTTTTAGACAGCTCTAATACGACTGAAGATAAAGGTGGATTTTTCATATCACGCTCAGATGGTAAGCCGCCTGCTGCTGGTTTATTTTTTCAGCACTGAGATATATTTTCAGACTCATTAATTATTAATAATTTATTATCTACCGTAGGATCATTATATTTTAGTACAAAAACTCAAGGTATTTTTGCTATATCTTGACAAACAGACGGACCCCAAATTTTAGTACCTCAAGAACATATTATGAATAATACTAATACAAAATTAGCTGTTATTAGATCAATCAAACTTATTAATAATAAAATCTATCTCGCAACTGCCACTAACGGATTATGAGTTTCATCAGAAACGAAAAAGAATACATTTATCAAAGTTAAATTAGGGAGTAGCTCCGATAACGATGCTCAAGAACTTTGCAACATTGATTTTATAACTAAGATTAAAGGTCATAACAACATTTATGTTTCAGTTAGTAAAACTAGTATTGGGATTGAACCAGGATTATATATTTCATCAAATCAAGGAGACACTTTTAGCAATCAATTTAAAAGTAAGACGATTGGTACTAGTGAATTAGTCATTAATAATATTGATTTAATTGATAATAGTTTTTATTTAAGTACTAATCAAGGATTGTATATTGATAGTGATATTAGTAAACGAGAATTAACATTCAATATCAACGACACTTTAGGTAAAACGTTCAACGTTAAAAATGTTATCGAACGCCAAGAAACACTAGATACAATATACGCAGCAACAGATCAAGGATTATTTACTTCAGCCGCTGGAAATTTTGACTATTTTACGCTAAATAGTTCTGTTTCAAAAGATAACGTATATTATGTTAGAGTAATTGATGGTCGTATTTTTATTGATATATCTTTAAAAGGCGACTACATAAATGCATAATTACTAAATTAATAAATCATAAAAATAATTAAAAAAAACACTTATTTAATTAAGTGTTTTTTTAATGTCGATAATTATGATCATATTATTATGTAGATTAATAAATGTCTATACTGGCTTACTAACATGTCAACTATAACTAAAACAATTCCCAACATTTTTATTACTGCCAGCAATATATTCGAAATCACAAGTTAGCGTTGAATTATAAGCAAGGTATGGATGAGCATTATCTGTAAATCGAATTTTGATAACGCTGACTAATCCCGAACCTTCTGGATTTTCTGTTCCTGGAGAAGACCCAGTTGCAATGTATCGATGAGTATGAGATGAAATTCCTGGTCAACCACCCTTCTCTAAATAAACATCTAGCGTAGTAGTATGTTTATTATCAACTCAATTACCATCACTAAACAGAGCTCATTTGGCATTATCACCATTCATGCCAATTGCTAAATCAATCACTTGTTGAGTTAATGCTAAATATTTAGTTTTTGATTGCAATTGAACTTCTTGATCAAAAGTTCAATTTTTAATATTATAAGCATCAGCATGAAAGCTAATACTAGCTTTAATTGGATCAGCATTTCAAACGCCTTCATGGCCTTTAATCGAGATAATACCATTAATTGTTTTGGCATTCTCATCCGCAATCAACGAACCATTCATTCCTTTGTAAGTATCGCTACCACCATTACCACCATAAACATCAAATTCAGGAACATCACTATTTTGTCATGCGCTATTACCAATTCAGCGATATTTATTTCAATTCGTTTTTAAAGCTTTAGCTTCATTTAATAACTCTCTAGGACTAACAGATAAAGCAGCAATTTTAAATTCAGTTCAATCTTTTAATTGAGCATTAGTTCAATATTTAATATCATATGCTTTATTTTGATATGTTATATTAAAATAAATCGGATAAGCTAAATCAGCATTCCGACCCTCAATTACAATGATTGCTGATATTTTGTGCGTATCATTAACTTGTTTTGGTTTGTTATTAGTTTGGAAAACCGCAATATCACCACTATTTCAATTATAACTATTTAAATCTGCCACACTATTTTTTAAATTCTTGGCAGTTTCTGCTAATGCTTTAGCTTTGAAACTACCTCAAGTTGGGTTATGATGACCACAAGAAATCGCTGTGACCGAAACGCTACCAACAATTAAAGTACTTGCTATTAAGGAAATTGCGGCTTTAAAAAGTTTAATTTTTTTCATTCACTTCACCTCATTTAATATTACAAGATGGTTTTTTCAATTTAATAATAACCTATACTTTTATTATAACTTTATATTAATTATATTTAATATTTTTTATATAAATTACTTTTTTAAATTTTTATGGATTAGGTATATATAACTAACTTGAATCAGAATTTATATTTATTATGTAGGATAGATTCCCAATACTTTTTAACAAAACTTATAATCATAGTCATATTTTTTTAGAAATTAACAATGATAACCTTGATGAAATCAGCACAAAAATCAAAAATCTAAATAGTGATTTTGTAGAATGATTTAATGTATTAAATGATTTATTAGACCAGATCATCAAATTACATTTAAACAATCCTTATAAAATTAACGAAATTCCTTTTTATTATGTGGATTTAGTGTATGATTATATTGAATCAAAAGAATATCAACATTGTTTTATTGAAATTACTAATGAACATTTTTTTATAAAATGATAATTAGTAATTTCAATAAAGTAAAAAAAGAATCTTTATTAATAAACTTATATAGTGATGATAGATTATCTAAAACTAATCGTTTAAAAATGAGAGAGCTAAAAACTCTTATTTTTATTCTCTTATATATAATAGATTTATCGTCGAAATCATAGATCAATTTTAAACTAATTTAGCCTTTATTCAAATCAATGATTGTGATTTAAGGAAACTAGTTGCAAAGTTTATTAAAAAAAATTAAAAGAATGATTGACAAACTCTTTTTATTAGGCTATAATGATTGGGCGCTTTGAGAAAGGCGTAAAAAATAACTTAAAAAAAGTTATTGAAAATCATTGACATTAATCAATTAAATTGATATAATGTATTAGTTGTCCTGGTGGCAAACAAACAGCATTAAATGGTCTTTCAAAAATGAATTGAAATCAGCTAACTAGTTAGCATTTAAATTTATTTTTGAGAGGTTATTAAACTAACTTCTCTATCTCTCATTTCTTAATGAGATGAGAATAGTTCTTTGAAAACTGAAGAATAGTAGACATCAAAAAGATGTCTTAGAATTAACTCAATCAATAGGCACAAAAGAGCAATTCATTGCATAAACAAAATATATTTTTAGTATTAAATTACTAAGAGCGTACGGTGAATGCCTTGGGTTTAGGAGTCGATGAAGGACGTAACTACTTGCGATAAGCCTCGGTTAGATAGAAGTAATCTTTGATCCGGGGATTTCCGAATGGGGCAACCCAATATCCTTAATAGGATATTACTAATAAATGAATACATAGTTTATTAGGGAGACACCTAGGGAACTGAAACATCTCAGTACCTAGTGGAATAGAAAGCGAATGCGATTCCCTTAGTAGCGGCGAGCGAAAAGGGATTAGCCCAAACCAGGATTTATCCTGGGGTTGTAGGACAGTTTATACGGAGTTACAAATTCACTAGATAGCGGAATTATCTGGGAAGATAAGCCATAGCGGGTGAAAGCCCCTTACGCGAAATTTAGTGAACTCTTAACTGTATCCTGAGTACGGCGAGGCACGTGAAACCTTGTCGGAATCTGCGCAGACCATTGCGTAAGGCTAAATACTACCTAAACACCGATAGTGAACCAGTACCGTGAGGGAAAGGTGAAAAGTACCCCGAGAGGGGAGTGAAACAGTTCCTGAAACCGTATGCTTACAACAAGTCAGAGCCCGTTAATGGGTGATGGCGTGCTTCTTGTAGAAAGAGCCGGCGAGTTATGATCATATGCAAGGTTAAGGGGTATACCCGGAGCCGTAGCGAAAGCGAGTCTTAATAGGGCGTTCAGTATATGGTCATAGACCCGAAACCAGGTGATCTATCCATGAGCAGGTTGAAGGTGAGGTAACACTCACTGGAGGACCGAACCCACGTTCGTTGAAAAGACCGGGGATGACTTGTGGATAGTGGTGAAATTCCAATCGAACCTGGAGATAGCTGGTTCTCCCCGAAATAGCTTTAGGGCTAGCGTTATATGGACGTTGGCGGAGGTAGAGCACTGAATGTAGAATGGTCCCACCTCGGGATACTGCCTGCAATCAAACTCCGAATGCCGTTAACTATATTGTATAGCAGTCAGTACGTGGGTGATAAGGTCCGCGCACAAGAGGGAAACAGCCCAGACCGTCAATTAAGGTCCCAAAATAATACTAAGTGGAAAAGGATGTCGGATCGCACAAACAGCTAGGATGTTGGCTTAGAAGCAGCCATCATTTAAAGAACGCGTAACAGCGCACTAGTCAAGTGATCCGGTGCCGAAAATGTACCGGGGCTCAAGTATTATACCGAAATTACGGATTTCATCGATTTATCGATGGAGTGGTAGGGGAGCGTTCCAAGCCGGGATGAAGCGAGATCGTGAGGACTCGTGGACTGCTTGGAAGTGAGAATGCCGGCATGAGTAGCGTTTGGTGGTGAGAATCCACCATGCCGATTGAGGAAGGTTTCCTGGGCAAGGCTCGTCCTCCCAGGGTTAGTCAGGACCTAAGGCGAGGCCGAAAGGCGTAGTCGATGGACAACAGGTTGATATTCCTGTACTACCATATTTAGGAAATGGAGTGACGGAGAAGGATAATGTATCCCGGTTATTGGATTCCGGGTCAAGTACAAAGGCGGTCGATTAGTAAATTTTTCGGCATAACGTTGAAGTGCGATGAGGAGTGAACGGTTTTACCTAGTAGCGAAGTATATGACTCCACGCTTCCAAGAAAAGCTTCTACTGTTATTAATATGGTACCTGTACCGAGAACGAACACACGTCCTCAAGATGAGAATTCTAAGGCAAGCGAGATAATTGTAGCTAAGGAACTCTGCAAAATGACCCCGTAAGTTAGCGAGAAGGGGTGCTCACTTTATGTGAGCCGCAGTGAATAGGCTCAGGCGACTGTTTAGCAAAAACATAGCTCTCTGCAAAGTCGTAAGACGAAGTATAGGGGGTGACGCCTGCCCAGTGCCGGAAGGTTAAAGGGATTTGTTAGCTCTTCGGAGCGAAGCAGTGAACTGAAGCCCTGGTGAACGGCGGCCGTAACTATAACGGTCCTAAGGTAGCGAAATTCCTTGTCAGGTAAGTTCTGACCCGCACGAAAGGCGTAACGATCTGAGCGCTGTCTCAGCTACAAACTCGGTGAAATTTTAGTCAGCGTGAAGATGCGCTGTACCCGCAACTAGACGGAAAGACCCCGTGGAGCTTTACTATAGCTTGATATTGGGTTTTGATATATTATGTACAGGATAGGTGGGAGACTTTGATGCATAGACGCTAGTTTATGTTGAGTCATCCTTGGGATACCACCCCTGATATATCGAAATCCTAACTTACTTCCATTATCTGGGAGAAGGACAGTGTCTGGTAGGTAGTTTGACTGGGGCGGTCGCCTCCCAAAGAGTAACGGAGGCGCTCAAAGGTACCCTCAAAATGGTCGGAAATCATTTTTAGAGCGCAAAAGTAGAAGGGTGCTTGACTGCGAGACTTACAAGTCGAACAGGTACGAAAGTAGGATTTAGTGATCCGCCGGTTCTGTATGGAAGGGCCGGCGCTCAACGGATAAAAGCTACCCCGGGGATAACAGGCTTATCTCCCCCAAGAGTTCATATCGACGGGGAGGTTTGGCACCTCGATGTCGGCTCATCGCATCCTGGAGGTGAAGTTGCTTCCAAGGGTTAGGCTGTTCGCCTATTAAAGCGGTACGCGAGCTGGGTTCAGAACGTCGTGAGACAGTTCGGTCCCTATCTGTTGTGGGCGTAGGAAAATTGAAAAGTGCTGTCCCTAGTACGAGAGGACCGGGATGGACATACCTCTGGTGTTCCAGTTGTCATGCCAATGGCATCGCTGGGTAGCTACGTATGGAATGGATAACCGCTGAAGGCATCTAAGCGGGAAGCCACCTTTAAGATAAGTTTTCCCACTCTTTATGAGTTAAGTTTCCTTGTAGACGACAAGGTTGATAGGCTGGCGGTGTAAGCATAGCGATGTGTTTAGCTTACCAGTACTAATAGAACGAGGATTTAAACTAAAATAATATATTGCTGATTGGAGTTAGCTCTAAGCATCTTTTCAGTGTCTCAACTTATTCTTCAGTTTTTAGAGAGTTATTCTCTTAAAGTGTGGTGCTCATAGCAAGATGGTTATACCTGTTCCCTTACCGAACACAGAAGTCAAGCATCTTAGCGGCGAATGTAGCATAAGCAAGAATAGCGCAGTGCCACGCCGAACTAAAAGGGTTTTAATTCCCTTTTTTTCTATCCCAAAACTTTATTAAAAGTTTTGGGTTTTTTATGTTTTGAGCCAAATTAAGCTGGTTCATTATAAAACCCACTAGATCAATCATTGGTCTAGTGGGTTTTTTTATGTTCTGATTTTATTGATATGTAATTTAAGTCTTAATTATTAAGGGAATTTTTCCTTGATCTAACTTATTTTGAACTTGATCAACTGCTAATTTAATTATTAAATATAATGATCATGGCGTAATTAATATAATGAAACTTCATAAAAATACACTCATAAAGATGAATGTAAAACGACATTTAACAATTTAGCGACGTAATGATTGTGCACTAATCATCATTGATTCTCTTGCGGACATCCTAAAAAAATAAGAGCAAGAACCAAGAATAGGAATGGTTTATCATACGTAAGGTTTTAAGTTAATTTATCCATCTTTACAATTATAGTCATTTTTATGTTTTGTTTTTCTTTTTTTATAAACGGCATTATTATATTATATTTTTATAATAATTTAAATAATGACTTTAACTCAAAAATTATGATATAATGAAATATAAATAAAAAATATAAATACAAATATAAATACAAGGAGATTATTAAAATGAAAACTATATTATGTTTACTTACAATGTCTGCTCCAGCTTGCGGGTCTTACAATTTAATTCATGCTTCTGAGCTATCAAGTCATAAAACTAAAGAAACTATTTCTGAATTTAAAAACGAAATTAAAAAATATATAAATAAAGATCAAATTCATAATAGTATATATACAAAAACTATTAGTAATATTATTACTAATAGTTTACAAGGAGGTCGTAGAGAACACGATTGAGGAACTAGGGTACCACATAGTTGAAAACACCCATTAACACCAGCGTGAAATAATGATTTTGATCATCTATATTACAACGACTTAAAAAACATACATAATTTACACCCAGTTTCAAACAGTATAAATGATTTTCTTGACCAAAGATACGCAGTAATAAAACTGTTAATTGATGCAGGGATTTTAATAGGTAGTTTCATAGGTCTACCAGAAACTGATGGCGCTTCAGCGGCTTTGATGGCCACTGATTTTATGGATTTTGAAAAACAAATTAATGCTTTGAATCAATTTATATCAGAAGGTCATAATTATATAAAAGTTGGAGATAGAATTATGAGTTGTGGAGATCTTTTAGAAGATATTCTTAATATTCAATCATATTTTAATAGTGATAATTCAATTAATTTTTCCACTCGTAATCAAAATTATCCTTTAGAATCTGGTGTAAGAGCTATAGAAGATACTTTAAGTTACTCTAATGATGAAGGAACTACATTTTTTAATAATGTTTTCACTTCTCATATATCAGTAAATAATGTAGTAACTGGTATGCCTGAATGATCAAATGATTATGCTGCTGCTGGATATAGTATTCAAAATAAAGATATATATAATGCAAATCTTCCTGATACGAAATTTAATAAAGAATTTCTTTTTGATTATGCAAAACCTGAAAATGCTGATGGTTATTTATTTTTTGGACCTTCTTTATTTTCAACTTATAAAGATGCTGATTACGGAAAAACCAAACAAGCTAGGTTTCATGCATATTTAAAACCAACTATTTCCTGAAATACAGGTTCTAATTTTTATAATAATATAGTATTAAATTATGAAAAGCAAGATCAAAATATTAATGCTACGATTATGCCATCTGTTATTTCAAATTGTCTATCTCAAGCAAACACAGGATTAGATGGTCAATCATATTATAGTTATGGAGATGATAATAAAATAGATACTGAATATTCTATGGGAGCTCTTGGAATAGAATTATCATCTAACACAACTAATTATTGACCAGATGACGGTAATCCTCCATCATGAATTAGCAACAATGCTACTTTTACAAAAATTAAAAAAGGATTTAATGGGAACCAAGACAGTGAAACGAAATTAAATGGGGCAATACCTATATTAAATAATATTGATCATACTGATAGTGATAACAAATTTTATGTATGATCAGAAAACGGAATAGGAGACCATCAATCAGACATTATGGTACCTTTTAAAGTTGCTAATATGGATAAAGGAATTTACAAAATATTACATGGTTAAATTTAAAAAATAAAAAATAACTATTATAATCTAATAGTTATTTTTTATTTTTTGATTTTTTATTTTCCTAAAGTAATAATCATTAATGAACTTAAAAACAACTATAACAATAATACTTACAGCGCAGATTTATTATTATTTTATACAATCATCATCATTATATGCTGTTTAATTGGTATCTATTTTTCATTTCATCTAATTATTCATAAAACACTCCATCACAGAATTAATATGGTTGACAATGAGTTTCATCAAGTGAGACAGATATTGGATTTGACGGGACAGATTATAATGATAGATATTTTAAATATTCAATTAGAGAAAAATTAATGTCATTTAGACAACATACTGCTAATATTTTTTTATATATTGTAATATTAGTTGAAGCATTAATAGTGAGTCTATTAACTCAGACTTTCTTTAAAAAAATCAAATATAACAAACAAGAACAATATTTTAAAACTTAATCTCATTTATTATACTAATAACGCATAGTTAATAGCTTAATAAACGATATTAAAGATATTAATTATGTTATAATTATGTATATTAAAATAAAAAATAAAAGAAATATATATATATATATATATAAATATAAATAAAAAGTAAGGAGAAATATATGAAAATAATCCTTTGTGCATTGAGTTTTTATCATCATCGATTGTTGCACCTTGTAGTTTATTAAATAAGCAAATCCATAAATCAAAATCAATAAAGACTAATAATCAATTCCGAAATTTATGACAAGATTATATAAATAGAAAAATTATTAGTTATAAGATTGATGGTAATAATACAAAATCAAATAAAAATTATAAAATATTACCAGGTACTAAAGAACATGATTGAGGTACTAAAAAAGGCCATTGAATTAAACCAGGATTAAAATGAAATAATCCCCATGATCAACAGTATTTTAATGCCCTTACCAAAATGCCTATGGTTCCCGTTCAAAATAGTATTAATGATTATCTTAATGAGAAATAACAAATATTCAAATTATTAATTGATGCAGGTGTATTTGCCGGTAGTTTTTTAGCAGGTGGCGAAACAGAAGGCATTACTGGAGAATTAATATCTACTGAAATAATGAATTTTACTAGAGATCTTAAAATTTTAAAGAATTTTACTCGTAAAACAATAAATTTAAATGGAAAAATCATATCTGTAAAAACTTTGATAAAATATATAGAAGATGCTCAAAAAATATTTGGTAGTGGAAAAAATCATAAAATAAATTTATCAACTCCTATTCCGGAAGGAATGGTACGCCCAGGATGAGATATTGTTCAAGATGAAATTCAGAAGAGGTCAGATTCGACTTCAGGTAGCATAATGTTATCTAATAATTTTACATATCATAGAACTCTTTCTCATAATACAGGTCATGATAACGGTTATTGAGATAAAAATTATGCTGATGCTGGTTATTCTATTAGTGATGCTACATTAGATGGAGCTTCTCTTTCGGATAATGATTTAGGTAAACATTTTATATTTGATTTCGCAGGTAGCAGTTATAAAGATATACAGAATGCTGATGGTGTTTTATATTTTAGCCCTTCATTATTATCAACTTATAATAATGGTAAATATCATTCTAAACAATTAATGGTACATAGTTATACACAAAAAACAATAAATTGAAATACTAATTCTAATTTTTATAAAAATATTTTTTCCAAATGAATTAATAATAATACTTCGTTATATGCTACTATTATGCCATCAATTTTTTCAAATTGTTTAACACAAGCTAGTGATTATACTGAAAATACAGGCTATTATAGTTATGGTGACGGGGCTAATGTTTCTTCTAATAATTCTTTAGGATCATTTAATATTAGAATCAAAGGTATTACAAATACATATCCAGACGGAAAATCTCCTAGTTGAATTACTGGTTCAAATACTTTCTCACTAATTGTTTATATGGATAAAGGAGATAATGACTCTCGAGTTAATTTAAACGGCGGATTACCAATATGACATAGTGAAAAATCTCCAGATGGTAAGACATATTGAGTTTGATCAGCAAACAAACCAGGTGATCATGAAAATGATATTGCAATACCGTTTAAAGTCAGTAATGTGGATAAGGGAATTATGAAAATTAAAGATAATATGCAATAATGAAAGGTGATTTTATGAATAATAATTCTTTAGAATACCAAATTGAAAAGTTAAATCAGAAAAATAAAATTATTTATAAAATAATATATTTACTAATTTTATTCGTATTATCATTAATAATTATATTTTTTTCAGAATTTTTACTTAATAATTTTAATCCTAATATTCTACCTTCCGATATAAGCTTTTTTATAGTCTTAATTACTCTGTATTATATTGACTATAAATTTGCTTTTATAATATCTATTTTAAATTCTATAATGATTATCTTGATTTATGGAAATTGAGATTTTGGAATTGCATATTTTCAATCAGCTATATTATTCATTAGTAGTTGATGAATTCTAAATAATAAACACTTTAAAAAATATAATAACAAAAATACACCAAGATTTATATTAGTATTGGTATATATCTTTATGGCTATTATTTTTACAATAATAACATTATTAATAACACAATTTATTGCTTGACCAATATTATTTAATTCTTTCAAAATTGATAAATGGGAAAAATTGCAATTAATTTCTTTTTTTGATTATATATTTATTTATATTATTAATATTTTGTTATTTTTTGTTGCACTTCGATTGATTCCAAAAATTAAAATACTAGCAAAAAAAATAGAACAACCACTGATTAAAACAATTAATAGAATCATAGCATTTTTAAAATAATTAAATAATAATAATAATTTTTAGAAATATTAATATTAATAAATTTAAAGTATTATAATTAATTTATTGTATATCCCAAAACTTGATTACAAGTTTTGGGTTTTTTTATGTTTCATGAACAACAAGATAGTTATATAATTGATTTAAGATCTAAAATTAATAATGAAATTGAAAAACGTAGTTAAAATGAGTAATATTCTTTTACTTAATTAAATGTTATTATATATATATATATATATAAAAGTTTTGACTTAGAATAGGAGTTATTTTTTTAATTATTTTAATTTTTAAATAGTGCTATATATTCTTTAATAAAAGTTATCTTTTGTAATAATTTTTAAAGATTATATTAAGGACTTTTGTTAAATGTAATGAAGATAAACCTACTGAAAAAAATAACCAAAATAACCAATTATTAAATTAAAATAATATTTATTATTAACAAAATTTTATATAAGGAGTAGATTATGATTAAAAAATTACGATTAGTTAAAGTATTAACTGGTTCATTAGGAGCTGTTAGTTTACTTAGTTTTGGAAGCGGTATTGTAACATCATGTTCAAAAAAAGCCGATAACCATTCACTTGCTCAATTTATTAAATCAGCTAAAGCGGAAAGTGCCGCTAATGTTATTAAAAACGCTAGTATAAAAGCGCAAGGTTGAGCTGGTTGAGTAAATGCAACAAGTGTTTTCACAAAAGAAGTATCAACAAACAAAATGATTGTGATAATGGTAATTAATTTTAAATCTTCAAATGAAATAGCTACTTTCAGAGCAACTTATACGAAAGGCGAAGCTTATAAAGTTGATGTATGAAAATGTTATGACCAACCTAAGAACAATGACGGTAAAATTCATACTGAATTACAATTTAGAGCTGATGCTCAAAATGCTGTTTTGATAAAGGGTGCAGGTAATGATATTGCGACTAAAGCAACTCCAAGTCAATCAGGTTGAAAAAGTGATGATGGCTTTAAAGTTATTGGGGCATTAGTAATAAACAATGACCACACAGTCACAGTGACAATTGCCGATCGTAAACAAACTCAAAAAGCAGTTTATACTGCTACTTATACATCTAATCGAACATATCAAACAATAGATTGAAGTGCCAACGGAGCATCATCGATTAGTAAAGATGATTTAGACTTTTCAAAAATAGTCTTACCTGGTGTTGAATCAGGTACAGAAAATGATTATGTTACACAAACAATTGCTGGCGTAGTCTATGTCGGAGGAGTTGGTGGACTTTGAAGTTCAACTGATGATAAAACTTTTACAAAAGTAAAAATGAATAGTGACCCAATGACTAATGCTACTAAAGTTATTGGTATTGTTGAGCAAGGATCCGAACAACAAAAAAACGTTTTTGTTGCAACAGCACCAGTTGGCGGAGCTAAACCCGATCCTAATATAGGTTTACTTTCAGCTGTAGTTACTCCAGGTACGCCATTAATATTTTCTTCAATTGCTGGTGATTATTTTAGTCACTCATTAATTATGACTTCGATAGCTGCTTACAAGGAGAAAGTATATGTTGGAACAACTACAGGTATATTCAAATCAGCAGGAGCAGGTAATAAATGACTAACAACTAATTTTGGCGGGGCTTCAAATTATAATATTACTAAATTACAATTTATGAATGGTAAAATTTGAGCTACCACAGAAAAAAATGGGATATGACGTAGTCCAGTTAACCAGCCAGGAAAAGATGATAATGGAACTGTTTTTTCAAATTTTGAATTTAAAAATTTAGGAGATATAAAAATTTCTTGAATGAAATATACATCTAATAATAGTTATGCATATATAGCTAGCCCTGCAGCAGCAGCAGGATTATATGTGCTTCATACTGGTAAAGACGATGGAAATGATGGAGCAGTTAGAATATGAACACCACCAACTGCCAAAGATGAAGCATACAATATTTCAACTATTGGTAACATAATTTATTTAAGTACTAACGTTGGACTTTATGTTAGTCCAATAGCTGCATCACTAAACTTAAAAATTGATGAGAATTTAGGTAAAACAATTTCGGTTTCAAATGTAGTAATTATGCATGATACTCTTTATGCTATTACTAATAAAGGATTATATACATCAGCTGGTTACGACTTTGATAATTTTAACCTTACTACGAAAATACAATCAACAAAAATGGATCGTATAAGCACTGATGGAACACATGTCTTTATCCATGAAACTGGTTTAGGATTATATACATCTGAAATTAAATCATAATTTATCTTATGATTTTAAAAAAATTATTCGAATGTTTTATTATAAATTATTAAAATTAAAAAACAAAGAATTTTAATTCTTTGTTTTTTTAGTGAGCTAATTATTACTAAATTTTTGTTATTGTCTAATTTAATTTGGACTTCATCAACTGCTATTTTTTAACTATTTCACGACGTAGTAGTCGTTACGATTAATCCTAAATTATTTAAAAAATATTCTAAAAATATAACAATAACAACCAATTAGTGGAATACTTCCCCAGATATAAAGTTTTGGATTTTTATGTTTAATGAATCACATGATAGTTATATAGTTAATTTAAGATGTAAAGTTAATAATGGAATTTAGAAATAAATCACTATCAATTATAATCATCTTTAAATAACAACGAGATATATTAATTATACTTCAGACTTTAATAGCAAATTAAAAATAGTAGTTAAAATGAGTAATATTCTTTTACTTAATTAAATGTTATTATATATATATATATATATATAAAAGTTTTGACTTAGAATAGGAGTTATTTTTTTAATTATTTTAATTTTTAAATAGTGCTATATATTCTTTAATAAAAGTCATATTTTGTAATAATTTTAAAGATTACATTAGGGATTTTTGTTAAATGTAATGAAGATAAACCTACTGAAAAAATAACCAATTATTAAATTAAAATGATATTTATTATTAACGAAATTTTATATAAGGAGTAGATTATGATTAAAAAATTGCGATTAGTTAAATTACTAACCGGTTCATTAGGAGCCGTTAGTTTACTTAGTTTTGGGAGCAGTATTGTAACATCATGTTCTAAAAAAGATGCTGTCGATCACACACTTGCTAATTTTCTTAAATCAGCGAAAGCCGAAAGTGCAACTAATGTTATTAAAAACGCTAGCCCAAAAGCACAAGCTTGAAATGGTTGATTAAATCCAGCTAGCACTTTAACAACAAATGTATCAGCAACTAAAACAGTTGTGACAATGGTAATTGATTTTAAGTCTTCAAATGAAAAAGCAACTTTCACAGCTACTTATACAAAAGGTCAAACTTATAAAGTTGATGTATGAAAATGTATTATTCAACCTGCAAATGATGATGGACAAACTCATACTGAAGCACAATTTATCAGTGACATTCAAAAGGCTATTATTATAGATGGTGCAGGTAATGATATTGCGACTAAAGCAACTCCAAGTCAATCAGGTTGAAAAAACGATGATGGATTTAAAGTTATTAGTGCATTAGTTAAAAACGCTAACCACACAGTAACTCTAACAGTTGCTGATCGGAAACAAAGCCAAAAAGCAGTTTTCACTGCTACTTATACACTTAATCGAACATACCAAACAATAGATTGAAGCGCTAACGGGGCATCAGCAACTAATAAAGATGATTTAGACTTTTCACAAATAGTCTTACCTGGTGCTCAAACAGGGACAGCAAAAGATTATGTTACAAAAACAATTGAGGGCACAGTTTATGTTGGTGGAGTTGGTGGACTTTGAAGTTCGACTGACGATAAAACTTTTACAAAAGTAAAAATGAATGATAACCTTACAATCGATAGCGCAACTAAAGTTATTGGTATTGTTGAACAAGGCCACAGTAACATTTTTGTTGCAACAACACCAGTTAGTGGGACAGCGCCTAATGCTGACATAGGTTTAATTTCAGCTATTATTACTCCGGGAACACCAGCAATATTTTTTACAATTGATCCAAGCTTTATTAGTAGATCAATCATTATGACTTCGATAGTAGCTCTTAATGATAAAATATATCTTGGAACAACTACAGGTATATTCAAATCAGCAGGAGCAGGCAATAAATGACTATTGGCTACTTATATTAATGGTCCCGGAGCATTAAATATTACCAAATTAGAATTTATGAATGGTAAAATTTGAGCTGCGACAAAAGAAAATGGACTATGACGTAACCCAGTTAATAGTGCCGGAAAAGATGATGATGGAACTGTTTTTTCAAAATTCACCGGCTTTTCAAATTTAGAAGATGGAAAAGATGTAACAATTTCTTGAATGAAATATATAGATGGTAATAGTTATGTGTATATTGATGCTGCGTCTTATGGTGTCAAAGCAGGATTACATGCACTTTATACTGGTGCAGTCGATGGGGACGATACATCTAGCCTAGCCTGAGCACCGGCAACTGCCGCAGATAAAGCATATAATATTTCAAGTATTAATAACGAAATTTATTTAAGTACTAACACTGGCATTTATATTAGTCCAAAGGCTAAATCAGTTAATTTTAAAATTAACGATACTTTAGGTAAAACAATTTCAGTTTTAAATGTAGTAGCTATGCATGATACTCTTTATGCGATTACTAATAAAGGATTATATACATCTGCTGGTTTCGGACTAGATTATTTCAATCTTAGCACTAAACTAAAAGCAGCACAAATGGATAGTTTAAGCACTGATGGGACACATGTCTTTATTAAAGAAAACGCTTCAGGATTATATACAAGTGAAATTAAATAATAAGACAGATTATTATTATAATATTGGATTATAAATTATTAAAATTAAAAAACAAAGAATTAAAATTCTTTGTTTTTTTAGTGAGCTAATTATTACTAAATTTTGTTATTGTCTAATTTAATTTGGACTTCATCAACTGCTGATTTAATTGTTAAATATAATAATCATGGAGTAAACATCACGATAACACTTCATAAAAACATTGTTATAAACATAAAAGCAACGCGAGTTTTATGTATTTCACGACGTAGCGGTCGTTTACGATCCATACTAAATTCTTTAAAAAATATTCTAAAAATATAACAATAACAACCAAGTAGTGGAATATTTTCTCAGATATAAGGTTTTAAGTTTTCGCGCATCATTTCAATATCGCCAGTGGTTCTAAGAATTCGTTCTGTTGCAAAATCAATATCATTATTTTCGACAACTTCTTGATAATTTTTTGATTCCATTACGATCACTCCTTATTTTTAATTTATTATTAATTATATAATAGTATTTTATAAAAATCAATTAGTTTAATAACAAGCATTATTTAATATAGTTATCAAAAATTAAAAATAAGTTTAATAATCACTAATCACTAAATAGTAACTTTACCACTTCAAGTTCGATTAAAAGCTGTTAAACCACCATCGATATCTTTGTTATTAAAAAATGTATAATTAAAAAAAAGAGATAAATAGTGAGGGATGCCTTGACAATTAAAACTGATAACAATTTTACTTTGCAATCCGTCTGAAATATTTAAAAACCCAGTTGCCATATAGAAAGCATCAGTATTATGGTTGCTAAAATTAGCGTGATTAAGTGAATCATCAATACTGATTGAATGATGAATTGCTTTTTGGTCTGATACAGGATCTTTGTTTAAAGTCACTCAATTAATTGCAGTAAATTTATTATAACTAGATTTTAAAAGAGCAGCATCATCATTATAACTTTTTTTAATTCTGGCAAATGATTGTAGTTGAATATCTTTTGAAAAAACTCAATTACTAATTTCGTAACCTCGATTAAGATGATAAGTAATAATTGCTTTTATCGGATCAGAATCATAAGCACCATTTTTACCTTTTTTAGAAATGATTGCTGTGATTGTGCGCTCCATATTATGAGCTTCTGGCTTACCTGCCATACCTAAGTATTTATCTTGCGCTGTTAAATTACCAAAAGTATCAAATTCAGCTTGATCAGTTTTGGCCCAAGTAATTTGTGATTGAATACCATAAGTTCAGAGATATTTTTTTACGTCATTTCAAGGTTGTAGTTGTGCTAATAAATTACTAGCTAATTCACTAAGAGCCTTATTTTTAAATGTGGCCCAAGTATTAATAGTTGGATCTTGTGATCAAGTTCAATCACGAATGGCATAAACTTTACCTTTAGTATAAGCAATTTTTAAATTAATTGGTCATTTTAAATCTGAGGCACTAGGATTTGCGATGATGATTGTTGCGCTAAGTGATTGATCATTATCAGAAACACTAGGAGCGCCATTTTTACTAAAAGCAGCAACATCACTAGTTTTTCAATGATAAGAATTTAAATCATTAATATTAATAATTGCTTTTAAGTTGGGCGCAGTTTCATGTTGTGCCCATACTTTAAAAGCTGCTCAACTATTTTTTGATGGAGTTGAGTTTTTATGACAAGCAACTACACTACTACTTAAAGAAGCAATAGAACTAATAGCTATCATTGATGATAAAATTTTAATTGATAACTTTTTCATTATTTGACACTCCTTATTAAGCCTTATATATAATATAATTATACTTTATTTTTAATAACAAACTATTGATTTACTATTCACTAATAAGTTAGATCTGATTATTAAAAAACAAAGAAATTTAATTCTTTGTTTTTTTATTTAGATAATCATCAATTAAATTTCGTTATTATCTAATTGACTTTGAACTTTATTAACTGCTAATTTAATTGGTAAATATAATAATCATGGAGTAACAAATAAAATTAAGTCACCTCAAATTAATAATGTTGATGCCATTAATATTAAGCGATATTTAACCATTTCACGACGTAATGGGCCACGATCAATATTACTATTCTTTAAAGTCATTCTAATAATATAACATAAACAACCAATGAAAGGAATGTTTTCCCAAATATGTGGTTTTAAGTTTTTTTTCATCATTTCAATATCACCGGCTGTTGCTAAGATGCGATATTCTTTAAAATTAATTTTGTGATTATCTTTCGGTAATTTTTGTGTTTTTTGATTCATGAGATTTTCTCCTTGTAATTAAGTTAGTATTAATAGTTAGTCAACTATTCCTGATCAAGTATAATTAAAAGTGCTTAAACCATCATTAATATCTTCTTTATTAAAAAACGTATAATCAAAATACAATGATAATTGGTGAATTGCATTTTTATATTGAAAATTAATAATTATTTTTGATTGTAAACCATTTGCTATATTACTAAAATTAAATGATTCATCAAAAGCATTATCGCTATGATAATCATAACCAGCATCATTTAGAGACTCATCAAAAAGAATTGAATGCTGAATTGCTCTTTGGTTTTGGTTGTTTGTGGGATTAACGCTATAAGTAACTCAATTATTTTTGCCAAAATTATCAAAATTAGCTTTAATAAGCGCGATTTCATCATTATAATTTTTTTGAATCATTGCAAGTGATTGTAATTGAATATCTTTAGAAAAAACTCAATCACTATTTTGATAAGCGCGATCAATAGTATAAGTTGCAGTTGCTTTTATCGGATCAGAATCATAAGCCCCATTTTTACCTTTTTTAGAAATGATTGCTGTTATAGTATGTTCCTTTATATTATCAACTTTTGGTTTACCCTGCATTCCCAAATATTTATCTTGAGTTGTTAAATTACCAAAAGTATCAAATTCAGCTTGATCAGTTTTAGATCAAGTAATTTGTGATTGCACTCCATAAGTTCAGAGATATTTTTTTGTGTCATTTCATGGTTTAATTAGTGCTAATAAATCACTTGCTGATTGACCCATAGCTTTATTTTTAAATGAGTCTCAACTATTAATACTATGATCTTGGGACCAAGATCAATTATTAATAGTATAAACTTCACCTTTATTATAAGAAATTTTTAAATTAATTGGTCATTTTAAATCTGGAGCACTAGGATTTGCAATGATGATTGTTGCACTAAGTGTTTCTGCCTTCTCAGAAGGAGTGATTACCCCCCCTGCGCTAAAAATAGCAATATCATTAGTTTTTCAATGATAAAGATTTAAATCATTATGATTAATAATTGCTTTTAAGCTTGGTGCGGTTTCTTGTTTTGCCAATGCTTTAAAATCATCTCAAGTATTTTTTTCTGGAGTTGAGTTTTTATGACAAGCAACTAAACTACCACTTAAAGATGCAATTGAGCTAATAGCTATCATTGATGATAAAATTTTAATTGATAACTTTTTCATTATTTGCACTCCTTCTTATATCTTATATATATATAATTATACTTCATTTTTAATATTAAACGATTAGCTGCTATTAATAAAATTACAACTTTTATAAATTAAAATAATTATATATTTTAAGAGACTTCGCATATTATATAAAAAATAACCATTATTATTAATGATTATTTTTTTATTTTTATTAATGATTTTTGAGTTTTATTAAACAAAATTAAATAATTTCACGCAACATTCCCTGAGCTGCTAATATTAATTGATTAGCTTTAATTTTGTCAACTTGCTTAAGAATCATCACGATTGCAACTTTGACATTATCATCACTATTAATTAAAGTTTTTTCAATAACTTCCAAATCTGCTTGGGTAATTTCTTTAATTATTTTGTGAGCACGTGAGCGTAATTTTAAATTACCAATTTTAATATCAACCATTAAATTATGATAAACTTTACCAATTTTAATCATCGAACCAGTTGATATCATATTGAGAATCATCTTTTGGGTTGTTCCAGCTTTCATTCTAGTTGAACCAGTCACAACTTCGCCACCAACTGGGACTTCAATTTTGTAATTAGCAATTTCACCAATTTCACTATCCAAACTGTTGGCTAAACCAACAGTTTTGGCATTAAGATTATTAGCATATTTAAGAGCGCTTACAACATAAGGCGTGCGACCACTAGCAGCTACCCCAATTAAAAGGTCTCTTTGATTAAAGTTAATTTTTTCTAAATCTTTAATTGCGACTTCTGGGTCATCTTCAACTGCTTCTAATGATTTATACAAAGCTTCAACTCCGCCAGCCATAACACCAATCACGCGATCAGCACTAATATTGTAAGTTGGTTCCATTTCACTAGCATCCATCACACCAACTCGACCACTAGTTCCAGCGCCAATATAAACGATGCGTCCATCATTTTTCAAAATATTAACTGCAACATCAATTACTTGAGCAATCGCCGGCAATACTTTAGCAATAGCTAAAGCTGGTTTATGATCTTCTTGATTAATTAAATCAACCATTTCTAAAGTTGATAATTGATCAATATTTTTAGTTGTATTATTAATATTTTCAGTATTTATTTTTCTTAAATTAATATCTGACATTTTAATCCCTCTTTTTTCTTTATTGTGATAATTAATAGTTTTTAAATTATAACTGTTTTATTTTTTATAGAATTTTTAACCTCTTTTCTAATTATTTTATTAGTTTAATCAATTAAATATTATCTTAAAACTTTTTCTTATAAAATACAAGTAATTTTTATTTTATAATAGAAATTAATATTTCTAAATAGTGATTAAAGTTATGATAATTAGGAATATTTTAGTAGATTAATTAAAAACACCCCAATTATTAATTAGGGTGTTTTTAAATTAAATAGTTGATTAATTTTATAAGTTATTTTTTAAATAATGATTTTTATAAATGCGACTTTAATAGTAATTGGTGTTCTTTTTTATAACACAAAATTGCCATAACTAATCCCACAGTTCCTAAAGTAATAATAATTAATGATAATAATAATATATATTTTAATTGATTTTTAAATATTTTAGTATCAATATTAAAAAGTCGTTTTGTTTTATATATTAAAAATATAAATATTAAAATGTTTGATGATATTGCTATGACAGTAGTCATTACTGGTAAAGACCAAGTTCAAAATAAACTACTATGTTCTTTTGTATATGAATCGTGTAAATTAATGACAATATACATTAAAGCTATCACACTTAAGACAATATTCAATACAGTTGCAGAAACTAAATTTTGGCGATCTTTTCAATTTTTCATAAATACTCCTTAATATAAGTTTTTAGAATATGAAAAAAATTGATATACAAAATATATCAATAAATCAAAGTTATGCTACACTATTTTTTCACTTGGTATTAACATTGTACAACTTTTATAAAGGAATTTATGCTATTTATCAACATATAATAAGTAAGGCGGTTTATATTAAAGCGTCTTAAACAGTTGTAAACGTTAAACATACACTATATATAATACACCATTTATTTAATCTTACCAAAAATTAAAAAATATTTAAGGAGAATAAAATGTTACAAACAGCAATTTTAGTATTGGCTACTTTATCTGGTAGCACTACTCAAAATGCGGCAATGATTAGTAATAGCAATAATGCTGTGACACATGCCAAACAAGAAATAAGCCAAATGAAAAAAACGTTTTTAAAAAATCATAAATTTTCTACTAAGTTATTATCAAATGATTTAAATACAATTTATAATTTTAAAAATGATCAAAAATCAAATTTATTAAATTTAAAAGATGGTCGTAATGGACATAAATGACATTGATATGGGATTGATGTTTGAATTAATGAAGCACTAGGAAGTAAAATGAATCGTGCAATTGCGAGTGGTGATGGTATAGCTGCTGTTGCTGGATTATTATGTATTGCATTAGATACTGGCCCAGCAGCGCCTATTGTAATTACAATAGCAGCTTTATTGATGGCCGAATGAGAAATAACATGATCTAATACTGATGAAGGTTGAGGGATTCATGTATCAATAGAACTGATTACCGGAACTCCATATATAGTTTATGCTCATGCTCAATAATGGAAAATAAATAAATTAAAAATTATGAAAATTATTAACAAAAGATCTATTACTAAATTAAGTAATAGATCTTTTGTTTTTCGTAATTAAGATTCTTTTATTGAGTAATATTGTCATAACTTTTTTTTAAAAAAAGACTTTTAAATAATAAATGTAATTCAGCTTTTTAATTTTGTTCAAACAGTTTAATTTTTATATTAATTAAACTAATAATTACTAGATTATTTAGTAAAAAAAAGATACTTATTAATTATTATTAGTAATTAATTTATAGTTTAATCAATCAATATAAATTTGTAAAAATAGTTGATTTTAAATATTATAAAAATAAAAAAATTGTAAAATATGAAAATTTTTTTTTAAAAAAAGATTTTACATTTTTATATACAAATTTAACCTATGATTATTAGCATTTTTTAGTATCTAAAAAAATTTTAAAAACAACATTTTGAAGGAAGTTTTTCAATTAAATATTAATCTTCATTGAAAAAAAGTAATACTTAATATTGCTAATTATTATTTTAGATAAAATCATTTTTTATTCATAAAAAAGAGTTTTTCACTAAAATAAAAAGATTTATGCATATTTTTACTTTCCAAAAATTTTCCAAAAATAAAATAAAATAAAAATTTTAAAATTATATTGCTTAATTTAGTTAAAAATAATAATTTAAATTAATGGCGTTATAATCGCTAAAAAACCAATTATATATAGATAAAAATTCTTCTAAAATTATAAATTAAAAATTATCAAATCAATTGCAAAGACTTTTACAATGTGTTATAGTAAATTTAATTTTAAAGTTCAAAGAAAATAAGATTCGCTTTAAAATTAAAATACCCAACTAAAAAATAAATTGAAATAAAAAATACTAAATTAAAATAAATACTAAATTAAAATACTATAACATAAAGGAGAAAAAGAAAAAATGTTACATATAACAATGCTACATATATTTCTAGGAGAATTTCTTGGTACAATGGCCTTGATTCTACTAGGTAATGGAGTTGTAGCCAATGTAAATTTTAAGAAAACAATCGGTTCTAAAGGTGGTTGAATTGTCGTCACTTTTGGTTGAGCATTTGCAGTTTTTGTCGGTGTATCAATCGCCAATATTTGAGGCACTGGTGGACACATTAATCCCGCTGTCACAATTGGTAAATGAGTCGGTGGACAGATCACTTCGGTCCAAGCTGGAGTATTCATTGGTTCGCAATTTGCCGGAGCTCTAGTTGGACAAGTAGTTATCAATATATTCTACTGACAACATATTAAAGAAGAGGCGCCAGCAACTGTATTAGGAATGCACTCAACTGGTCCTACACATCAAAAAGCATGATTTACAAATTTCTTTTCAGAATATGTTGGAACAATTATTCTTGTTGCAATGGCTTATTTTGGAATCGCAGGAGGGTGATTCAGTAGCGCTCCATTAGCAATTGGATTTACAGTGTTCGCAATTGGACTATCACTTGGTGGAACAACTGGTTACGCTATTAATCCATTCCGAGATTTAGCACCAAGAATTGTACATAAAATTATGTATAAAAGTGTACCCGTTTTAAAAGTTGCTAACGGTTCACTTGTTTCTTCAAATTGAAAATACGCAATCGTTCCTGTTGTTGCCCCAATTATGGCAGGGATCACTGTTGGATTATTCTTCCTCTAACATAATTGATGCATAAAAAAGAATATGATATTGTAATAATCGGTGGGGGCATCGTTGGTACAATGACTAACTATTATTTACACAAATACGATTTAAAGATTTTACAGTTAGAAAAAAATAATTATTTAGCTGATGAAACAACGCATGGAAATTCAGGAGTTCTCCATGGCGGATTTGACACTGAACGCCCTGTCGAAGCGAAGTTAAACGTAATTGGAACTAATTTATGAAAAACCGAAATATTAACTAGATTTCCCAAAATTCCACGACTGAATCTCAGTTCACTAGTGCTTGCTTTTGGTAAAGATGAAGAAGGTGAAATCGAAAAATTATACGATCGCGGTATTGATAATCTATTAGATCCCGCTCACCTAGCAATTATTGATCGAGACCAAATCTTAATGATGGAACCAAATATTAATAAAAATGTGACTAAAGCACTTTTATGTACATCATCATTAGTAATCGATCCAGTAATTGCCACAAGAGAAATCGCTCGTAGCATTGAGTGTTGTTCTGACATCACAACAGCTGCCAGAGTAACTAATATCACTAGAAAAGATGGTAAATATATTATTGAAGTTAATAACGATTATCAAGTTATTGCTAAAAATATTATTAATGCATCAGGACACTATGCTAATATAATTTCTGAAATGGCCAATGAAGGTTCATTCAAATTAAGTACTAGACGTGGTGAATATCGCGTACTCTCAAAAGAACAAACTAAAAAAGTTAATAATATTTTATTTAAAATTCCCTCAATATATGGAAAAGGAGTAATTGTTGCTCCAATGCCAGATGGACGAACTTTAGTTGGTCCAACTGCCGAAGATGGCGTGAGTATTGAAGATATCGCTTTAGTGACACCAGAGAAATTTGGTTTAATTGCTAAAATCGGGACTAAAATTATACCCACTTTAGACATCAGCCGCACTGAAAGAGTCTTTTCAGGATCGCGACCAATCTTTACCGATACTAATGATTTCCATATTGCATACGGTAACAATCCAGAATTTATTAACTTAGCCGGAATTCAATCACCCGGATTAAGTTCATCTCCAGCAATCGCTCTAGAAGTGATTCAATTATTAAAAAACAACAACGTTGAATTAACATTAAAAAGTAATTAAGAAAGGAAAGTTATGGAACAACCAATCAACAATAATAAAGAAAAATTTATAATGACAATTGATGAAGGAACTACTTCACTACGTACGCTAATTATTAATAAAAAAGGGCAAGTAGTCGCGTCTTCACAAAAAGAATTTACACAAATATTTCCCGAATCTGGATGAGTTGAGCATGATGCTAATGAAATTTGAGGAGCGCAAAAAGCGACGATCAAAGAAGCGAAAAAAAATGCTCATATTAAATCAACTGATATTGAAGCGATTGGAATTACGAATCAACGAGAAACAATTGTCCTATGAGATAAAAAAACTGGCCTACCAGTTTATAACGCAATTGTTTGACAAGATACACGTACTAGAAAATATTGCGAAGAATTAATTAAAGAAGGTTATCAAAATATGTTCAAAGAAAAAACAGGATTAGTTATTAATCCTTATTTTTCAGGAACAAAAATTAAATGAATTTTAGATAACGTCCCATCTGCTAAAAAATCATTAATGAATAATACGCTATTAGCAGGAACAATGGATACATGGTTAATTTGAAAATTAACTGATGGAAAAGTTCATGCAACTGATTATTCAAATGCATCAAGAACATTACTATTTAATATTAAAGAAGGAAAATGAGATAAAGAAATTCTTAAATTATTAAATATTCCTGAAGAAATTTTACCAGAAGTTAAAGCATCATCAACTAAATACGGTGATGTTAATCCATTAGTTTTTTCTAAAAATGCTAAAGGGATCGTTCCGATAACAGGCGTTATTGGCGATCAACAATCAGCTTTATTTGGACAAATGGCACTTAACTATGGTGATGTTAAAAATACGTATGGAACTGGAAACTTCACATTAGTTAATACTGGAAATAAATTAATGTATTCAAAAAATAATTTATTAACAACTATTGCTTGAAAAATTGGCGACGAAGAAATCGTGTATGCAATTGAGGGATCAGTTTTTGTAGCTGGTGCTGCGATCCAATGATTACGCGACGGTTTAAAAATTATTTACAACGCTAAAGAATGTGACTTATTAACTTCATTCGTTAAAGAAGATTCTCAAAAAATTTATTTTGTGCCATCACTTGTTGGGCTAGGTGCTCCATATTGAGACACAACTTCACGAGGAGCAATCTTTGGGTTAGAACGAGGAACTAAGCGTGAACATTTAGTTAAAGCAACGCTAGAAGCAATTGCTTACCAATCTTATGATCTAATTTCAACAATGGAAGAAGATATTGAAGCCGAAATCAAAACAATTAAAGTTGATGGCGGTGCAACTAATTCTAACTACTTAATGCAATTTCAAGCTTCAATTCTAGATAAAGAATTAGTTCGTCCAGTTAATATCGAAACAACTGCAATGGGTGCTGCGTATATGGCAGGCCTAGCAACTGGTTTTTGAAAATCAGTTGAAGAGATTAAACAAATTGCAGAAGTCGATAGAGTCTTTTTACCAAAAATGGACAAAGAACTGGTAGCAACTAAAATCGAAGGTTGACGTGACGCTGTTCAAAGAACGCGCGGTTGAATTAAATAAATTTTAAATAATCATTAAAAAAATGAATTACTTAATTGTAATTCATTTTTCGTTTGTTAAAAGTAGTTAATGTTATTATAAGGAATCGTATTAGTAATTATTAGTACCAGGAGCCGGATAACCATAAATATTAAATATGTTAATTAGAGCATTGCGTAAATTAATACCAGTAAATGGGATGCTTGGTGTTGCTGCATTATATGAATTATTTTCAAGAGTATCAAAAGTTGGTTGCCCAATATAATTTGAATAAGCGTGATTTTTATACGTTCCAAAACCATGACTTAAATCAGCTTTAAAAATTTGTAAATTACCAGGGACATCTTGGAAATGAACATCAAATTTAATAATCGTGTCAGTAGCAGCGCTAATATCTTTACTTGGCGTCATATTTCAATCACTCTTATTAAAATAATCATTACTAAATCTTCTTCAAAACTCTCAAACCTTTAAATAAGTTAAACCTTCATCTTCTTTATTGGGTGAAACAATATTTAAAAATGTCTGAATATCTTTTACTTGTTGTGTAGCTGGTACAGCGTTAGTTTCAGTGATAGTTGCGTTTTGAGGGTTTTTCATATTAAAAGGAGTTATCAACTTAGATTGCTTGGCATTAAAAGCAATATTATATTTAACGACATTAGTATTAGTACCGGCATTTTTTGCAGTAATTGAAATACTGTAATTACCGATTAAAATTAATTTGTTGGGATTAATCGTAAAACGAAATGGTTGTTCAGTGGCTTGATTAGAAAAAACATTGGCATTTCTATAATAAAAATTTCATCATTGTGGAGCAGTATTAGCAGGACATATATGATTGGATGGTAACTTTACTTCTGCAAAGCTATCCTTATCTAATTGTGTAATCAAGTTTTTAATACTAGTTTTAATTTGAAATAAATTAGGATCAGTATTAGTGATTGATCATCTGTTACTATGATAGATATTATTAGGTGAATCTTTTGATCATGTATTATATATAACAACAGCATTATCTAAAATATGATTAATATTAGATGTATCGCCTTTATGTAATTGAGCCGCGATCATTATGATACTATCTTGATAATTAGGATCAACTGCTAAAAAACTAAATTTAAAATCTTGTTTTAAACTATTATTTGTTAAATTACTAATGGTTTTAATTTTAGTAATTAATTTATTTAGATTATTATGATTATTAATATCAAAATAACCATAATAATCCTGCGTAGGATCAAACTTAAATTTAGCAAATTTAGTTGCTAATATATTGGTTACATCTTTTTGAGCATCTTGCAAAAACCCATTAAAAATTGGCATAGAATCTGTCAGCTTAATAATTGGAATAGTTATTATTTTTGGTTTCTTTGGGGCGCAACTATTTAGTGATACAATACTAGTCAATAATAAACTAATCATTATTATATTATAAGAAAATAATTTAATTTTTTTAAACATTTTTCAAACCACCATATTAAATAATAATTACTGTATATATAATAATTATATCATTATAATTTATTTGAAAAAAAGGTAATTTTGAATGTGTTATAATGATTTATATAGTATGTTGTGATTAAAAATTATTTGAAAAAATAAATAAAGGAGTCAGAATGAAAAAAACATGAAAATCATTTATGGCTACTATGGTTGCTCTTAGTACAAATATGATTGTTCTAGGATTTGCTACTAGTTGTAGTAAACACTATCAACAAAAACCACTTTCTTTTCAGCAATTTTCCAAAACTGCAAATAGTGATGGGTTAGCAGTTGTTACTAGTGATAAATATAAAAGTTTTGGTGTAAATCATTATTGAGGTAGTGCGATTTTAGATCCAGAAAAAATTAATATTAAATTATCTGGCATTGTCGATTTACCAACTAATTTTTTAAACCAAGATGTTAATGCTTCATTTGAACAATTATTTAATTATGATGGTCAAAATACAATTACATTAGTTATGATTAAAGGTCAAAAAGGCAGTACTTATCAACAACTATTACATAGTAGTAGAGTAATCTTTAATAGTTGAAATCATCAAGCATATGTGGCGTCAAATTGAAGTGATTATGACAATGCCCCTAATTATAATGTTAGTCAATTTTTTGATAATTTAAAAACAAATCAAAATTCACTAATGGCACTTTTTAGTAGTAATCATAAAAGTGATAGTTTAAACTATTCTGGCATTACTAAATTTAGCCTTAATAAAATTAGTGCTAAAAGTTATTTAAGATATTCAAAAACAAAAACCAATTTCATAATAAGTAATATTGTGAAAAACGGATTAGCAATTGATAGCGACTATACAATAATACTGATTGGAATTGATGGCACTAATAATGAAAAAGTGATTAATGTTACAACCCATTTCTCAATTAATGCCGATGCACCAATAGCACCTAAAGTGGATGCGCTTGTTGCTAGTTCATTTAACGATACACAAATTACTAGCGGGGCCACACCAGATCAAATTAAAGCAGAATTAAATAGTTTCTTAAATAGTAATAATCCTTATGATGAGCCAAATAATTTTAAAAAAACATGATTAGATAAGTTTAAAGTATATCGTGATCAAACTGAGACAAATACTAAAACAGTAACATTGTCTTCATTAAAAATTAATCAAATTGAACCAGATGGCACTATTTGATTAATTGCTACTGGTAGTGGTATTAATAGTAATAATTTAGGAGAGATTACTTACAACATTAAAACTGATAAATTAATTACTAATGGATTTCATAGTGCGTTGAGTCCAAATAAAGTTGAAACTACATATGCGCGTTTTTCAAAAATTAATTATCATTTTGATAGTGCCGAAACATGAGGAGACAATTATTTACAAGAGACGATGTTAAATATTTTTCGTTTAACATTAATATCTACAACAACTTAAAAGATGTAAGTAACTAATATTTAAAGTATAAAATAAATTTTAATTATTAATATTTTGTGTGCATAATAATAAAATTTATTATATTATATATATATAAATATATACAACTAAAAAATTAAAAATAATAAGGAGATAAAATGAAAAAAATTCTAAAATCAATAATTGCTGCTGGGATAATGTTTGGTACTGGTTCGATTTCATTGAGTTTAGCTAGTTGTGGTAGCGGTCACAAAGGCGGAGGCGGTGGTGTTTTTAACGACTTTGCCAAAGCTGCTAATAACGATGGTAAAGCTATAATTACTAGTGATAAATATAAAGCTTTTGGGGCGACCGATTATTGAGGTAGTGCCATTTTAGACCCAACTACTATTAGTCAAAAACTAGTTGCAATGATAGATGTTACAAACCCACAAGTACCTAAACTTGCTCAAGATACTTCGGCAGCATTTGAAGAAGCGTTTTCTTATGATGCAAAAAATACTGTCGCTTTAGTGATGATGAAAGGTAAAAAGGGTGATCCGATCGGCCAAGTATATAACAATAGTAAAGCTGTTTTCAATGCTTGAGAACATAAAAATTATGTTAGTGGTAATTGAAATGATTATGATGATGGCGCTAGTTATAACGTATCAAAATTTTTTAATACGATTAAAACTGATCAAACCCAATTAGTAAAAATTTTTGGTGCCAATACACAAGCTAACACTTTAAATTATCAAGGTGTTAGTAAATTTAGCATTAATAAAATTAGTGCTAAAAGTCATCTTGACTCACCAACTGGTCAAACACAATGACTAACTAATTTACAAGCTGGTGCTGGTGGAGGATTTGCTATTTCGACTGATTATACATTTACAATGACTGGTAGCGATAGCACTAGTAATGAAGCGGTTGTTAATATTTCAACTAATTTTTCAACTAATTCAACAACAACAACAGGACCAAACGCAAGTACAATGACTGCTAAATCATTCAATAACACAGTTATTACTAATGCAGTCACATCGGATGAAATCAAAACTGAATTAAATGCTTTTTTAGGAATGAATAATCCAAGTGATACTAGTGAAGGGGCGCATACATTTAAACAAACTTGAATGGGTAGGTTTGGATTTTTACCAGGTGGGTCACCAACATTAACACTAACATCTCTAAGTGTTGATTCAGTTGATACAACAACTGGCGTTATTTCACTAACCGCTATTGGAAGCAGTAGTAGTAATAATTTGGGAGTTGGAACAACTTACCATATTAAAACTAATCCATTAATTACTGATGGTTTCCATAGTGTCAAAAATCAAAGTGAAGATAAAACAGCATTTGCCCGCCTCTCAAAAGCTAACTATGGATTTAGCGATTCTAAAGTATGGGGTGATGGTCCTTTCGAACAAACAATGATTAATATTTTCCATGTCCAATCAACTACATAACATAAGTAATTTTAATAATAATATTAAAAAAACTAAGCGCATTTAAGACGCTTAGTTTTTATTTTCAACGAGATTATTTTAAGATAGTGATTTTTTTAATTAATCAAGTTGCTGGTTAATCAAATTCTCACCCATTATCTTGATACGCAGGTCCTATTGGACCATTTTTAGTTGTTAGCATTAATAAGTTATGGATTGGCACACTACGCGCTGTGCCTGTTCCGATGTCAAAAAAGTCAACATAAGTAGCGACTAATCAAGCATTTTTTCATTTACTATATGAAGCAGTTAAATTTTTGTCAATTGTAAAAGGGCGATTAGGATCTGCTTGATGACTTTTTATTAAAGTAGATTTAATAAAACTATGATGCTTTAGAAAATGATTTGAATATTGATTAGTAATTGCGTATTGACAAGCAGCTTGAAAAGATGCGCGTGATTGCATTTGTGATATATCATTAAATGTTCAATCACTACTTTGATATTTCTGATTAAATTGTTTCGTCATTTCAATTGCAATTGGTTTTGCATCACCATTTTTAAAACCATCAATTGAGATAACGCCACTGACACTATGATGCGTTTCATCAAATTTTATATTACCTTGCATTCCTTTATAAGGATCACTAGCGCCGTTAGAACCATAAATATCTCAAGTTGCTTTATCACTATCAGCTCAACTAGTTGCTTTATTGTGTTTACGTGCTTCCGTTAAAATTTGAGCAGGATAAAGTTTTTGTGTTATCGCTTTAAACTCTGTTCAATTATCATTATATTTTTTGATATAACTTGAAGAATTTCAATTGTGTTTATTATAAACATTATTAAGATAATTAATGATAAAATAAACAGGGCGCGGATCGTTCGCATTAGCGCCTTTAATTACTAGGTATGCAGAAACTGATCAATTAATATTGTCAATAATAAAAGGTGCTTCTGGATTTTGGAACGCTACTATATCATCCAAATGTCATTTATAATCAAATAATTGATCGTTAGTTAAAGTCTGCTTTAAAGCGGTTGCTGTGTTTGTTTCTGCTAATTGTCTAAACCTTGTTCATGGACTATCAGCTTCACTAAGTTCTTGTCATTTAACAACATGAGGGTAATGAGTTGTTTTATGACAACTAACCAAACTAAATATTGGAATAGTTAATAAACTCAAAACTATTAATTTACTTTTTTTCATTATTTTACGGTTTTTATAGTTTTTTTTCACTTAAATCACCTAAAGTTTAATATATTTTTTAAAATTTATGATCATAAAGTATTGGTTCTGTTATAAGTATAATTATAAAGTATTTATTATCGTCTGTAAATAAATGTCTTTTTTTAGATAATACTTTATAAATGATATTAGATAATAAAAATTATTTTTATTTAAAATTAAAAGATAAATTAAGGATTTAAAAATTAACGTTGTTGTAATTAAATTACTTAATCAATTATTTGACATCTAGTTAATTAAAATGCAAAATATATGCTTTAATTAACTAGAAGTAAGATCAGAATTATTAAATATTTAGTATTTTAGTAAAGGGTTTTTTTAAGAAATTAGGAATTTTTTTAGATCGTGATTAATTTGTTTGAATAAACCTATATAATATAGGTATATCTATTAAATTATTAAATAAATTTCCCCAATTATCAAAATTTTATTTTAATCAGATATATAAATATTTAAATCAATAATAATTAAAATTAAATCATTACTAAATTGGTTATTAATTTTAATTATTAATGTTATAATGTAGTAGTAAATTATAAATTAAGAGGTGTTAATAATGGCATTAGTCAGTCCTTTAAAAATGATTAAAAAAGCCCAACAAAACAAATACGCAATCGGTGCTTTTAATATCATCAATTATGAAACTTTAAAAGCGGTTATCGATGCAGCCGAACATACGAAGTCACCAATTATTTGTCAAATTAGCGAACGCTCAATTACTAAATATATTGATTTTGAATACTTTGTACCAATGGCGATTAGGGCCGCTCAAAACGCAAAAGTAGATGTCGCATTACAGCTAGATAATGGCACTAATTTTGCAATCATTAAGAAAGCCATAAGTTATGGCTTTACATCAGTTATGTTTGACGGTAGTCATCATAAAATTGAAAGAAATTTAATTGAAACAGCTGAAATTGTTGCTTATGCACATAAGCACAAAGTTATTGTTGAAGGTGAAATTGGCATATTTTCAGTTTCTGACAACGATAAATTTACTGATAAAGAACGCTTCTATGCGAATCCTCAAAAAGTAAAAGAGTTTGTTAATAAAACAAAAGTTGACATGCTAGCAGTTGCTTTTGGTTCGCAATATGGACGTTATCAGACAGAACCACAATTAAATTTTGAGATTTTAGAAGAAACACGCAACTTAACTGATTGCCCAATTGTGATGCATGGTGCTTCGGGAATTGATTTTGCAAAAATTAATAAAGCAATCAAACTTGGAGTTGCTAAAGTCAATGTCGAAACTGATTTATTAATTACATATACGAAAAGTTTAGAAACATTTTTCGAACATAATCCCAATGTTTTTGATATCCGTAGCGCCCAGTTGGCCGCGATTGAAGAAATGAAAAGTACTGTTGTAAATTACTTAAAAACATTTGGATCAATCAATAAAAACTAATTATTATAAATAAAAAACTATCTAGCTTCAAAGCTATATAGTTTTTTTTGTTTATTAAAAATTAACTATCAAGGTTTTGTCATATGAAAACGGTTTACTTGAGTGATAGTTTTTTTTTGAAAATCATTGTTTTTACCACATAAACTGAATAATAATTGTTCACTTCAACTAATGGCGTGGTCATTACTGTATAAGTTTTTATTGTTTTTGTCATGAGCCCAACCAATTCCTTGACCTTGTTGAACTAAAAAAATACTGTGTTTTGCTAAATCTCGAAACACTCTGTTTACAGACATTATAGAATACCAGTCTGAAATTATGATATTGTCTAGATTGGCAACACTTTTAAATAAATTATCATTTTGAAAATTATTGACATTATTATATTTAATAAAATCACTTTTTCATCCATACAACGGTCGGAATCTCATTAATAATGTCTTAACATTTCATTCTTTCTCATTATCACGAGTATATTTTTTATTGTAGATAACTTTATCTGTTAAAGTAATAATATATTTTATATCTGGATTATGATAATTAATATTATATATTTTTGATAAATCTGCAGAATTAGTATCTTTAATTTCTAAATCAACATAATCTTTAATGTTATGAAAATTCACCGGGTCAAACTCGTTTAAAAAGCTTTGCATTAAGTTTTTATAGCGATCTTTATCATTGGTTTCTAGCGCATAACTATTAATGTCAGTAGATACTACGTTATTCAATAAATAATAATTTTTTGTTCTTAGATAATTATATTGGGCAATATAGTCAAATCCGTTATAATAAGGATTATCAAAATTAATTACGTTACTAATAATAACAAATTCTTGTATTTCAGGACCATCGCCAGGATTATATGAAGGATTATGAGTAGAATCATTTGTAATTGTGTAATTGTATTGAATAGCCACTTCGTTATGACATTGATTTTCAAAATCTGATAAAGCATTTTGAAATTCATGCATTTTTTGAACTATTTCTTGATGGATAATTGATTTTTCATATACTTTAATATCATTTGGATGATTAATATTTAATTTTTTAAAATCGACCATTTGTCATTCTCAACCATCAGAGGATCCATCATTTTTAAAATAAGCATCTTTAATTTTCATTTTTAAAGGAGATTTGAATATTGTTCATTTGGATCAATCTACCCAATATTTAACACTTGAATTTAAATGATATTGTTGGCGCATTGCACTATTAACTCTGAAAAAATTCATATTTCCTAAATTTTTTGCATTAGCGTTTGCAAAAAGACGAGGATTTTTATTAGCCACTTCGATCCCGAATCAAGATTTTAATTGGTGGTGACAATAATCATTAAGAGTATTCATAACACTATTTTCATCACTGTAATTAATTAAAATATTATCCGTATTAGCAGCAGTTGTTGGTATTCAAGTAGTAGTATTTTTACTACTACCACAAGCTGTTGAACACAAAATTAACAGCGCCATTGAAGATAATCCAATGATATTTTTTATTTTATGTTTTTTAATCAATTTCATTATTACACCTCTTTATTATAAATAATAACATTATTTTATGATAAAATTACACTGTATAGTAATTTACCATATTTAAAATTCAATTAAAAAAAATGAAAAAAGGAGTTGTTATCAAATGTATCGTAATTTATTAAAAACAATATTAATATCAAGTCCATTAATTTGTTCGGGTAGTGTCACTATGGTCGCTCACAACAACCATACTATAGCTAACCCAACAAATAATAGTCTGCATACAAATCATACTAACTCTGAATATAATAGTGCTTTATCAAGCACTATATCTTATAAAACATATTTGCATCAAATTCAAACTTTAAATGCAAACCTCGGGGTAAATGATGCACCCTATAATGCTTTAGGAACAGGTTATGATGTAACTAATGGTATTGATTCAATTCATTCAATTTTTAAAAGTGATGATTTATCAAAAGTTAGCATTCGTACAAAAAGTACAGCATTAACATTTAATAGCATTAATGATACTTCGTCATTAATTAAAAATTTAGGAGTTAATACATCTTTAAAATTTGGTTTTAAAAAATTAGGAGGATCGGCTGCTGTTAATTTTTTTAATAGCACACAAACTGATAGTAAAACAATATCTGCTATATTCTCATATTCAACAACAGTAGATGAAGTCTTTTTAGAAGATGATGCTTCTATTAGTCCAATTGCCCAAAATATAATAAATTATTGTCAAAGTCAAAATCAAAAAGATCCAAAAGCTTGAAGTTCATTTATTAAAAGATATTCCGACCGATTAATATTTCATGAAACTGCAACTAGACAAGTTTTATTTAATTTACAAATTAAATGCAGTGATCAAAATACACGAACTTCAATAAAAACAAAACTATCAGCTCATTATGGTTTAAATGATTTAAAATTGGCAGTTAATGAATTGCATCAATCACATAAAGGTCATAATTCTATTAATTTACAATACCAAACATTTCCTGGAGAAGCTGAAAATATTTTGCCTGTTGACGGAATTAATATAGATAGCTTTAGCGGTGATATAGGTAAAATATTATCTAATTCTGAAACATTTATTAATGATTATCACAAAGATCCGACAACCGGATCAGCCGATAATGTTGCTCAATGATTTCCAAAAGGACTTAATAATGCAACTGATTTAGATAAATATATTGATTTTATGCCTTGAGTTAATGCAGTTAATCCATATTTATATCTAATGAAAAAATTTCCTGAGTTAGATAAATATTTTGATGAAGCAATTGCTTTAAATAAAGACGTTTTATCAGACAATACTCATCCACGACCAACACCATCACCATCTAACAATAATAAATTCGTTGATGATTATACGCGTATCGCTAATATCGATTCACGTTATAATGATCTTTTCACTACTGGCGATGCAATTGATAATTTATTATTAAAACATACTGATACTTTAATGTTGCAATCAATTAATACAATTAGACAATCATTTCAAGGTTATGATGATCTTAATATTGTTGATTGATTCAATCATACAAGTTTTACAATGAAAAACGGTAGTGATAATCATAATTTTTATATTGAAGGAATTAACACTATTAACGGACATGGAAATGAACTTAATTTAGCTTTAATTGATAGCAATCAATCTGCTGATAATTTTGTAAATATCGTAATGGTAAAAGAAGATTTTACTTTTAATAATACAAATTTAAGTTTATGAGTTATCAAAGATGTATATGCACAATACAGCAACGGAGAATTTAATCATTTTATTATCAATAATAATGATAATTTACATTATAGTCATACTGGGTATTATTATGATTTATCAAAAGATCAATCCAAGAATAATGACTTTGGATATACAACAGCGCTAAAAAACCTTATGACTTTTGATCCGCTTTATGATGGAGAAGATAGTCATGGAATTTAAATATTTTATTAATATTGCTTCTATTATTGGTATTTCTTCATCAATTCCAGTTAGCTTTACAACCCATTATGCTCACCAAAAACCAGTTAGTTTATTATGTGCATCTGTTAGTCATAAACTAAATAATCCATTAAAAAATAATTCCAATTACAATGATGATAATTCATCATTATCTCTTAGCTTGGGAGCAGGAGATACAAAAACATATACTAATGCAACTTTAAACCCAAATGTTAATAGCGATGATCATTATACTGAAGAGAGTCAGTTCAATAATCCGGCAGGAGATCATTATTACCATACTAAAAAAACATTCAATTTATCTAATTTAATTAATAATTATTCAAATCAAACTGTACAAAATATAAAGCATAAATTATTCAAAATTGCTCCTTATAACAATGGCCAAAATCCAGATCCATCAACATATCATTTAACAATTAGCATCAGTTATTCATTTTCATTTAAGGTGGAAACATCTAATAATGGCCATATGTCTGATTGAGCTAGTTATTCTTGATTTACTCAAAAGGAATATGATCCAATGGGTGTGGCTTGTTGTATGTATACTTTTATGAGTGTTAGCAGTCATAGTGATTATAGAGCATCGATTACAAATAGCTTCTTTAATACATGTTGATCATGGTCTGGTGATGGATCTAAATATTCAGGTATACCAGATGATATAGATACCAATTCTATCAATGGAGTTTCTGATTCCTATAGCATAAATAATTTAGATCAGAATTTTGATAATTATAACTTTAATATTTGAGATACTGCATATGATAAAATTGATCGAATTACACCGCATCATAATATTCATTATAAATGTATGCAATTTCTATTCCAATATACAAACATTAAAATCAACATTAATACAATTGATTTTGTATGAAGTAGCAATTATTAAAAACTAAAAGATGTAACATTAAATAATAAAAATAAAGATAATTAACTGGTTTTTTATTATTTAATAACCCATTTATAACCACTAAAAAAGCAATATTTTATTATTACTAATAATAAAATATTGCTTTTTTAAATTAATTTAGTTATCATATTAATATATACTAAATAGCTTACGTATGGTGCTTATAGCGAGATAGTAATACCTGTTACCATATCGAACACAGAAGTTAAACATCTTTGCGGTGAATGTAGCATAAGCAAGAATAGCGCAGTGCCATACCGAAATAAAGGGGCAATAATTCCCCTTTTTTTTATGTGCAAATTTTATAATACAATTGTTAATTAATTGATAATAATAATATTTATAGTGAAAGTATTAAAATAATGTGTTATTATTTTTTTGTGATAAACATCACATTATTAATATTTTGAATAAATTTATATGACAAATTATATGACAAAATAAATTTATTAAATTACTCTTAGAACAGTTTTATAACTGATCAAGATTTTGTGAATGATTTTTAAATAAATCAAATATGTCCGTATAACAAAAACGAAAGTTTAATTAACAAAACAAAGGTTAAGTAAAAAATTTAATGTTTAATAGTTATTAAAAATTTTGAATGAATTTAAATAATAAAAATAAAATGTTTAGAAAACTACTATATTGTAAAAAAATAGGAGGACACTTTTTGACACTTTTTATAAATAACCGTTCAAAAAATAAACTTTTATATGATGAAATTAAAACTAGATTAAAATTAGAAAATCATAAAATTATTGAATCAACTGCGCTTGAATTTTTTGATCGAGTTGTTGAAGGAATGAATTTATTAGTTGAAGGTATTGTTGATGATGCGATTTTAATTGACGAAACTGGCAATGCATCTTTTATGATTGCCTCTAAATTTCCAGGTATCGTTGCTGCCCAAATCAGTGATGAACATAGTGCTTTTATGACTAAGTTACATAACAACAGTAAAGTATTAGTTTTAGGCAGTGACGTTGTCGCCGTTCCTTATGGCTTAAAAATCGTTGATCGATTTTTAAGCGCTCAATTTGAGGGTGGTCGTCATTTAGTCCGAACTGATATGTTAGATAAGGAGTTATCATTATGCGAATAGTAATTGGTAACGACCATATTGTAACGGAATTTAAAAATACGATAAAAGAACACCTACTAAGTTTAGGCCATGAAGTTATTGATGTTGGTACATTTGATAAAGTGCGAACACATTATCCGATTTTTGGTTACAAAATTGCCCAAACAGTTATTAATAAACAAGCTGATTTAGGGATTGCAATTTGTGGTACTGGCGTTGGAATTAGTAATGCTGCTAATAAAGTTAAAGGGATTCGTTGTGCATTAGTGCGCGATGTCTATTCGGCAATTCAGTCACGTCGTAACTTAGATGCCAACGTGATTGCAATTGGTGGTCGGATTACTGGCACTGGATTAGCATTAGAAATTATTGATAATTTCTTAACAACTAAATATCGAGCAACGATCAAAAACCAAAAACTAATAATTCGAATTAACAACTTAATTAACAAAACACTACCTTTAGGAAAAAATCCTTTCAGTCAAGAAATTACTAGCTGAGAAAAAGGAAAATATACTAATGGCGTAGTTCAAGCAAAAAATCGCTATTGATAATTTTTATGATAAAAAATAAATTATCCTAATAGGAGGATTTAGATATGGATAAAAAAACCATGACTTTTAAAGGCTTTGAATTAGTAAGTCATTCGGGTGAGGCGCGTTCTTATTTACTAGAAGCACTCATTAATTCGAAAGCCGGAAATTTTGATAAGATTGAGGAATTGTTAGCGAAAGCGCAAAAATCAATTACCCTAGCCCATTCTAAACAAACAGATTTATTATTTGAAGAAGCCAAAGGCAATTATTCAGAACCAACAATGACGATGGTCCATGGCCAAGATCATTTAATGACAACTTTACTATTAAAAGAATTACTACCTTTTTTAATTGAACTTTATAAGCGTTAGTTTTGAGCGCAAATCAAGCTAATCTTTCACAAAAAAAGAAAATGGGAGCAGTCGAGGAATTTATTAACAAACGTTTAGTACCAGTTTTACAAAAAATTTCGGGAAACCGTTATTTACGCTCAATGATGGAAGGATTCTACGTTACCTTACCAATTATTATCTTTTCTTCTTTAATTGGTTTAATTATGTGAATTCCACCAGCAATTCAAAGTAATTGACATTGAAACGTTCAAACAACTGAATGTTTAAGTACGATGTATACTTTTACGATGGGAATTGTGACCATCTGGTTTGCCAGTGGGATTGCTGTTGCATTTTCTAAAAAATTAAATACTCGTCTACCAGATGATCGTAAAATTAATACGATTATTGCTGGGTTTGCCGGAGCAATGGCAATTATTCTATTAGCAGGAGTCATTAACTATAATGATAAAGGTGTTGCTGGGACAACGCTAAATATTTCTTATTTAGCGTCTCAAGGAATGATCATGGGAATTATCGTTGGATTAACTCTCCCCTGAATTTTCTATTGAACACTCTATTGAAACATTACAATTAGATTACCAAAAGCAGTACCACAAGGAGTATCACAATCATTTGCTGATATTATTCCCCTAGCTTTTGCACTAATCCCATATTGATTAATTGGCTTTGGCTATATGCAAATTTCTGATGGAAAAACAATCACCCAAGGATTGTTTCAATTAGTTAAACCACTAATTCATTCATCTGATAGTTATCCAGCTTTAATTGGAATTGCATTTGCGACAGCCTTAATTTGATTTTGTGGAATTCATGGTCCTTCAGTTACACGTCCGTTTCTAGTACCATTTATGACTAAAAATCTAACTGACAATCAAGCTTTAATTAATGGTCATCATCATGCGATACATATTTTAACTTACCAAATGTCATATGATTTCACTTCAACAATTGGAGGAACCGGCGCGACATTAGTAGTGCCATTATTGTTTATTTTGTTTGCTAAATCAAAACAAGCAAAAGCAGTTGGAATCGCTTCAATCATTCCGGTATTCTTTCAAGTTAATGAACCATTATTATTTGGAGCACCAATGATTTTAAATCCGATTATGTTAATCCCGTTCTTAATTATCCCAATTATGAATATTTGTATCTTCAAATTCTTTGTTATTAATTTAGGAATGAACGCTCAGTCCGTTTCGGTACCGTGATCAACCCCTGCGGTTATCGGCCTCTATTTAGGAACAGCACTAGACCCAAGATGCTTTATTATGTTTGCAGTATTTTTATTAGTTGATGCTGTATTTTGACTACCATTCTTATTAGTCTATGATAAAGTTTTATGTGGTCAAGAAGTTAAGAAAATGGAAGAACTAGGCGTTGAAGCACCACTACACTACAATGTTGTAACGCGTTGAAAATACCATCTCGCCATGTTGTTCTCCGCTAAAGAATCACCTCGATACGCAACAACTTCAACTAAATTATTATTATTAAAAGATGATTTAGCACTAAATCGTGAAAAACGCCAAGAAATGCGTGTAAAACGTCATGCCATTCTAATGCAAGAACGTCGCGATCGTAAAGCAGAAATTATTGCAAATAGAACTAATAAAAAAGCGCACATTGTGGAAACTATTACGAAAGTAACTAATCAAAAAATAGCTGGAATTCGCAATGTCTTAATCTTATGTTATGGCGCGGGAACTAGTGCGATGTTTGCTCATAGTTGTGCTCAAGGGGCAAAACTTTTAGGTAAAGATAAAGAATATACTTTCTCTTCCTCATCTTACGGTAATCACCGTACGAAAATGGAAAAATCAGATTTAGTAATCTTGTCGCCCCAATTACGAATTTATAAAGATGAAATTTTGAAAGATGCTAAAGAATATAATTTAAAAATTCACAATATCGATGCTCAAAACTATATTAATTTAGCGCAAAAATCAGAAGGAGCTATGCGATATGTTGAAGGCGTTTGAAAAGAAAATTTCGAAACATCTGATTCCGAATAACTGATTCACTTATACGATGTTAGTTGCATCAATTATTTTATTTATTCCGCTATTTATGTTTTTCCAAACTAATATTTCTCATTTTGATGCAAGCAACATTATTATTTTTATTACAATTATTGGATGTCAATTATTAGGATTTTATATTGCTTATCGGCATATTCAATATAAAAATAACTTACCTGATTGACTAATTAAAACTACTTTTATCGGTGCTGGATTTTGATTAGTAATGGCAATCATTGCTAATGCATTATTAGTTAGCATTCCTTTTTTAAGTGAAGCTGGCAATTATCAAGTAATGATTAGTGTCGATTATATTTACATCTTTTGATTTGTTCTGCCTTTAGCATTTAGCTTTAGGAAACCGAAGAACAAAGGGAAGTTGGTGAAATATGGAAAAAATCGATACCGCATCGTTTATTAAAAAATCACTAGCTTCACATAGTGCAATTGCTGCTTTTAACGTGATGAATTTTGAAATGTTAAAAGCTGTTATTGAAGGGGCAGAAAAAAATAACGCTCCCGCAATTTGTCAAATTAGTGAAGGAGCTTTGAAATATATAGATTTTGAATATTTTGTACCGATGGCACTCGCTGCTTCGAAAAAAGCTAAAGTCCCGATTATGATTCATCTAGATCATAGTCATAGTGTCACTCTTTGTAAAAAAGCGATTGATGCTGGTTTTCATTCAGTCATGTTTGATGGCAGTAATTTATCACTAGCGAATAATATTGCCAAAACCAAAATTGTGATGGCTTATGCTAAAGCCCATCATCCCGCCGTCATCGTTGAGGGTGAGGTTGGAATTATTGGTGGTAAAGAAGATGATCTCAACAGTGGCGCTGCGCTTGTTGCCGAATACGACGATGTGATTAAATACTATCAAGCAACGAAAGTTGATTGATTAGCAGTCGCATTTGGCACGAGTCATGGCGTTTATAAAGGTAAACCAATCCTTGATTTTACTTTATTAAAAAAAGTTAGCCAAGCTTTAAAAGACGTTCCTTTAGTAATGCATGGTACTTCTGGAATCGCCTTTGATGAGATTGCTAAAACACTAGCTTTCCAAGTCCGTAAAGTTAATATTGGCACAGAATTATTAATGATTTATCATCAATCATTACAAACTTTTTTCAAAAATAATGCTCAAATTTTTGATTTAAGAAAATTTAATCGTTGTGCAATCAATGCTGTCGCAACGCGCGTTGATCAATATTTAAGTTTATTAAATAGTAATCTTTTACTAGAAAAATAAATGCTATATATATTAAATCCTTAATTTCAAAAAAACCACTTTCTAATTTAGAAAGTGGTTTTTGATTTTAATCTAATTTATCAATAAAATAATTTATAATATAAGTATAGTGAATTGATCTTTAATTTGCCAACTATAAATTAGATTTTGTTTTTAAATTGAGTGATTATTAAATCTAAATAAAAGTAATTAAAAAAATTAATTACTTTTATTTAATTTTATTTTAGGTTATATGTTAAAATATAAAAAGATATAGTTATGTTAATCATTATATAACTAACGGAAGGAAAACAGTATGTTTTGAAAAGTTTTTTTAGCAGAATTGAAAGCAGCATTTAGCAATAAAAGAATGATCATCAAATGAGTGGCAATTATTTTAATTCCCTTCATTTATGCTTTTACTTATTTGTATGCCTTTTGAAACCCTTATCAATATTTAACAAATTTAAAATTAACAATTGTTAATAATGATTCTGATGCCAAACAATTTAACAATTTAAATATTGGCGCAGCATTAGAAAATAAGATTACTTCGGAAAATATTGATATTCAAGGTTATAAATTACATTTTACTAGTCAAAAACCACATAGTGATATTCATGATTTATTAAATGATTATTATGGGATTATTGAAATTCCGAGTGATTATAGTCAAAAGACTGCCACAATTATTAAAGATATGGTAATTTCACATAAAGCTAATTCTTTTATTAGTTTACCACAAATTAATTTTTATAATACGTATAAAAGGAATTTTTTAATTGGTGAAATTACATCTTTTTCTAGTAGTATGAGTCCAGTTTATGTAGCAGGAATTGAAGCAGTAATTGATTCGCTACATCAATCAGTCAACTATTATATTAATCATGGTAATTTTATTAATAGTAAATTAATTATTGATTTTTCAAATTCTTTATTTACTAAGTTTCAAGATAGTCTAAATGTTTTAAAAAATCATCCTTTATTTCATTTAGAATCACAAGCACCACAATTGAATTCATATGGTTTTGGACTAGCACCATATTTCATTTGTATTGGTCTGTGAGTTGGTCAATTAGTACAGCACTTTTTAGTTACTAAAAAGCGTAAAATTAAAAATGCTAAATTATTACCAAACTTCTTTGGTAAAAGTTTATTCTTAATGATGAATGCGACTGTGCAAGCAATCATATTACTCATCGGCTTATCGTGCATCGGACTACGTTTAAGCGGCTTTAATGAAATTGGATTAATTGCTTTCGTAATTGTCCTCGGCTGATTCTTCACCGTCTTTATTCAAGCATTAATTTTCATTTTCAAAAAACCAGACATTGGGCGATTCCTAATTATTATTTTATTAGTTTTACAACTATCTTCTTCTTCAGGAACATTTCCCGCTGAATTACAACCAAAAATATTTCTCTGATTACATCAAATCATCCCATTTACTTATACGATCGCAATTATTAGAGAAATATTTTTCCAGCCAAACTTACTCAAAATATTTATTTATCTAATCATTTTAATTGGCTATTTAGTAATTGCTATTTCTGGATCACTTTATCTTAACAAACGCGCTGAAAATAAAATCTTATTATTAAAAAATGAGGAAGCTAATAATAGCGAAATTACATAAATAGGAAAGGGTTTTTATTTATGAAAAAACAAGTTGTTGTCGTTGGTATATCTGGAGGCGTAGATTCTGCAGTGAGTGCATTATTATTAAAAGATCAAGGCTATCAAGTCATTGGTCTTTTTATGCGTAATTGAGACAGTCAAATCAATAATGATATTTTAGGTAATAAAGTTAATTTACAACATGATATTTGTCCCCAAGAACAAGATTATAATGATGCACTAGCTGTTTGCAAAACGCTCGATATTCAATTACACCGCGTTGATTTTGTCCAAGAATATTGAGATTATGTTTTTAGTTATTTTGTCAAAGAATATCAATTAGGGCGAACGCCTAATCCTGATATTCTTTGTAATAAATTTATTAAATTTGATCATTTTGCAAAATATGCTTTTAAAAATTTAGATGCTGATTTTATTGCAATGGGTCATTATGCGAAAACTACTAAAGATTTAGAGAGTGAAATTGTTTATTTAAAAAGAGCGCTTGATGAAAATAAAGACCAAACTTATTTTTTATCACATCTATCACAAAAACAAATCAAAAAAGTTTTATTTCCATTAGGTAATTTACTAAAAGCGCAAGTTCGTCAATTAGCGCGCGAGCATCATTTAATTATTGCTGATAAAAAAGATTCAACTGGGATTTGTTTTATCGGTGAGCGAGATTTTAAATTATTTTTACAAAACTATATTCCGAACTTACCTGGAAGCATTATTGATATTGACACTAACAAGCAATTAGGTAGTCATATTGGGACAATGTATTATACTATAGGTCAATCTAAAGGTCTTTATTTAGGTGGCCAAAAAGAGCGTTATTTCGTTTGTAAAAAAGATGTTGAAAAAAAAATAATTTATGTTTGTTCACAAAGTAATATTAGTCATTTGTTTACTAATTCTTTTTCTGCTAATGATATTCATTGGACGCTACCACCAGCTAAAACAAAAGAATTACTAACTTTGGCATTAGCTCAAAAAGCACTTAAAATCCGTTATCGTCATCGTCAAACGCTGCAACAAGTTGAGTTATCATTTAGTGATGATCAACAAACAGTTGTTATTGATTCGTTAACGCCGCTTCGTGCGGTGGCGCCTGGCCAAGCAGTTGTCTTTTATTATTTAGATATTTGTTTAGGCGGCGCCACAATTATCTAAATAATAATTGGAAAAAATAATAATTAAATGGCTTTAGTTACTTTTTTTCACTTTCAAAAATATAGTATAATTTAATTATAATAGTTAATTATTATCTAAATTATGGAAGGAAGTTAATTTATATGTTTCCTTTAAAATGAGTGAGTAAATTAAATTATCAAAAAAAATATTTAAACTTTGATAAATACGATATTGTGTATTATGAAAATATTTTAACGAAAACTAAAAAAGACGCCAAAACAACAATTATCATTAGTAGTTTAGGTGATGATGAAAATAAAGCTAAAAAATTAGCAAATCGGATAAAAAAGAGTGGCGATATTTTCATCGTTTGTTTAATCAATAATATTCAATCAACTTTAAAAAATCGTGATCAAAAAATTACTTATAAATTACTAGTCGCATCTTTCAAAGAATTTATTATAGAAAAAACACTAACTAACATTAGAATCATTTCATTATCTTCTGGTTCAATTATTGCGACATTGTTAGCAGAACAATGTCGTGAAATTAATGCTCTATTCTTAATTAGTCCATTAACACCAGATAATATTATTGATAGTTCAGCAGTATTGATGCATGATAAAAAAGATGTCCGTATTTTTGTTGAAAATCGCTTATATTATAAAATTAATCAAATTCATAGTAGTTTAGAAGTGCGTAATTTAATGCGCACCAAACTAAAATATAATGATTATTATCTACAATTATTCAGTGATTTAACACATCATATTCATGAAAAACATTGAGAACATTCGCTTCGTAAAATTAAAGTTCCTGTAACAATCATTCGCGGTGTTAAAGACCCAATCTCAACTGCTTATGATGTTCAAATTTTAAAAAACAATTTAAGTAATAGTCCAGCAGTTATTATTAGAACAATTAACCATGCTCGTCATAATGTCTATGACGAGCAGATTCATAAAATTGTTAAAATAATTAATGAATAAGAATTAACGAAGAGGTATTTATGCACAATATTCATATTTGACCAGATATATTAGCATGAATTGCTGGTGCTGAAGCATCATTGGTGATGGTGCCACAAATCATTTTAATGTATCGTAAAAAAGAATCCCGCGGATTATCGCATGGGATGTTAGCAATTCGACAATTCTCATTTACTTGTTTAGTAGTTTATGTTTTTATTATTGGTAATAATAGTTTAGCTTATTCATATTTATTATCATTATTTGTCAATTTTTATGCTTGAATGTTAAAAATTTATTATCATAAAAACAAATAATAAGATATTATATAATTGTACCTTTAATATAGTTTAATATGAAGAAACATAACAACGACCCAATATAGTTAAAAATAATCAAATTTAAAAGAATGTTGGTGAATATCAATGATTTTAGAATTTTCAGATTATAAGATAGCTGTTTATAAAAAATTAAAAATTAATACCCGTTTCAATTATTTATTAATTCATGGTTTTGCTGCCGATCATCGTGAGATGATGAACTTAGCACCGAAATTACGCGATGGTAATGTTTATGCGATTGATTTAATTGGTCATGGTAATTCCGTATTGTTGAATCAAAAACGCAAACTTGATTATAAAATATTTGTTGAATCAATTAATCAAGTTATTAGTGCTTTAAAATTAAAAAACGTCATTATTATTGGTCATTCAATTGGCAGTTTATTTGCGGTAATGATTAGTGCTACTAATCCAGTTGTTGTAAAAACTGTGTTACTGTCACCACCACCAATTGATATTTCCGAAGATTTAAATTTAGTAAAACGTTTAGTATCAACTGATAGTAACGTTTTACGTAAACTAGTTAGGGAAGAGTTATTATATAAACCAAATAAAATAATAACGACTATTATAGCACATGTTATCGCTCGTAAAAATAAAAAATTACACGATATGTATAATCGAATTTTCCAAGATTTATCATCAAGTATGAATCAAGCTACATTTAATAAATTTGTGGCAAAACTAAATACGCCGACATTAATTGTCAGTGGTTTAGATGACCCGATTTCTAAACCAGTTGAGATTTCTTTATTATCAAATCAAATCCCGATTAAACATGAATTAGTGATGATGCCTTTAGCGCGTCATAGCTTATGTATTCGTCGTGCTAAAGATGTTGCCAAAATTATTAATAATTGAAATTAAAAATCACAATTAAAAATATGATCGATCTTTATCGGTCATATTTTTAATTAATATTATAAATCAGTTATTTTTTTAATTAATTTATTTCCAAAATTTTTATTTTAGAATCTGTTATAATTTTTACAAAGTAATTAAAGTCTGGGAAATGAGGAATTTTATGGAACTAAGAGGAATGTTTAAAAATATAATTTTTTATAATGAATCGAACTCTTATTTAGTAGCATCTTTTGTTCCAGAAACAACGTATAATGCGAAAGAAAAACGCAGTGTGATTATTACTGGTACTTTACCAATTTTGAGCGCTGAGGAGTCTTATGTGTTAAATGGTGAATTTAAAGCGCACCCAAAATATGGGCGTCAATTTCATGTTAGTAGTTTTGCCAAAATCACGCCTGATTCGAAAGAAGGAATTATTAAATATTTATCTAGTAGTTTATTTCCTGGTGTTGGTAAAAATACTGCTGAAAAAATTGTTGCTCATTTTGGACCAAAAACATTAATTATATTAATGGCAGATCCGCAAAAAATTCATGAAATTAAAGATCTTAAAAAAGCCAAATTAGATGTTGTTGTTGAAGTATTATTACAAAATCAAGAAATTAATGAATTACATCAATTTTTTATTACTAATAAAATTTCAATGCGCTATTATGTGCGCTTAACTAATTTCTATGGTGAAGAAAATCTCTTAAAAACAATTCGTGATAAAAACTATCAAATCATTGAAGAAGTTGATGGTTTAAATTTCAAAGTAGCTGATCATATTATTGCTAATCTAGTTACTGATTTAGACCCAAAACTACGTGTTTTAGCAGCGCTTAACTATGCGATTAATCAATTAGCATTCAAAAGTGGTGACACATTATTAGCGCCTGATGTAATCTTTAATAATACGCAAGATTGAATTCATCAATATGCGCTAAAGACTAATTCAGAAATGAATTTAGAATTAGTCTTTATCAATTTGATTAAAGATTTAATTACCCAGAAAAAAGTCTTTTTCATGCAAGGGAAATTAACTAGTGATAAATTTTTTAATGCAGCCCATCAAATTGTATTACAAATTAAAAAATTAAAAAATAAACATCAACCAACGCAATTTAATACGTTAATAATTCCCAAAGATCAAATGATTATTTTAGACGATATTCAAAATAAAGCAGTTAAAGATGCTCTTAACAAAGCGCTGACAATTATTACTGGTGGACCAGGAACGGGGAAAACTTCAATTATTAAAACAATTGTTCAAAATTTAGATAAACGTTTTAGCAAAGAAAGTATTTTATTATTAGCACCAACTGGTAAAGCGGCCAAAATATTACGTGAAAAAACGCATTACTATGCTTCAACAATTCATAAAGCATTAATGTGAGACGCCCATACTAATCGGTTTGATTTTAATCAACATAATCCTCTAGATCATAAAATTTTAATTATTGATGAATTTTCAATGGTCGATACTTGATTATTTGAACAACTACTTTTAGCATTACCACAATTAGAAAAACTCGTAATTGTTGGTGATGAACAACAATTAGAATCAGTTCTGCCTGGTAGTTTATTACGCGACTTATTAACTTCATCTGATATTAATATTACGAAGTTAGAAAAAATTTATCGTCAAGGTAAAGGAAGCGGCATTTTAAAATTATCAAAAATGATTCTGAACTTTAAACCAATTACCGAATTAGACTTAATTAAAAGTGAATCATTTTTTAAAGAATTATCGAATCAGAACGCTTTGTTAGAATTAACTAATAAATATTGTCAATTAGTTCAAAAACACGGCATTGAAAATGTCCAAATTCTAGCACCAGTATATAATGGTGTTTGTGGGATCGATGCAATTAATCGCCAAGTTCAAAAAATGATCAATCCACTAACACCAAATAAAAAACAAATGATTATTGGAATTCATAATTATCGTGTTGGCGATAAAATAATGCATTTGAAAAATCGCAAAGATAACGGCTTGTTCAATGGTGATTTTGGCTACATCACTGACATTGATTTAACGGCCAAAATCGTCCACTTAGAATTTGGTGAAAAAATTGTTAATTATAAATATAGTGATTTTATTATTCACGTTACGCTAGCTTATGCGATTTCAATTCATAAAGCACAAGGAAGTGAAACGCAATACGTTTTAATTCCACTCTTAACTGACTATTATCGTATGCTGAATAAGAAAATTATTTATACGGGAATTACGCGTGCTAGTAAAGAACTATATCTATTTGGCCATTTAAAAGCACTCAACATTGCCATTAAAAACAACTACTATTATCACCGCGCTACAATCATGGCGCAATTAATTAAATAAGATTTGTATTTGTATTTGTATTTTTAGCTAAATTAGGTTAGAATTTACATTAAATTAAACAACAAAAAATCATTATAAGAGGTTACTAATTATGAAAAAATTATCTGCTAATGCGATTCGTAATTTATGATTAGATTTTTTTAAAAAATCGAATCATTTAGAATTACCAAGCGCATCTCTAATTCCCCAAGATGATAAATCTTTATTATGAATTAATTCTGGTGTCGCAACTTTAAAAGCGTATTTTGATGGTCGGCTAACACCGCCAGCAAAACGCTTAGTTAATTCCCAAAAAGCAATCCGAACTAATGATATTGAAAATGTCGGCGTGACATCACGTCATCATACTTTTTTTGAAATGTTAGGTAATTTTTCAATTGGTGATTATTTCAAAAAAACTGCCATTGCATATGCGTGAGAATTTTTAACTAGTGATGAATATTTAGCGATTGATCCCCAATTACTATTCATTACTGTTTTTAAAGATGACCATGATACTTTTAATGAATGAGTTGCTCAAGGAATTGATCCCCAACATCTTATTTTAGGGAATCGCAGTACTAATTTCTGAGATTTAGGTCAAGGTCCATGTGGGCCAAATAGTGAAATATTTTTCGATCGTGGTATTAAATACGATCCGGAAAATATTGGACTACGTTTATTAAAAGAAGATCTTGAAAATGATCGCTATATCGAAATTTGAAACATTGTTTTCTCACAATATAATAATGATGGTTATCGTAATTATAGTGATTTACCAACAAAAAATATTGATACGGGTGCTGGATTAGAACGAATTACAGCGCTCTCACAAAACGTCCCAACTAATTTTGATACTGATTTATTCCTACCATTAATTCAAGAAATTGAAAAATATTCGCATCATAAATATGACGTTAATAATTATTTTACGAATGATCAATTTCAACGTAAAATCAATAATGCGTTCCGCATTATTGCTGATCATATTAGAACGGCAACGTTTGCAATTGCTGATGGTGCTGTTCCTGGTAACAGTGGGCGCGATTATATAATTCGTCGTTTAGTTCGTCGTGCGCTTCGTTATAGTCGCGTTTTAGGCGTAATTGAAATCTTCTTATATCGAATTGCTAATGTTGTAATTAAAATTATGAGTGATTATTATCCATATTTAAAAACTCATCAAAAATTAATCATTGCTAATATCAAATTGGAAGAAGAACGTTTTCATAAAACGCTCGATACTGGTCAACATTTATTAGCAACTATGATTGCTCATTTACAAAAAAATCACAAAACAACTTTAAATGGCGATGACGCTTTTAAACTTTATGATACTTATGGATTTCCAATTGAGTTAACTAGAGAAATTGCCAATGAAGCTAATCTCTTAGTTGATGAAGTCGGCTTTAAAAAAGCTGATGAACATCATCGTAATTTAGCACGCCAATCGCGTCGCAAAATTACGAGTATGAATGTGCAGTCAAATTTTTTTAGCAATTTAAATATTAGTTCAGAATTTATGGGCTATCATCATTTAAGTCAATTAGATGCAACACCAGTTATTATTTTTGAAGATGAAGTCATCTTAAAAAACATTAGTAATGAAGGGTTTGTCATTTTTGATAAGACTCCTTTTTATGCTGAATCTGGTGGTCAAGTTGCTGATAGTGGCTATATTACTAATAAGGCTAATGATTTTTATGCAACAATTATTGATGTTCAAAAAGGACCACACGGATGACATATTCATCACATCAAAGTGGTCAAAGGACAATTAAAAACAGGAGCTAAATATCAATTATACGTTAATCAACTTAAACGTAGTTTAACGATGAATAATCACTCAGCAACACATTTATTATTTGCTGCTTTAACACAAGTGCTAGGTCATAGTTCAGTGCAAGCTGGTTCATTTTTAAATGATCAATATTTACGCTTTGATTTTGCCAGCAACCCCAAACCAAGTCGCGAAGTAATTAACAAAGCTCAAGCGCTAGCTAATAAATGAATTAAAGCGAAAGCAGCTGTTAAAATAATTCATACAACAATTGATAAAGCACTAGCAATGGGAGCCATTTCACTTGAAAAATCAGAATATAGTGAAAATGTTCGTGTTGTTGAACTAAATAAATATTCCCTTGAATTATGTGGTGGGACGCACGTTGCTAATATTAGTGATATTGAAGAAATTCAAGTTATTAATTATGATACGAAACAATCTGGCGTTTATCGGATTGAAGCAATTACAACCCATCGCCATATTAAAGAATATTTCCATAATAAGATTTCCCACATCTTTAATACTTTACGTGATATTAATATTGAATATCAAGCATTATTAAAATCACGTAAAATTAAAGATGCTGCTTTAAATAAATTAGCTAATTTAGCAGATGTACCTAATACTTATAGCGGATTATTAGAAATTAGTCATAAATTAAATGAATATCAAAGTCATTTAAAGAAATATAAAAAACGTTTATTATCAGCTAAAACAAATGACTTGTTATCAAATTTTAATTATTTAGAATCGGATTTAAAATTACTTGACCCAATTTCGGAAACAACTTATTATCATTATCACTTTAAAGATATTACTGATCCCAAAGTAATGCAAACAATTGGTAAAGCGATGATTATTAAATATCCTAACACAGTTGCTTTTTTTACAACTCATAATAAAAAAAGACAAAACATTTGAGCAATTTTTAGTGGTGAATTAGCGATTAAAAATCATCACTTAGCAAATGGCTATGCGAAAATAATCGCGACTTTCTTACAAGGTCGCGGTGGCGGTAAGCCACATATGGCAATGGTTAGTGGCGCCAACACACCATTCATTGAAGTATTACACCATATTCGTAAAGTTGGCGCTTAGATGCGTGTATTAGGGCTAGACTTAGGCATTAAATCATTAGGGATTGCTTTAAGTGATGAGTCCCAAATCATTGCCACTAGTAAAGAAAACTTTATTTTTATTCATTATGATTTTCAAGCCGCTTATGATAAAATCGTAGCGTACTGTAATAGTTATGAAATTGCGAAAATTATTTTAGGACACCCAATCAGAATGAATGGGACGAAATCTGAACGGACAATAATGGCCGAAGATTTCGCAACTGAATTAAGAAGCATTGTCAAACAAGAAGTTATTTTGTTTGACGAGCGTTTAAGTACGAGAATCGCGCAACAAGTTTTAATTAGCGCTAATGTATCGCGCAAAAAGCGCAAATTACAAAAAGATAAAATGGCCGCTCAAATTATTTTGCAGAATTATTTAGATTCACAAAGTAATTAATCACTTATAATTAATATTGGAGGTAGATGTTCATGTCACAAACACAAGATAACATGATTACTTTAATCGACGAACAAGGAATTGAACAAAATTTTGAAATTTTATTTACATTTGTAGAAGGGGAAGAAAATTATGTTTTATATTTCGATCCCAAAGCAGATGATAGTGAAATTTTCGCAGCAAAATATGATCCCACAGCAACAAATGGGGGAAAATTAATTAATATTGAAAATCCTAAAGAATGAAAATTCGTGGAAACAGCATTAGCTAATTTTCAAAAAGAAGACGCTGCAATTGAAGACGACGAATAACATTTTCAGCACAAAAAAAGACTTGTCATTTTTAGACAAGTCTTTTTTTAATTATTATAATTTATCAATATTATTATTCTTTTTCAATATCTGGATTTACTTTAATTGCTTCTGTTGGACAAACCATTAGTAAGTCTTCATTATCTAAACAGTTTGGTTTGGTAGTTGCTTTACCATCATCTTGCATGTAGAATGTTTCAGTTTCGTCAACCGCAACACAAGCGCCACAACCAATACATAAGTCTTGGTCAACATACATACGACGTAATTCTTCCATTTTTTTCTTTACATCTGTTAATGCCATTATAATCGCCCCAATCTTTTATTATCCATCATCGATTTATCTACCTAATTTTACTATAAATTAGTCTAAAAGTAAAAGGATAAACTAAATTTAGTTTTTTAAATCATCAATAAAGCATTTTCAAAATTATAATTATTAATATATGATATAATTATGATTATAATTTTGTAATATTTTTAAACTACTATAATAGTAGTAAAAGGAGTAATTTGTTATTATGAGTAAAAATAATAAAAAAGCCACTAGAGCCGCTAGTAAAGCTGCAACTAAAGTATCTAAAGCTGCTACCAAAGCAGCGATTAAAAAATTTAGAATCATCTCAATTGTTTTAAAAAAGAATCTTAGTGAAAAAGCATTAGCGACTAAATTAACAACTGCCCGCGAAGCTATTAGTGAAGATCATTGTGTTCGTGTCTATTTTAAATTTCCGAAAAAAAATCCAAAGTTAGCAAAAAAACAAACCCAAGTTTTGAATGATTTTATTAAATCATTAAAAACTGTTGCTCATTTATATGCTAAACCAAAATTAAATAAAAATCGGATTTTTTCAGGCTTTATCTTACCGTTAAACATTACTAATAAACAACTAAATAAACGGATTGAATACCGTATTAAGTCACTAGAAAAAAAAGGTGGCATCTTTTCATTAGCGATCATGTTTTCAACAATGTTTCAATAATTAAATAATATTTGTAATTTGAGTGAATTTATTATATAATAATAGAGCAACTAAATTGAAATAGTTGTTGTCTTAGAAAGTAGAAGCCGACATTTCTCGCCTGATTGACCTTTTTAAAAGAGTCTTTAGGTTCTTGCTATAACACACAATTATTTATCTCAAGATAAAATAATGATAAAATAGCATAATCGAGAGTGGCTTTGCCACTTTTTGTTTTATATATAATCAAGCAAACCAAGCAATATAAAACAAAAATAAATTAAAATTTTGGAGTGATCATCATTAGCATACGTAGAACAAAGAAACCGCGACCACGAACTCAAAAGGATTTAATTAATAATTCAATTCCTTTTACTAAAGTAGCAGTAATTGACGAAAATGGTAACAATTTAGGAATTATGTCTAAATATGATGCTATTAATCGTGCCCAAACAGTTGACTTAGATTTATTATGTGTTTCGCCAACAGCGAAGCCACCAGTATGTAAAATTCTGGACTATGGCCGTTTTAAATACGAAAAAAGTAAAAAGAATCGTGAATCTAAAAAAACGCAAACAATTATTGAAGTTAAAGAAGTCCGTATCACGCCCTTAATTGGACAGCATGATTTAGATACTAAATCAAAACAAGCGCGCCAATTTATTAGTGATGGTAATCGTGTTAAAGTTTCACTAAAATTTCGCGGACGCGAAATTACGATGCAAGAAAAAGGCCGCGACACTCTAGATCGTTTCATTACATCATTAGCAGATGTAGCGCGTCTTGATGTCAAACCAAAATTAATCAATAATCGATTTTTAGATGTTTATCTAATTCCCTTAAAATCGAAGAAGTAAGGAGAAACTAATATGCCGAAAATGAAAACGAAGAAAGCGTTGTCAAAACGCGTTAAAGTTACTGGTAGCGGTAAATGAAAACGTGGTAAAGCGTTTCAATCACATTTAAAAGCAAACAAGACTACGAAACAAAAACGTCAACTAAACAAATCAACGTTAGTATCTGCTTCAGATAAAAAACGTTTAAAAAGTTTACTACAAGGTTAGTAAAATTTTAGAAAGGTGGAATAAATTATGGCTAGAGTTAAAGGTGGAGTCACTACGAGAAAACGTCGTAAAAAGTGACTGAAATTAGCAAAAGGTTATTACGGACATAAACATATCGCGTATAAAACTGCGAAAGAGCAAGTGATGAATTCACTAGCTTATGCATATCGTGATCGTCGTAATCGTAAACGTAACTTCCGTAAATTATGAATTGCCCGTATCAATGCCGCAACACGTGCGCAAGGATTATCATATTCAGTATTTATTAACGGTTTAAAAAACTTAAACATTAATTTAAATCGTAAAATGCTTTCTGAATTAGCAATTCATAATCCCAACGAATTTAGCAACTTAGTACAATTAGTACAAAAAGCTAAAAACAAACCAACAACAACAAAAAAAGCTTAAATCAAGCAACTAATTATTAATGGTTTTATTGATCAGCCATTTTCTAATAATAACTATTAATAATTGTAAGGAGCAATCAACAATGGCTATGAGAAACATTAAAAAAGATGAAATTGTTCAAGCTCATGGAGCGAATGCGCAAGACACAGGTAAAGCTGAAGTTCAAATCGCAATCTTAACACATGAAATTAAAGAATTAACAATTCATATGCAAACACATAAAAAAGATTTTCATTCACGTCGTGGATTACTAAAAAAAGTATCAAATCGTCGTCGTTTGTTATCACATTTACATAATACTGATATTGATCGCTATTATGCAATTTTAAAGAAACTAAACTTACGTAAATAAATTTAGTTTCACACTTTAAAAACCCTTTAATTATCGTAATTAAAGGGTTTTTTAATATGACAAATTATTTTTAAAGATATTAAGTTAAAATTTTGTAATATTAAAAAAACTAACTAAGTAATCGAGTTTGTTTTACAATTTAGCAACGCTTTAATTTTGATAATTAAAGCGTTTTTTTATATTACAAATTTCAAATATTACAAATATTTTCCCCATTAATAGCAAAATTAGGTTATACTTATAGTGAAGTTATTAAAAATTTATAATTTCAATAATTTATTTTTAGATATTTATTTCAATAAGTTATTGTTTAATTTTAAACAATGAAGAAGAATTAAAAACATGATATTTGGCAATCAAATTAAAAAGGAAAATAAAAAACAATGCAAAAATCTAAAAAAATAAAAATCTTATTATCAAGTTTTGCGATCGTTGCAACAACTGGAGTTGTTGCAAGCACAATCACAAGTTGTGGTAAAAGTAATCCAAAAAATGGTGATAATCCAAAAACAACTAATATCACCAATTTAACAAGTAGTGCAGTTTTATCGCGTGCTAAAATTAAAGCGCCAATTCAGAAACAAATAACTAATTATTTAGGTAGTACAAAATTTTCTGCATTATCAATTAATGAAATCAATCAAAATAATATTGCGCATGATAGCGCTTTAAAAATTAGTTTTGTTAATATTAGCGGTAATATTAAAATTGCTAATAAATTAGACCCAATTAGTTGTATGGTAGTTTATTCATTTACAACTAAAACTTATAGCATTAAAAATTTAAAGATCGTTGATAGTTCAGAAACACATCAAAGTTTATCTAATTTGGGAGCTCAAAAAGCACTAACTGCCCAATTAGTTAAATTTAAAGCATTAACTAGTGTTCAACTGACAGTTACTACTGTTACTGAACAAAATGTTGCAACTGGAACTATTTCATACGTTGACACTAAAACTAATAACCAATTAAGTAATTTAGCTTTTAGTGTAAAACTAAGTGCTGATGAAAATAATTTATGAACTACGAAAGATCTTAATGGCTTAATGGATACTGCTGCTCTTGGAAGAGACTTAGCATTAAATGATCCTGCTATGGGAGCACAAATCTTACAAGATTTTAATAAGCAAAAAGCACCTTATGCCGATCCGACATTAAAATTTGGTGCAGGATTCAAACATATTTTACGCTGAAATAAAAATGCAACAACACCAGCTCAAAAAGCTGCTAATAATAAATTGATTAGTAGTAAAATAGATCGAATTACTGGTAATAGCAATACGGTTTTTGTTAAATATCATGGTTATTTATCAACTACTGCTGCGAGCGATCACGCAAGTCGCGTTGCTTATAATTTCAATGTCACTACTGGATATGATTTATTAACAGCTAAAATTCCGTATGCTTTCCCAACAATGGATGGAGCAATCGCTAGTTTAACTGAAGCGACAAAACAATATATTGCACAAGAAAAAACAGCAATAGGGGATCTAAAAATCACAGCTGCACCTAATACAATGAATTCTTGAATAGCAAGAAATCCTAATGCTGAAAACAAGCAAGATATCATTGGAATCATTTACTTCACACCATCAGATGCACCCGGATCACAATGAAAATTTTTACAACTTAAAAACGGAAAGGGGCAATTATAAAAATGTCAAAATCTAAAAATTTAAAAATCTTATTATCAAGTTTTTCAATCATTGCAGCAACTGGAGTTGTTGCCACTACAATTACAAGTTGTGGTAAAGGAACGCCACCAAGTAAAGCTAAAACAGTTGCTATTAATAATATAATTGCACCGTTCTCAGTTGATAATCTAGCACCAGTTATTTCAAAAGAAATTACTAAGCAACTTAAGAAAACAGTATTCAGTAATTTAGTAATTAATCCATTAATACCAACTAGTGTTGTTAAATATGATTCAACAAAACTAATTGCAACAACTACAATTACTGGAACGATAACTATCGATACTCATATAAACACATTTTCAATAAAAGTAAGTTATCATTTTACTAAATCATTAGATAATAAAAATTATCAAATGAGTAATTTAAAAATTACCAAAATGATTCCTTACACTATTCTACCAACAGCACTAAAAGTTCAAAATGAACTAGACCATCAATTATATGGTTTACAAGCATTAAGTAATTTTAAGATTAAAGTTAATAAAGTTACTGCATCAGCAGTTGCTTTAGGAACAATTTCGTATACTAATGCGGCAACTAAAACTTTTAAAACTTTTCAAAATATGCCTTTTAGCGTTCAAATGCAACCAGAAGATTATCCGAACGAAAATGTGTGAGTTACTAACGATTTAAGTGGGTTATTGAATATTAACCAACTAGGACGTGACTTCGCGCTTAATGACCCTCATACTAACGTTTTAACTCAATTTGCTGATGCATTATATATGCCAATGTGAAATGATACAAAACTTAATTTTTATCCCGGTACAACTCGAATTCAAAATTGAGACACAAAAGCGAAAAATCAAATTGCTAATAATAAATTAATTACTAGCACTATTAAAGATAATAAACTAACTGTTAGTTTTCAAGGTCAAGCTAATACTAAATCAATTAGTGATAACGCTGCACGTGCTGCTTATAAATTTGGTTTTAGTAAAACATATGATTTAACACAATTAAAAAATACAAGTCAAGCTAAACTAACTAACGTAGCGGCAACATTAACAGAAGCTGCTAAAGAATATATTGCCAAAACTAATCAAACTCAAAAAACAAATAAAACTACATTAAAAGATGTTTATTTAGTTGCAGGAAAAGTTGATCCCAAAACTGGAATTGAAACTTGAAATGTAATTAGTAAAACAACGCAAAAACCAATTGCAACAATTTCTTATAATTTTGCAATATATAGTGCATATCTACATTGAGTAATTAAAACTGTTTAATTACTAATTAGTTAATAAATATCAATTAAAATAAAAATAAATTCAAAAACCACCTTCCTAAAAGAAGGTGGTTTTTGTTATTTCAAACTTTGATTTATTAGCCCAATATTTGTCCTACACAAAAAATTTTGTTAAAATATTCTTATACAAGCTCATAAATAGATAATATTATGAATCACGAAAGTAATGTTAAAAGCTACATTGCTAAAGGAGTTTTTAAATGCCTAATTCTAAAAATGATGCAATTAAAAAACCAGCTAATTCATCTAAAAGCAAAGTAACAAAACCCAAAAGCGTTACTAAAGTAAAATTAGCACCAAAAAAACCTGCCAATTCCAAAGTAAAAGCAACTAAAAAACCACAAAATAATCCAATTCCGCCATTAAATAATCAACAAACGGAACAAAATTCACAACAAACTACAAAAGAAAATAACAATAATCAAAACCAAGTTCAGCATCCCGAACAACCAACTGTTCAATCATTAACTGATAAAATTCTTGATCGTGAAACAGTTAATAACTTCTTTATACTTTTACTTTTTATAGTATTTTTCGGAACAATTCTTTTTTATGTTTATTTCATATACAAATCAATTGCAATTCGTGAAACTTTAGTATTGAATAAAATTGATCAAAAAACAAAAGTTAAACGTTTAAATCACTGAATTTTTCTATGATGACTAACAATCATATTCTCATTCATTACAATGATTTATTACGTAGTTCGTGCTAATCAATATGCGACACAATGAAAACTTTATAAAATTGAAAACAATAGTAAACAAACAGCAAAATAAAAATATTATAATTTATAAATTTGGATCATTAAAGTAAATTAAGTAGTTAAAAACCCTTTTAATTTTTAAAAGGGTTTTTAGTTGTTAAACAAAATAAGTTAAATAAAAAAATAAATTACCTTATTTTCCGAATAATTTAGTTATAATTATTATATATAATAAAAATTAACTAGGACTAAGTCAGGGTGATTTTAATGATTAGAAAAAAAGCCGCTAGAAAAGAGAGTACGATTTCGCTAGAAACTTACTTTTATTGAAAAAGACATGTTAAATTGTTAAGGCGCTTATCAATCTATTTTTTAGCAAGTTCAATTTTAATTATTGGTGTGTTAATTTTTATGTTAACTAATAAAACATTTCGAGCTGAATTCGACGGTTCAACATTATTGAATAATGGGATCGGCTTTATTTTTTTAATCTTATTATTTTTTATGTTATTATTGTATGTTTTAATTATTGTTCAAGTTTCAATGCTCATTAGTCACGACCATAATATGGAAATCGAACCACTCCATCACTACATTTTATGAACTGCAATTATGGGATTAGTGCTTCCTTGTTTAGCGTTTATTATGGCCATAAAAACATTACATAATTTAGAATCAATCACAAAACAAAAACGCCAAGCGCCACTAGATAAATTTAAAAAACATTTCAATACTAATAATATTCATATTTTATTTCATTGAGATTAAGATTGATCATTAATTTGGAATATAAAATATAAAAAAACATCGCCATTTAAAAATGGCGATGTTTTTAATTATGTAATTATTAAAATAATCGTTTATAAAGTTGGATATCAATTTGCGATTGGAAATATCTTAATACTAATATCACGCATAAATATTGTATATTCATCATGTTCAACAGCTGGGCGTCATGTAAAAGTTGAGTTTGCTGAAAAATCATAACCAAATGTCGCAACTGCTTCACTCATTGATGGATCTCTTGAACCAGTAGTCTGCTTTAGAACCGAGTTATTAACACGATCACCAAATATTACACCATGATCAGTTTCATTAGGTGTTGAAACTGATCAATTATTAAAAGTTTGTAAGTTTTCCTTATTAAAACCATTATAAATATTTAAATAATTACTAGAATCAAATTGCGTTGTAATAAATGTTGTATCTCAATGTGCTTGGATTCTAAAATTACAACTTATTTGCATTGCACAAGATATTAGTTGCAACGTTCCGTTAGATCATGTTGGGGGAACGTGAGCAGCTTTTCAATCGTTAACTTCACCAACAAACGCTGTATAAATCATATCTTGTAAATTTCAATAGAAAACAGCATGAATTGATGAATGTAAATGGGAATTAATCGGACCACGAGTATCACTTGCTGTGCGCGTATAATAATTTAAATCAACGCCTTGAAATTTACTATTAGCATAAGTACCATCCATTTGAATAGCTGATGTTGAATTAGCAACAACTGTTGGTAAATAAACTAAGTCATCATGAGGACCACTTTTTTTTAACTCATTTTGAACTGCTTGAGTTTGTTCACTTTGAGCACTAAGATAAAGATTACTAGCACTGTTATAAATTCTGCCAATTTTTGATAAATTATAAGAGCCAACACTTTGATTAATGATTCCGAATCCAGAACCAATTAAAGGTGTTAAGACTAAAGCTAATTTTGTTATTTTCATATTTAATACCCCTCATTTATTATTTTTTTAAGTTAATTTAAATTAACTTTTATTAAATTCCTAATGAATAATATCATATAAATTAAATGTTTTATTTGGTTGTTTATAAATTATTAATAGTTATAAATACAAATATACGTAAGATTAATTATACCATATTTTAATAAATAATACAATATCATATTAAATAATAGTAATAATTTAACGAGGATAAATTATTAATTAAATAAATAATTAACTAAAAAAAGCAATCTAATTGATTGCTTTTTTAACTAAATTTTTAATGAATAATTAAGTTCTAATTTTTAATTGTTTCTTATTAATAATCTCTTCTTCAAAGGCGCGGGTTCCTTCTAAAACAGCCATTAATGGGTCTTGAGCTAAATGCACTGGAATTTGCAAATACATTTCTAAGAAACGATTAATCCCTTTTAATAAACTACCCCCACCAGCAAGTACGATCCCATTTTTAATAATATCAGCAATTAATTGTGGCGGTGTTTTTTGGAGAATTTCAATAATTTTATTAATGATAATTTTTACATCATTAATTAAAACAAGGTTGATTTCTTTGGTCGTTAATTTAATTTGTTTTGGTAATGATGTTAAAATATCACGCCCCGAAACTTCCATTACGACATTCTCAAAAGAATTATTAACTGTGCCGATTTGGAGTTTAATCCCTTCAGCTACAGTAATACTAACTTCAATATTATAATGATCACGAATATAATGTTTAATACTGCTATCAATATGATTACCAGCAATTTTAGTCGTATCAGATAAGACTAAATCACCTAGTGAGATAATGCCAATATCGGTCGTTCCCCCACCGATATCAACAACCATATAACCATTAGCTTCATAAATATTGATACCGACTCCAATCGCCGCCATTTTAACTTCTTCTTCGACAAATGTATGGCGTGCTCCAAGTTTTTTGGCGACGGAAATGATCGCATTTTTTTCAACTTTCGTAACTTGTGATGGCACAGCCATCAACACAGTTGAGCGTTTTAATAAATGCGATAATTTTAACGTTTTAAAAATATATTTAATAAATTTAACAGTAATGTCAGAATCACTAATGACCCCATATTGTAAAGGTTTAATAATCGAAATTCGTTTATTACCTTTACCAAACATGCGCTTAGCAGTTTCGCCCACAGCGATCACGTTATTTTCATTATCGATCGCTACTGTTGTTGATTCGTTAAAAACAATTCCATGGTTTTTAACGTAAATTAAAGTATTAACAGTTCCTAAATCAATACAGATATATTTTTTATTGCGGACCTTTTTGGCTTTCTGACGTAGAAACATATGTTTTCATTGTTTTATTAGCATCTTGTGAAACACTCCTAATGAATATTGAATATTGCTAAATGGGTTACTAATTTTATTTTAATATAAAATAGATAAATTTGATATATGTATTATATATTAAATTTTACCTTTTTATTAAATTATATATATGTTATAGTATTTCATACAAAGGATTATATAATTAAATATAGATCCTGACCTAATAATTTAAACAAATCGATATTGAGCCAATAATGGTAAAGATATGCATATTAATTATACAAAAAAAACAGGAGGTGCCTTTTAATATGGCAACTATTAATTTTTTCGCTGCAGGTGGATTGGACGAATTAGGAAAGAACATGTATGTTTTTGAAGTGAATGAGAAAATTTTCATTTTCGAATGTGGTGTTAAAGCACCATTAAGTGGACGTTTAGGAATTGACACAGTCATTCCACAATTTGATTACTTCATTCAAAATAAAGATAAAATTGCTGGAATTTTTATTTCTAGTGGACAGAGTCAACTAATGGGAGCACTGCCTTTCTTATTTAAGAAATTAGCAGTGAACATTTATTGTTCATCAATTACTGCTTTTCTAGTTAAAAATACTTTAGAAAAAATGAAAATGGGCGACTATGCGCAATATATAAAAATCATTAATCCAAAACAACAAATTAAATTTAGTGATGATGAAGTTAGCGTTGAACCATTTTCAGTAACTGGTTCATTACCCGGAGCATACGGTTATATTATCTCAACCGTTGATGGTAACTTTGTTTATATAAGTGATTTCTTATTTGAAACAAATGATATTATTGCGCGTAATTTAGATATGCGTCATTTAGCAAAAAAAGTTTCTCATAAAAAAACACTAGCTTTTTTAACAGGTTCGCAAAATGCTGCTAAAAAAACTTTCACAGCACCAAACCATACAATTAGTAAATATATGGAACAACCATTCGTTGATGCTCAAGATCGGATCGTCGTCTTTGCTTATAACGAAATGATTTATAATATTTTAGAAATTATTGCATTAGCTAATTTCTATAATAAGTTTATTGCAATTCCAGATTGAACTTGTTATCAATTAATATTAAGTTTAAAAAACACTAATAAAATTGTTAAAGAAGCGCGTTTTATTAACTTAATAAAAGTTAAACCAGAACAAGAAAAAGACTTAGTCGTTATTATTACTGATAGTTGAGATAACTTATATCAAAATATGGCCCAAATTGGTCTAGGTAATGATAATAGTATTCGCATTCAAGCAACTGATACAATCTTAGTAACATCAGTTCCACAACCAGGAACAGAACGTCAAGCTGCTGCTTCATTAGATGAAGTTGCTAAAAACGATCCCAAGATCGTTTTAGTGCCACGTAAACAACATTACTTACTATACCCTTCAGCTGAAGATATTAAATTAATGGCTGATATTGTTGAACCACAAGTTTTTATTCCAATCAAAGGATTGTATAAAAACATGTTAGCAGCTGCTCAATTATTTGAAGAAGATGCCTATCCAAAAACACTTTTATTGAATAACGGTGACTTAATTACCTTTAAAGACGGAGTTTTATTAAAACGACGTCTTAAAGTTGAAGCTAGCAAAGACGTGATGGTTGATGCTGGTGGAACGCATAATGTTGGCGTTGAAATTATTAGGGAACGCGAAATGTTATCTCGTGATGGGGTTGTCGTTATTGGAATGATGCTTGATCGTAAAGACAATCACCAACTAGTGGGCGCAATTGATATTCAAATGCGAGGCGTTGTTTATGTTGATGAATCTACGCAAGAATTATTCGACATTTTAAAAAATATTATTGGGACAATGATCGATGACTATACGCTTAATTTAAAAGAAACGAAAGAACGTTTCAATAATCGTGAAATTACTAATAGTATTCGTCGTAAAATTACCCGTGTTATTATGAAAAATACGAAGAAAACACCGATGGTTATTCCAGTTATTATTGAAGTTTAAATGATTCTTTAAAAAAGCACAATGTGCTTTTTTTAATTATAATTAACTGCTGAAATATACTTAATCTCTTAAAATTTATTGTATAATTAATTTAGATAAAAGCGCCGATTTAAATACATCGTGAAAGGATATTGAAAAATATGCAACAAATTTTATCATATCAATCAAAACGGAACAAACATTTAGTGACTTCAGTCTTATTAATTTTTTTAATTCTGATGGCCGTTAGTGAGTTTGTGCCGTTTTTATATGGGTTCAACACTTTACATAGTTGAACTTTTGGAATTCTGTTTGGGCAATGAGCACCAATCGCTTATCTTTTTTGTGTAATGGCGCTCTTACGTCATTTATTTCATAATCACAAACATCATTTACCACCATTTCTGCAAATGCACTATATTAACTACTTCTTAATCTTGATCGTGTTTAGTGTGACATTATCAGCATTTATATTTAATGCTGATAATGTCAGTAATCAAGGCTTCAATAATTCACTAAATTATTGATGAGGTCAAGTTAAAGGGAGTTTATGATACAGTCTAGCACCTGCTGATGGTGGGTTAGTTGTCGCTCTTGTATATGGGGGATTATCACAAGTAATGCCAATTGCTTATTTATTACCAACTTTATTTCTGTTTAGCTTATTAGCTTCATTTTTA
>CBDCUL010000011.1:0-192092 GCA_965222855.1 Mycoplasmatales bacterium | reverse complement strand
AATCTTCAGAAAAAACTGCTTTAGTTGGTAAAGGTATTACATTTGATACCGGAGGATATTCGCTTAAACAACCACGTTTAATGCGTTTAATGAAATTTGATATGTCTGGAGCAGCAGTAACTGCTGGAGTAATGCGCAACATCGCAACCTTTAAACCAAAGGTTAATGTTGTTGGAATATTATGTATTACAGACAATAAAATTGGTCCTAATGCAACAGCACCAGATGCGATTGTAAAATCTTACAATGGTTTAAGTGTTGAAATTAATAATACGGATGCCGAAGGTCGTTTAGTAATGGCTGATGGAATCACTTATGGTATTAGAAATACTAAAGCAACAAAAATTATTACGGTATCTACTTTAACAGGAGCAATTATTACAGCTCTAGGTAAAGAAATCACCGGTGCATTTTCTACGTGTGATGAATTGTTTAATCAATTACATCAATCGACTTTATTAAGTCATGAACAAGCTTGAAGATTACCATTTAATATAGCATTTAAAGAGGACTTAAAACATTCTCAAATGGCAGACGTGACTAACCATAACTTTAAAAATCATGGTGGGTCAGCAGTTGCTGCTTCATTCTTAAATCTCTTTACTGAAAATTTACCTTATTTACATTTAGATATTGCTGGAACTGCTACTCGTAATGAGCGTGGTACAGGAATTATGGTTAAAACTTTAACTGAATTATTTGTAAATAAGTTTATATAAGATTGTAAAAAACGAAAAAACCAAATTTAATCAATTTAGAAAAAGGAGACTTTTATGAGTTCGAAAAAATTTACACTAAAAGAATTGATCTGGTACGGATTTAATTATATGGTCGGAATAACTTTTACAGCTGTGTTTGCCACATTACTTTGAGGTAAAGACGCTTCAGGAAACCCAACAGGAATAGGAATCAATTTATTATGAATTATGGCACTTGGTGGTTTAGTAGCTACTGGTTGTGCAATGTGTTTTGCTAAGTTAAGTAAAATCCATAATGCTGATAATGGAGCCGCTTATATATATACAAGAACACAATTAGGGAAATTTATGGGTTGAGCTATCTCATTTTTACAATATATGAGTATGCCAATTATCGTAGTTTCACAAATTACTTCAATGGTCCGTATTAACTTTGTTGATTCAACTAGTTTTTTATACGTTGGTCACAAAGTAATGGTTAATGGTCATATGGTATCGCAATTATATCCTTGATCGCATTTAATGTTAGATGCTTTTGGGATTTGTGTTTATATGGTTGCGTCAATGGTTATTTTCTTAGGATTACGTTTATTTAAAAAAATGGTTAAATGAACAGTTGTGCTAAAGTGAGCATCAACATTATTTTTGATTGCTGCTGTTTCAGCATTATTCTTCATTAATCAATTTTCACAAGGTCCAAATAACTTTGTCGAATTGGCTAAACATCACTCCCACTTATCAACAACGTTGTTTGCCGGAGCGTTCGCTTCAACATTCTTCTTCTACGGAGGATTTGAAACTTACATAACAGTTGGTAAAAATGTTGAGAAACCAGAAAAAAATATTGCTCGTTCAATTATTTGAGTTATGTTAATTTCAACAACATTCTATTTATTTGTAACAACAATATTTATGGGAAGTTTTGATACTCAATTCTCAAAAAATCCAAACATTCAAACTTTTAATATTTTAGGAACACTATGACATACTAAATGAATTGGATATGTCGGAACAATAATTATGCTTGTTTGTACAATATCTCTTAAATTACAAGCAGGAATGCAAAATGCTTTATTTAGTGGTGCTATTTTAGAACCACAATCACGTGAAGGATTTATTCCAGAATCATTATCTGTTTTAGATGCAGATAATATTGCTCGTAAAGCTAATGTTTTCAACTTAATTTTAACAGCTGTATTTGCTTGTGTTTGGTTATTATTACCAGATGCTGTGGAATGACTTGGTTCAAAACATAAGTCACCATTTGGTTACGCTGCGATAACTGCGCAAGTTGGAATTATTGAAATGATGTTATATTCAACTATTGTATTTATTTGTATTAAATTAGCATTTGCTAAAAAAATGAAACATAATGCTTTTGAACTAGGTTTTTGAATGTTGCTATTAGCATTTCTATTTTGACAAATTGTTGAATTCTTTATTAGTATTTTTAACGGAATCCATGGTACATTGGCAGGATTAGGAGCATATAAAGATAAGCAAGCTGCAACTTACTTTATCGAATTAATATTCTTTATTGTAATTATCGTTGCTGCAATTGCAATTTATGTATTCTATTACTTACCAAAATATCACAATCGTATGAAAACAGATCCAGAATTACAACAAAAACTTGATGATGAATTTCAAATGACTGATGATTGAGCAACAATTTCTCGTGAAATTGAAAACTATTTAGATTCATATATTAATAGATCTAAACATGTTAACTTAGGTTATGAAAAACAATATCAAGAAACAGCTTCAAAAATTAAAAAAATTATCCATAATTCAGAACCAGATATTGAATATAAGTCTCGTGCTAAACATTCATTATTAGACGAATAATTAGATAATATTTTTTAATTAAAAATTTAAATACTAAAAAAACCAATACTCAATTATTGGTTTTTTATGTAAAAAGAGATAGTTATACAATATTTGAAGGAGAACTAATATGAAATCAAACCAAAAAATAGAAGAAATTGCGACCCCGACAAGCGACGAAGTAGCAATTAAGAATAAGGGTGCCAAAGAGAAATATGGTCTACCTACTGCAATTTCTTTAGTTGTCGGAATTATGATCGGTAGTGGAATATTTCTAAAAAATGCTGATGTTATTAAACAAACGCACTCAGTTGGATTATCACTGATTTCGTGAATCATTGGTGGAATTGGAATTCTATGTGCTGCGCTTGCTTTAGTAGAAATTATGTCTGCTAAACATAAAGACAATAAAGATGGCATTATTAGTTGGTCAAATAGTATTGTTAATAAAAAGTTTGCTAATGTTGTAGCTTGATTTTTTATGATTATCTATATGCCAATAATTTATGCAACGCTGGCTGCTTACGCTGCGACGTTTACGGCCCAATTAGTAAATTATGGCCAAGATAGTTGATTATTTCAATTTGGACTATCAATTTTATTCTTTAGTTATTTTATTTTTGCTAACTCATTTTCAAATAAACATGGACGAATTTTTCAATTGTTTTTAACAATTTTTAAATTAATTCCTTTAGCAATGATTATTCTATTTGGAATATTTGCTAAATCATCAAGTCATATTTTTGACCCAGTTTATGAACATGGAGTTAAAGAAACTGGTAGTATAGTAGGGATTTTGTTTGCTCTACCAGCAATCTTGTTTGCTTTTGATGGCTTCTATTATGTTGCTAATACTAGAAGTGAAATGAAAAATCCTAAAAAAACATTACCGAAAGCAATTTTAATTGGGATTATTTTTGCAGCATTATTTTATGCTTTATTTTCAGTTGCCGTCTTTAGTATGGGTGGTGCCGGAAATCGTGATATCGCATCTGGAGCCGGAGGAGTTAATCATTTCTCACGCTTAGCATTCATTCCGTGGTTTAGTAAGTTTCTAGACTGTACAGTAATTATTGCGACATTAGTTGGACTTAACGGTTATACAGTTGTTGGCGCACGAATTATTAAAAGTTGTAGTGCTCGTTTTAGATTTAAATTTGATAAAATTGTCCAAAAAGAATCACGTCATAATGCCCCATTAGGTGCTGGTATTTTCGGGTATATATTTGGTATAGGGGTTTTATTAATTGCTTTATTTTTAGGGTTTGCCTATAGTGCCGCTAATAATACGCATGATAGTAATTATAAAATGACACAAGTTAATGGCTTCATTAAAATTATTGACTTTTTATCAAATTGAGAAACAATTATTGAATTATTTTTAATCGCAATTATCTTAGGATTTGGAATATTAAATCGTTTCAAACGACGTGTTGAAGTTGATAAGAAATGATACTTCATTCCTACATCAATCATTGCAATTTTATTCTTTGTAATCGTCTTAGGTTCAAATATAATTCAAACAGCATATTTAGCTTGAGGACCCAAACAACAACATGAAGATCAAATATTAATGTATGTTTTATTTGGATTTTTAATTATCATGGTTTTTGGATTATTTCTAAAAAATAGTGATAAACATAAAGAAATAAACAATAAAGAAATAATAAAAAAATAAAATAAATAAAAAAAGAGGTTATTAAATTTATGGAAAAGAATGAGAAAATTGAAATTACTACTAATACTAGTGGTGGAATTTCAATGTCGAAAAATAAATCAAAAAATTATGGATTATTAACGGCAATTTCGTTAGTAGTAGGAATTATTATTGGTGGGGGGATCTTTCTAAAAAATGCAGGGGTAGTTGCTGAAACACAATCAGTTACTTGAACATTGATTGCTTGATTAGTTGGTGGTGTAGGAATCACTTGTGCTGCGTTAGCTTTTATGGAAGTAATTTCAGTTGAAAAAAAAGCCAGTAATCAAGGAATTGTTGGTTGAGCTGATAAAATAGTCGGTAAAAAAATGGGGAACTTGTTTGCTTGATTTTTCTTAATAATCTATGTTTGTGCAATTTATACAACACTAGCTTTCTTTGCAGCTAGTTTTACATTTCAAGCATTTGATGTTACCCATCCAAAGTGATATTTTCTACTTTTATTATCTGCCTTTTATCTAACTTACTTCTTGTTAATTAATGGTTTATTCAATAAACCAGGACAAATTTTTCAAGTTGCTTTAACGATCTTTAAGTTAATTCCGTTGATTATGATTATTTTGTTTGGAATATTTTCAAAATCAGCAAGTCATATTTTTGACCCAATTAATAATGGTGGTACAACATTGCATAGTAATGGTTTTTCGGGAATGCTATTAGCATTACCGGGAGTGTTCTTTGCGTTTGATGGCTTCTATTATGTTGCTAATGTTAAAAAAGATATTAAGAATCCTGATAAAAATTTAGCGAAAGCAATTTTAATTGGAATTTTATTTACAGTTGTCTTCTATGCTTTAATATCAATTTCAATTTTTGGAATTAGTAATTCTAACGGACACAATATTGCTAGTGGTGGTGGAACTGCTGAAACGTTTGCACATTATACTTTTGCACCATGATTTGCTAAGTTCATTGATTATACTGTTATTATTGCTACATTAGTTGGACTTAATGGTTATACGATTGTTGGAACTCGTTTATTACGTACTTGTAGTCAACGTTTTAAATTACCTTTTGCTAAACTATTAGCAAAAGAGTCTAAATCTGGTGCTGCTTGAGGGGCTAGTGTTTATGCTTTAGGATTATCATTAATCTATTTAGTTGTATCAGCTTTAATTGGTGCTTTTGTGTATAACAAATCAGATCCAACAAAAGGTTTCGGAGCAATCATTAACTTTTTATCTAATTGACAAACAGTTATTGTCTTAATTTTAATTTCAGTAATTTTTATTTATACATTGATAAATCGAATTACTAAAAAAGTTGCTGTCAGAAAACAATGATATTTTATTCCAACAGCAATCATTTCAATTTTCTTTTTTCTAACTGTCCCAATTTATGATATTGTGCAAACTTGTAAAAAAGGCTGAGTCGTAAAAGATACAGCTATTAATCACGATAATAAAATTTTAATTTATATTTTAATTTTCATTGTTGTAATTACTTTATTAGGATTTGTTATTCCTAATAGAAAAACTTCTAAGAAAAAAATCAAAATAAATAAATAAAAAATTATCTGCTTAAAAAAATAACCTTAATTGGTTATTTTTTTAATGCAGTTTTCATTAAAGAGTGTATAATATTTTTATTGTCAAATCATTATAAAAAAGGAGTAGGTATGGATAATAGCAAAAAATATAATATCGGTTTAGATATCGGAATCGGTTCTGTTGGTTGAGCAGTTTTAGATGAAGACTTTAAGGTCCTTGATAAAGGGGTTCGTTTGTTTGATTCTGGTAGTACTAAAAATAATCAAGAGAGACGTAAATGTAGAGCTGCTAGAAGATTAAAAAGTCGTCGAAGAGTACGCCTTGATAGTTTTATTAAATTAGCTGTTCAAGAACAAATGATTGATAATTTGGGAAATTTTGAAGATAATAAACAAAATTTTATTGATCAAATTAAGAATTTAGACACTTTATCAATAAGAAATGAAGCAATTAATAATGAAGTTTCTAAAATAGAATTATTAACTGCGCTTTATAAAATTTTAAAACATCGTGGTTTTACTTATTTGAGTGAAGAAGATTTTAAAAATATGGAAAGAAAAGAAAAAGCGATTCCTTGTATAGAACAATTAAAATTTTTAAAACAAAATTACTATTATAGAGGTTGAGAAGAGGATCCGTCTAAAACTGATACACAAAATAAAAAAATAAAAAAAGAAAATTTTAATAATAGAAATTTCAGTTTACATAATTATATTGATGAAGTAGAATTAATTTTTATTGCAAATAATAAATTATTTAATGGTGAATTTGAAAAAAAATATTGAGAATTATTAAAAAAAACACGTGCATTTTGAGAAGGTCCCGGAAGTATTAAAAGTCCTACTAAATATGGTTTATTTCAATTAAATGAAAAAACTGGAAAAGTAGAACAAAAATTTATTAATAAATTAAATACAAAAACTGGGGAAGTAGAAAAGCATATCATTACTAAGTTATATGAAACTACTATTGGAAAATGTTCTATTTATCCAGATCAGTTACGTTCACCTAAACACTCTTTTTCAGCTGAACTTTTTAATTTATTAAATGATTTAAATAATATTTATTTTTCAGTTAGTGATAATAAATTTTCTAAATCAGAAAAAATTAAATTATCTAGTGAAGATAAACAAAATTTATTAAAAATGATTTTCAAAATTAATGTTAGTAAAAACGACAATATTACAATATCTAATATTACAGAAAACATGTTAATAAAATATTTTACTAAAAAAATAGATAAAACAGATTTACCTCATTATAAATTAAGAGGATTTAGAATTAATACTGAAAATAAGTTTCAAATCACTCAATTAGAAGGATATAAAGAAATTGTAAAAGCATTATATATGATTAAAGCGATTAAAAAAGATTTTAATCCACTTTTAGATTTAAATACAGAATTTTTAGATGATATGGCTTATGTATTGAACAATTTTGATAGTCCAGATTTAAGGATTGCAAAATTAGAATTAACTTACTCAAATAAATACAAAAACTTTTTTAAATCAAAATCAGATATAGAATCATTCATAACTAAAATTAAATGATCTGGAAAATCCGGAACACATTCATTATCAATTGCAGCTCTAAGAGAATTTAAAAATGATTTATTAACAGGTGAAGATAATTTTCAACAATTAAAAAGTCGCAAAGGCAAAGAAATAGATGAACCAAGATATGAATTTATCAAAAATAAGGATATTAAATATATTCCATTAAATAAAGATAATAACTTTTTAAATTATTATACTGATTTCATGCCATACTCAGTAATTGTTTCGTTTAGAGAAACAATTAAAGTTATTAATGCACTTTGAAAACAATGAGGTGTTAATAATATAAATAATATTGTTGTTGAATTAGCGCGTGAAAAAAATGATAAAGAACAAAAAGAAAACATTAGAAAATTCCAAGCATCAAACAAAAAGAAAAATGATAAAATAGAAGAATTACTTAATAGCATTCCTGGACATCATTCAGGCAAACTTAGAAGAAAGTTGTATTTATATTTAGAGCAAGAGGGTAAAGATATTTATGACGGAAAATCAATCAATATCGATGCTATAAAGCACAATTATGAAATAGATCATATAATACCTCAATCTATTAGCTTTGATAATTCAAATAATAACGTAGTTTTAACTTCTAAATGAAATAATCAAAGTAAAAGTAATAAAACACCTTTTATGTGAATTAAAGATGGGGGCAATTCAAGTTTTAAAACTTGGGATGCATTTAAAGATAATGTAGATAAAATTTATGATGTTTTGAAAAAAAATTATAAAAGAGATTCTAAAAAAAAGGCTAAACAGCTTAAAGCTTTAAATATTAAAATTAATAATTTAAAATTTGAAGAAGATATTAATAAACATGATACTCAATTAGAGTTTATCAATCGAAATTTAGTTGATACACGATGAACTACTAAAAAGATTATGAATTTATTACAAGATTTCATTAAAACTAAAGAATATCCTACAAAAGTAAAAAACTTAAATGGTAAAATGACTAGGTTTATGCGTAATAAATTGCAGTTTTATAAAAGTGATGATTTAAAGAAAAATCGCGATCTTTTTAAGCATCATGCCATCGATGCTGCTGTTATAGTATTTGCAGCTTTACAAAACAAAACAATTAATTCTTTAATGAATGAAGTTGCAGTTTTTAATGATATTTTATTTAATAAAGAAACAGGGGAAGTTGTTACTTTAGATAATGATAATAAAAATTTCATTAATATGAAATATCGTATTAATTTTTGTAATTCAATTAAATCTGATAGTACTCCAACAAAATTTAGTAGAAAAGCCAAAATTAAAAGAAATATACCCTTAACAATTCAAACAGTTTATAGTAGTATAATGATTAATGGAAAAAGATTTAAAGTCTCAAAATTAAATATTTATAATACTAAATCTGAAGAAATTGAAAAGTTAAAAAATTATTTTGGAAGTAACCCTAAAAACAAAGACTGATTATTAATGTTACAACCGACTCATCAAAATTTAAAGGTTTATAATCAATTAAATAAAATATATAAATCTAGTTTAGAAGAAATAGAAGAATTAGGTAAAAAAAATAAAATAAAAAACCCATTTTTATTTTATTGTAAAAAATATAACAAAGATAATAGTAATTATATCAATAGAGAAAATGATAAAAATATAAAAAATCCTATTAAAAAAATTAAAAAGATAGATAAAGGACCTATACCTATTGACAATCCCAACAATATTAATGTTAATAAATTAGGATTTTTAACATCTTTAAATTTTGCTAGAATAGACGTTTATGAAGATACTGGTTTAGGAAAAATACATTTATTAAGAATAGATGCTAAAAATACTACTTTCCCTATTAATGATATTAAAGAACATATTAACAGTTTTAAAAAAAAGATGAATGAAAAAAATATAACATATAAATTTTCAATTAATCATAGTGATATTTTTATGAATAGAAAAACAGAAGACTTATTTTATATTTCTGGATTTAACGATAAGGATGGAATTGTTTATAAACCATTAAAATTTTCAATTAGTAATAAAAAAACCAAGATAGATTTATTGAATGAATTTAATTTCTTAGGTAATGCACCATTTTCGGCAACAGGAGGTTTAAAAACTAAAAATTTTAACAAATTTTTCAAAGAAAACCAAAAAGTCAGATTAGACATACTTGGAAATATTAAATATAAATATTAAATTTTTATTGACAAGATTTTAATAAAACATTATAATAGTAAATGTAAATTAAATTAATGCATAATTTGATTTGCAAGAGTGTATAAGTATTGTATTCGGATATAATAAGGCTTTATGCCTAAATACGTCCCTGCTTAGTCAGGGATTTTTTTATTTTTATACTATAATTATTATATGGGATGAAAAATAATTAATTTAGAAAAAGCATATAGTGCTAAAGTATATTTGGATAACCTCTTTCTAACTGAAGAAAGAGGTAGTTTTACTATTCCATTAAATGACATCGATACTTTAATTATTAATAGTTTTCGTATCTTAATTAGTGGAAGGTTATTATCAAAAGCAATTGAATATAATATTAATATTATTTTTTGTAATGAAAAACATGTTCCAGTTGGACAGCTAACAAATCTTAACGGTCATTTTAAAACGCTGAAAATTTTTGAAGCGCAATTAAAATGAAGCAAAGAATTTAAATTGCGTTTTTGAAAATCAATTATCCAAAACAAAATAAAAAATCAACAAATGGTTTTGAAAAAAATCAAAATTAATCCTGTGATAATTGGAATGTTTGATGAATATATATTAAACGTTAAATCTGGCGATGTGACGAATCGTGAAGGTCATGCTGCTAAAGTATATTTTAATCAAATATTTGAAAAAGGGTTCAAACGTTTCAATAATGATTATGTGAATAGTTTATTAAATTATGGTTATGCTGTTTTGAGGTCGTATTTTTGCCGAACAATCATTCAAAAAGGTTTAGACCCCAGAATTTCATTCTTTCATAAATCACAAGGTAATTACTATGCTCTCGCAAGTGATCTAATGGAACCGTTCCGTCCTTTTGTTGATTGATGAATTATTAACAATTTAAATGATGATGATGTTTTGAATAGTGATATCAAGAAAGAAATTGTGAAACACTTTAACAGCCAAGTGCGGATTGGTAAAAAACTTTATTTTATTAATAATGCAATTGAGTTGTTTATTGATAATTTAATCAATAAACAACTCTATACGGAAATTGATATTGATGAGTTATAGAATTATGCGACTATTATTATTTTATGATCTACCGCAAAAAGAAGATCAAGACAAACATCATTATGCTCGTTTTCGCAACTGATTATTAAAAAATGGTTATTTTATGATTCAATATTCAATTTATGTTAAAGTATGTCAAAACCATAATAACGCCAGATTACAAATGAAGCGCGTTTCACGAAATATTCCAATGAAAGGGAATGTTCGTTTATTAGTTTTGACTGAAAAACAATATACTAATATGAAAATATTATCAGGTAAGAAATATTTTCAAGAAGAAATGTCTAATGATAAAAGATATTTGGAGGTTTAAATTTAATGATTAAATTTAAATACAATAACTTCTACTATGAACTTAATGGTGAATTTAAATATTTAGTTAGCCCCTTAAATAAAAAAGCGTTTTTTGAACTAAGTAAACAATTACGTAGTTCAAAAAACCATAGTATTTATTTAAACGATGATAAATTAGATGATAAATATAATATGATTCGATATATTGAATTAAATCATGATTTTTTTAATATCGGTGATATTAAAAAAAATAAACTAATTAAAGAATTTTTATATAGTTTTTTTAATAATAGCTTTGCCGATATTATTAATACTGAAAACATTATTAAAAAAACTGAAGATATTAATTCACAAATACCTCAGTTAGAATTTTTATATAATGATAACCTTAAAAAAATCATTGATATTATTTTTACAACAACTAGTCATATTAATGATTTTTTTGATTTTGCATTATTACAATTAGAACTAATTAAAACAGTTAGCAATACTACACTTATAGTTATGGAATTTCCAGAAAATTATTTAACTATAAGTGAAATTAAAGAAATTTTAAAATTTGTTAAAAAGAATCAATTAAAAATTTTATTATTTACAAACATTCCTTTTGTATTAGTAGAAGGAATATCTGAATTAGAGAGTATTTCTTTATTAAATAATAAAGAAAATGATTTTGTTAGCTCGATTAATAATTATGAAGTTTTCTTAAATTACATTGAAGAAAACACAATATATAATGATTGAGATGAAATTATGGCAAGATTAATTCAAATTACACCATTTAATATTGCATCTAAAGATAAATTTGATAATTTAGTTAAAGATATATTTAAATAATTAACTTGCATTTGAGGTTTTATTCCTATACAGTATTTATACACTCTTAAACAAGCAGAAAGAACAAACCAAGGAGAAGTAGGTTTTATTCCTATACAGTATTTATACACTCTTAAACTAACGTTGTTGAAATTATCGTAATTACTGAGTTTTATTCCTATACAGTATTTATACACTCTTAAACGAGAGGAACGTATCAGTCAATTAGAACCGGGTTTTATTCCTATACAGTATTTATACACTCTTAAACTAAGTTTCCGTTTTTTCTACTTATATAGTAGTTTTATTCCTATACAGTATTTATACACTCTTAAACAAATGTAAGGAATTGTGGTATGCTATATTAGTTTTATTCCTATACAGTATTTATACACTCTTAAACAAAAGAAGGAAAATTATGTCTAGAGAGTCAGTTTTATTCCTATACAGTATTTATACACTCTTAAACATCAAATTACTCTTGACACATCTGCTCACTGTTTTATTCCTATACAGTATTTATACACTCTTAAACAATTGGATCGTTCAAATGAGTTGCGTTAGAGTTTTATTCCTATACAGTATTTATACACTCTTAAACTGAAAAAACTACCGAGTTTAAGTAATAAGAGTTTTATTCCTATACAGTATTTATACACTCTTAAACAAAAATTATTTTACCATGAATTTTAAACATGTTTTATTCCTATACAGTATTTATACACTCTTAAACTAATCACCAAACTGGTTGAGTTATAAAAGGTTTTATTCCTATACAGTATTTATACACTCTTAAACTTTTAACAATTTCATTATTACTAAACTTGGGTTTTATTCCTATACAGTATTTATACACTCTTAAACTAATCACCAAACTGGTTGAGTTATAAAAGGTTTTATTCCTATACAGTATTTATACACTCTTAAACTTTTAACAATTTCATTATTACTAAACTTGGGTTTTATTCCTATACAGTATTTATACACTCTTAAACTTAAAGGTGATTATAAAACTATAACTTATAGTTTTATTCCTATACAGTATTTATACACTCTTAAACAACTAAATGCTTGAACAGAACAGCACGGCGGTTTTATTCCTATACAGTATTTATACACTCTTAAACATCTCTTTAATAATTTCGTATTCTTTATAAGTTTTATTCCTATACAGTATTTATACACTCTTAAACTCAGTGTAGAGGAACGTATAAAAATCAGAGGTTTTATTCCTATACAGTATTTATACACTCTTAAACAAATAACGTTATCATATAAAAAAGTAATCAGTTTTATTCCTATACAGTATTTATACACTCTTAAACATAATAGTGATATGCAAAGCGCTTTCGAACGTTTTATTCCTATACAGTATTTATACACTCTTAAACCTCAGTATTTTGTGATGATGCAATCATATTGTTTTATTCCTATACAGTATTTATACACTCTTAAACTATCGGATCGTTCAAATGAGTGGCGTTTGAGTTTTATTCCTATACAGTATTTATACACTCTTAAACCTCAGTATTTTGTGATGATGCAATCATATTGTTTTATTCCTATACAGTATTTATACACTCTTAAACTATCGGATCGTTCAAATGAGTGGCGTTTGAGTTTTATTCCTATACAGTATTTATACACTCTTAAACTTGAATCTGGAGTAATATTTGTGTAATCAAGTTTTATTCCTATACAGTATTTATACACTCTTAAACCTCAGTATTTTGTGATGATGCAATCATATTGTTTTATTCCTATACAGTATTTATACACTCTTAAACAGGATCTGTGAGTATCACTAAGATTCCAGTGTTTTATTCCTATACAGTATTTATACACTCTTAAACCATGTTTATATAAATACCATTCTGGAATGCAGTTTTATTCCTATACAGTATTTATACACTCTTAAACTAGCGTTAAGCATAATAGCTTCGATGTTATGTTTTATTCCTATACAGTATTTATACACTCTTAAACTAAAGTTAACGATACCGATTACATTCCTAAGTTTTATTCCTATACAGTATTTATACACTCTTAAACGTATATAATAAATCAAAATCTTATTTACAGGTTTTATTCCTATACAGTATTTATACACTCTTAAACTTATATTTAGTATATGCGACTCTACATCTTGTTTTATTCCTATACAGTATTTATACACTCTTAAACATATGATAGATTTTCGTAATGGTAAGTTTAGTTTTATTCCTATACAGTATTTATACACTCTTAAACTCTATTTTTTCCGTCAATAAATGAGGATTCGTTTTATTCCTATACAGTATTTATACACTCTTAAACTAATAACTGAGAACGAATATGTAGATTACGGTTTTATTCCTATACAGTATTTATACACTCTTAAACTGAAACTTGAAGCACTTCAAACTGAATACGGTTTTATTCCTATACAGTATTTATACACTCTTAAACAATATGATCAAACTTGTCGTCGTTTAGATCGTTTTATTCCTATACAGTATTTATACACTCTTAAACTTTTTATAGTTAGAGTTAGATCTTTAATCGTTTTATTCCTATACAGTATTTATACACTCTTAAACAGCCAAAGATTTGTGATACAACGTTTTAGGGTTTTATTCCTATACAGTATTTATACACTCTTAAACATAATCTTGTATTATCTCAAAGAAAACCTTGTTTTATTCCTATACAGTATTTATACACTCTTAAACTATTTACAAATTAATAAACAATTATGTGATGTTTTATTCCTATACAGTATTTATACACTCTTAAACACAAGATATTTTTGGATCATCCATATCTAAGTTTTATTCCTATACAGTATTTATACACTCTTAAACGTTTGGTGAAAAGAGAAGTAAGAATAGTAAGTTTTATTCCTATACAGTATTTATACACTCTTAAACCTAATATTGAATCAAAACTTAGAAGCGGTGGTTTTATTCCTATACAGTATTTATACACTCTTAAACTATAAGCATACGAATTAACAGCAACTACAAGTTTTATTCCTATACAGTATTTATACACTCTTAAACTAACAAGAATCAATAAATACACGCAAATTGTTTTATTCCTATACAGTATTTATACACTCTTAAACTATAAGCATACGAATTAACAGCAACGACAAGTTTTATTCCTATACAGTATTTATGCACTCTTAAACGTTTGGTGAAAAGAGAAGTAAGAATAGTAAGTTTTATTCCTATACAGTATTTATACACTCTTAAACCTAATATTGAATCAAAACTTAGAAGCGGTGGTTTTATTCCTATACAGTATTTATACACTCTTAAACTTGATTATAATTCAATTGAAATGATAATGCGTTTTATTCCTATACAGTATTTATACACTCTTAAACAAAAGATATGTAAATACTAACGAAGAACTCGTTTTATTCCTATACAGTATTTATACACTCTTAAACAGCCAAAGATTTGTGATACAACGTTTTAGGGTTTTATTCCTATACAGTATTTATACACTCTTAAACATGCAACTGATTTTCTTAAACGAAAAGACTGTTTTATTCCTATACAGTATTTATACACTCTTAAACATTAGCATTTAAAACTAAAACAAATGTTATGTTTTATTCCTATACAGTATTTATACACTCTTAAACATTCTAATACCAGTTACTTTCACTAAAGTAGTTTTATTCCTATACAGTATTTATACACTCTTAAACCTATATATAGCCGATAACGCTAAAACGTTAGTTTTATTCCTATACAGTATTTATACACTCTTAAACCATTCGATAATTGCTTGTTATGTAATTCCGGTTTTATTCCTATACAGTATTTATACACTCTTAAACCTATTTCAATAGTTTTACATAAATATAGGGGGTTTTATTCCTATACAGTATTTATACACTCTTAAACGCTTCATTATTAGTTAAAAGACCAGGGTTAGTTAGTATTTATACACTCTTAAACATTCTAAAGATGATGTATCATTCCCAATTAGTTTTATTCCTATATAATATTTACAAAAATATTTAAAACCACGAATTATAAAAAAATATTAGGAAAACAATTCCTAATATTTTTTTATATTTAAGTTTTATTTAATTATTTTATATAATTAGAGTATATAAAATAATGACAATTACTGGGGTGAAATAATAATGACTAATAATAAAACCAAACTCAAAAAAAGAGTTCCAATCTTTGCCATCATTGGATCATTCGTATTAATCACGTCTGCATTAGTAATCGTACCAATTGCAATTTTTTATAAAATTTCATATAAAACACAATGAAATGCATTTGCCCACGATTTCAAAGCAGCACTACCAGAACTAGATAATAGAATTATTAAAGAAAATCCAGGTAGTAAATTAACAAATTCAGATCTACATTCAACAGCTAATTATAAAATTATTTATCAAGATAGTTTTAATACTAAAGATGAAATGGTATTAGTCGTTGATTTTTCTGAGAATTTTAATAAAGGTGAAAAGTTTAACATTAAAAATGTTAAAATAGAACAAAGCGCACATCCAATTAAACAATTTGGTTATAATAGTATATATTATAAAAGTATATCTAAATAAAGGAGGCCTCTTAATGATTAATAATAAATTTATTATTGTTAAAGGAGCTCGTGAAAATAATTTAAAAAACATTGATATTAGTATTCCTAAAAATAAATTAGTCGTAATTACTGGACTATCTGGATCAGGAAAGTCATCATTGGCTTTTCAGACGATTTATAATGAAGGTCGTCGCCGCTATATCGACTCTTTAAGTGCTTACGCCCGCCAATTTTTGGGCGGTAGTGAAAAGCCACTAGTCGATAGTATTGAGGGATTATCACCGGCTATTTCAATCGAACAAAAAACAACGTCTAATAATCCCCGCTCAACTGTAGGAACAGTTACTGAAATTTATGATTATTTGCGTTTGTTATATGCTAGAATCGGAATCCCATATTGTCCAAATCACCATATGCCAATTAAATCACAAACTATTAAAGAAATTATTACTAAAATCTATCGCCATACTAATGGCGATAGATTACAAATATTAGCACCAGTAATTCGTGATAAACGCGGAACCCATGTCGAACTATTTAACCAATTAAGACAAGATGGTTTTGTTCGTGTCCGCATCGATAATAAAATCCGTCTATTAGATGAAGAAATTCTTTTAGAAAAAAACCAAAAACACAACATTGAAATTGTCGTTGATCGAATTGTTTTAAGTGATGAAAATTATTCACGAATTAGTGATAGTGTTGAAGTTGGACTAGAATACAGTAAAGGTTTTTTGATTGTTAAAGTTAACGAAAATAAAGATATTTTATTTTCACGTCACCATTCATGTAAACTATGTAATTTCCAATTACCACCATTAGAACCACGCTTATTTTCTTTTAATTCACCAAGCGGTGCTTGTGAATTTTGTAAAGGTTTAGGGATGCGTTTAGAAGCTGATATGGAATTACTAATACCAGACTTTAATAAAACAATTAACCAAGGGGCAATTGTTTATTATAAGAATACGCTTAATACTGAAAACTTAGAATGACAACAATTCAAAGTTTTATTAGATTATTATAATATTGACCCCAATACACCAATCAAAGATATGACAAAAAAAGAACGCAAAATTATGATGCAAGGATCGGATAAAGTAATTAATTTTCAATTAAAATCACGTAATAAAAATACTTATGAATTAAACAAAGTAATTGAAGGCGTTGCCAAAGTAATTGAGCGTCGTTATATTGAAACATCATCAACCGCAGCGCGTGACTATTATAGTAACTACATGAGTGAAGCTAAATGTTTATCATGTGCTGGGAGTCGTCTAAATCAATATCCACTATCAGTTAAAGTGGGAACTTTAAACATTTTTGAATTCACTAAACTCGGTATTAGTGAAGCTAGTGATTATATTTTAAGCTTAGAATTAAGTGAACTACATCAAAAAATTTCCGAATTAATAATTAAAGAAATTATTAATCGCTTAAATTTTTTGAACAACGTTGGCCTAGATTATTTAACACTTAATCGCAAAGCATCAACCTTGTCTGGTGGGGAGTCACAAAGAATTCGCCTAGCGACCCAAATAGGGTCCCATTTAAGCGGAGTTTTATATGTCTTAGATGAACCATCGATTGGACTTCATCAAAGCGATAACGACAAACTAATTAAAAGTTTAAAACAAATGCGTGATTTAGGCAATACATTGCTAGTAGTTGAGCATGATGAAGATACAATGTGACAATCAGATTGATTGATTGATATTGGTCCTGGAGCTGGAATTGAGGGGGGTCGCGTTGTTAGTCAAGGCACACCACAACATGTTGCAGATGATCCTAATTCAATTACGGGTCAATATTTATCTGGAAAAATTAAAATTAAAACCCCAACTAAACGCCGCCCTTATACTAATAAAAATTTAATTATTAAAGGGGCGCGTGAAAATAATTTAAAAAATCTTAATGTTGTTATTCCGTTACAGCAATTTATTGCTGTAACGGGAGTATCTGGTTCAGGTAAATCAACATTAATTAACGAGATACTATATAAAAGTTTACGTCATTATTTAGGTAATAAACATATTAAGCCCGGATTACATAAAACAATTGATAATATGAGTTTAATTAATAAAGTAATTCATATTTCCCAAGATCCAATTGGGCGAACACCACGTTCAAACCCAGCGACTTACACTAGTGTTTTTGATGATATTCGTGATGTTTATGCTGCTACTTTATTATCAAGAACACGCGGTTATTTAAAAGGGCGCTTCTCATTTAACGTTAATGGTGGTCGTTGCGATCGTTGTCGTGGTGATGGGTCTTTAAAAATTGAAATGCATTTTCTACCTAACGTTTATGTCACTTGTGAAGATTGTGAAGGGAAACGTTACAACAAAGAAACGCTAGATATTAGATATCAAAATAAAAATATAGCGGAAGTTTTAGATATGACTGTTGCTGAAGCATTGAAATTTTTTGATCAAAGAATTAAAATAAAAATCAAACTCCAAACATTATCTGATGTAGGACTAGATTATATTAAACTAGGTCAATCAGCGACAAAATTATCAGGTGGTGAAGCACAACGAATCAAGTTGGCCACTTATTTACAAAAAAAACCAACTGGTAAAACACTTTATTTATTAGATGAACCAACAACTGGACTACATAGTCATGATGTTGCTAAATTAATTTTAGTGTTAAATCGTTTAGTTGATAATGGTGATACTGTTTTAGTAATTGAACATAATTTAAATATTATTAAAGTTGCGGACCACATTATCGACTTAGGTGTTGGCGGCGGTAAATATGGTGGTAAAATCGTTGCGATTGGCCGCCCTGAAGAACTAGTTAATAATCCTAAATCATTAACTGGGCAATATTTAAAAAAATTTCTTTAAAATAATTAGCATAAAAAAAGAATGAGTTTTAAACTCATTCTTTTTTCTTATGATTCCTTTGAAATATCTTATCTCAATAAGCACCAATTACAATCACAATTACGAAGATAGCTAAAATAATTAATAAAACAATATCTTGCTGTTTAGTATCCGCGCTACTCGAAGTAAAAGCACCACCAATAATACTAGAGATGTTTCAAATTAGAATAACTGCTAAAGAAATAACGGTTATAAAAGCTGTTGGTAAAAAATATCTTCTTTTTTGAACTTCAATTTTTTTAGTGAAACGATTAACAATCGCGCCACCAATAATAATTCCAATAAAAATAAAGATTAATAATGTTTGTCAATTTGATAAATCATTAATAAAAGCAAAAACACCACCATCAGGATTATCAGATCCGATTTTAGTAAAGCTACCAAATAAAAATGAAAAGATTGTAAATAAAATTGCAATACCAATTACTGCAAAAGTTGAACCATGTGGAACATCAATTTTATTACTCTTAATTAAATGTTTTTTTAATGGTAATAAATTATAACGTGCTCCGTGACGAACCATTCGCGAACCAGATAAAATATAACCGTTTAATCCACCTAAAGAACCCATTACAATACAGACACTAACAAATTTTCCAAAGACACTATTAAAACTATGATGACTAAATTGAATTGCATCACCAGCATTATCACCTAAATTAACAGAAAAAATTGCAATAGAAATTAATATATATAATAATGAAACGAATAATAGACCGAATAATAAAGATAATGTTAAGTTTTTTCGAGGATTTTTCAAATCACCTTTAATATTAGTTACATAATAAAATCCATCAAAAGCAAATAAGACAGAAGGAAGAGAAATAATAATTCCCGAAACACCTTTATTGTGCAAGTATTTATGTGCTTGCGGAATATTTGCAGCACTCTTAGTACACAAACCAATAATAATAATAATAATTAATGGAATTAATGTTAAAATAATCGCAACCATTTGCATAACATTACCTGGTTTGAAAGTTAAAGCATTAACTGAACCAAAAAGTAATAAATAAAACATTGTTATTGCAAACATCAATCAAGTTCCTAGACTAGTTAAATTACCATGCATATCACGCGACCCATCAATTGCTAAGATGGGGAGTGTATAATAAGCACCATAATAAGATAGTGACATAATCATAATTGGTAAATAAATTCAATACATAAACCACATTACTGTTCTTCCAAAACGATGATTAATAAATTTTGTTCCTCAAGCAACAACACCACCGTTGTTGCTACTTTTGTTAGTTGAAATTATTTCAATTAACGCTAGCGCCATTGAAATAATGATAATTCCACCAATTAATCAAGTGCCTGCTGTCAATCAGACTGAACCAGTATTATGAATAATTCCTTTATTTTTAACAAATATTCCAGCACCAACTACATTACCGACTACTAAAGCAAAAGCTGAACCTAAGTTATATTTATGCTTTTTATTTATTTCAATTCCTTGCATCTTTATGCCTCTGCTTCCTTTATTCGTTTTTTAACTCAATTTTTATATTAAAAAAATATAAAAGTTTTTAACTTTAAAACACCTATTTATATAAGAGATTATACAACAAATTATATCGCTTTATAAATATTTATAAATTTTTCCTTTATATTTTGTCAAAATTTGTATATAATATAATGGCAATAAGCAAAAAAAAGGCGAGTGGAGTAGTACTCAAGTTGGTGAAGAGGCGTCCCTGCTAAGGATGTAGGTCGTTTACACGGCGCGTGGGTTCGAGTCCCACCTACTCCGCCATTTTTTTTTGCTTTTTTTACTATAAGTGTGATATAAATTATATTAACAATACCATTATATTTATGAAGAGGTAGAAAAATTTATGTTTAAGAAATTTAAAGGATATTATTTAATTAATATTTTATTTTTAATTTTTATTATTTTAATAATATTTTTTATTGTTAATTTATTTATTAATAATCATTTATTTTGATTCATTATGTTAGTTTTAGGGTTTCAAATAGTCAATATCTTTGTTTTTTGTGTATTATTTACGTCGCATAAAAATATGACTGCTAAAATTTCTTGGTTTATGGCTTTGTGTTTTATTCCAATTTTCACACATATTTTTTATTTAGCTTATGGGTTAAATTTTAATTTTAAAAAACATCAAAAATTAGTCGAAAATAAAATAAATACTAGTTTATTAAAAAATGATACTGAACAAAAAAGATTTTTAATGGATAACAATGATCCACAATTACGAAATATTGTCAGTTTTTTAACTAAAGTTACTGGTTATAAATTATCAACTAATTCAACTATCAAATTATTAGATAACGGAAATTATAAATATAACTTATTATTTGAACATCTCCGTAAAGCAACTAAATTTATCCATATTGAATATTATTTAGTGCATGATGGTGATATTTTTAGAGAATTAAAATTAATTCTCTTAGAAAAATTATCTAAAGGAATCGAAGTTAGAATTTTATTAGATTATTTAGGAATTTTAGGATTCCCAATTAAACATATATATGATCTTCGTAAAGCTGGTGCCCAAGTTGTTTATCAAAATAAATTTTTGTTTCCGCCTTTTGTTGGATCAGCCAATAACTATCGTCACCATCGAAAAATTGTTATAATTGATAATAAAGTTGGTTTCTTTGGCGGAATGAATATTGGTGATGAATATACTTCAAAATCCAAAAAATTTGGATTTTGAAAAGATTCACATTATTTTGTATCTGGGAGCATCATTAGTTCACTAGCTTTAATATTTGCTCAAGATTGAGTTCGTTGAACTAAAGAAGAGTTAACTTCTAAAAAATATTTAAATAGTGAACCCAGTGTTGAAAATGATGGGAATATTTTATTATTTCCAACTGGACCAAACGATGATAAATTTAATATTAAAGAAATTCTTTTAAAATTAATCAGTAGTTCGGTAAAATCAATTTGAATTACGACCCCATATTTTTCACCAGATGAAGAAATAATTAACGCTTTAAAAAGAGCGTTAATTAGTGGGGTTAAAATTAAAATTTTAATTCCAGGTCGCGCTGATAAGCAATGAGCTTATTTTTTAACTAAATTTAAATCTAGTAAATTAATTGAATTTGGTGCCGAAGTATTTATGTATGAAAATATTTTCATCCATAGTAAAACGTTTATTTTTGATTCTAAATTTGCAATGGTTGGTTCAATCAACTTAGATCATCGTTCATTATTTCTTAATTTTGAACTTTCGGCATTTGTTAATAATAGCGATTTAGTATATAATTTAGAGCAAAGTTTTAAAAAAGATTTAATCCATTCAAAACCTTTAAAAGCAAAAGATTTCGAACGTGAAAATTACTTCATTAAAACTAAACATTTAATTTTTGAATTAATCGAACCTTTTTTCTAAAATAAAAAAATCGGAGTGAAATATCTAATGAAAGCACTTATAATTGTTGATATGCAAAATGATTTTGTAATACCAAGTGGTAGCTTATATATTAAAGATGCCCAAAAGATGATTACTCAAATAAATAATTTAATTCAAAAATTTAACACTAATAATGATTTGGTTATTGCTACCAAAGATTTCCATCCCAAAAAGCATATATCTTTTGCTAGTACGCATAATAAAGAATTATTTTCTTCAATTTTAATTAATGGATTTAATCAAATTATGTGACCAGATCATTGTGTTCAAGGGAGTGATGGCGCCGATATAGTTAACGATATAGATATTAAAAATATCAATTATATCGTTAAAAAAGGTTATAAAATCAATAATGAATCTTATAGTGGTTTCGCCGATCAAAATGGCGAAGTTACTAAATTACACGAAATTTTACAAAATTATCAAATTAAAGATTTAACAATTATTGGTGTCGCATTTGATTATTGTGTATTATATACTATTAAAGATGCGTTAAAATTAAACTATAACGTTTCTACTTATTTAGACTTAGTCCGCTCAGTTAATAGTGATAAAACACCAGAAATTATTAATTATTTAAAAAAGCGAAAAATTGTTTTTAAAGAGGTTATCAATTATGATTAAAAATATCAAACGTTGAACGAAAAAATATAATAGTTATTTAAAATTTAACATTCATGACTATGCACCAGTATGAAGAGATGGTGTCATTGCTCTTGGGGCATTTGTGTTAGGATTATTTGTAATACCAATAATATTATCGTCATTAGTTTTTCAACTTAATGGCGGTCATAAATTCAGCATAGTTGTTGGTTCGGTAATTCAGTGTGTATCTGAATTACCAATCTGTTTAATTGCTTTATTATTTATTAGACAATTTTGAGAAAAATTAGCACTTTTAAAATTTTCTCAAGAATTAATAAATTTTGGATTATTTTTAATTTGTGGAATGGCAGCATTACTAATAGTTGAAAATGTCTTCACTATGTTTGGTAATTATTTATATCAAATAACACATAGTGGAGCTACACTACCTAACAATAGTACTAATGAAGATTCATTAAATGTTTTAAAAAATGCTAATTTATTTATATATTTATTATTAGTAATTTTTGTAGGACCAATTTCTGAAGAAATTGGAATGCGTTTAGGAATTATGAATTTATTACCAAAAGCGCTATTAGTAGATAAAGCAGTATTCAAATGAATCTTATTTGGACTATCATCATTATTATTTGGTTTAATGCATGTTTTTTTAAGCAATGATTATTGACACGCATTTCCCTACGTTGGTAGTGGATTAGTCTTTGCTTCAATTTATGCCTTCAGTGGCTTCAAAATCCATTATTCAATATCAGTTCATCTATCGACTAATGTTATGGCAATTATTTTAGATAGTTTACATAGTACTAGTACGTTATTTATAATTACTTAAAAAAGGGGATTAAAATATGATTATTTTAATTGTAAATGAAAACGACCAAAATAGACGCCTAGATAAATTTTTAGTGAAAACTTTTAATCAAGTACCACATAGTAAAATTTATCGCTTACTTAGACAACGTGAAATTAAAGTTAATGGTAAAGCAATCAAAGATGGTTCTTACAAAATTCAACTGCAAGACGAAATTAAAGTTTTTGGATTAGATCCACAATTAGTTAATACTAAAATTGAAGTTATTCCAGACGTAAAAATTACTTTCGGATCAGTCTATGAAGACAAAAACATTTTAATTGTTAATAAACCAAGCCGTTTAGTAGTGCATGGACCAGTTGACAATACGTTAGATAACCAAGTAAAGCATTATTTATTTCAAAAAGGATTATATGATCCTAAAAAAGAAAATGCTTTCAAAGTTAGCCATTGTAATCGAATTGATAAATGAAGTCAGGGAATTGTTGTTTATGGTAAAAATTTAATTGCCCTCCAAACACTAAATAGTGCTTTTCGTGAACGCGAAGCGATTTCAAAATGATATAAGACTTTTGTACCAAAAGCAATGTTACCAAAATTAATTAAAGGTTTCATATATCATAATGAGTTAGAAAAAATGATGATCTTTACATTTGTTAAACCAAAAGCACCAATTAGAGCACAAGAAGCTTTAACTGATATTGTTGATTGTCGTCAAATTGAAAGACATAAGTACTTATTAACGATTCGTATCATTACGGGCCGTAAGCACCAAATTAGAGCTATGCTACGTGCTTTGCAAAACCCAATCATCGGTGATATTAAATATGGATCACGTGCTTCTGCTGATGATTTCTATTTATCAAGCTTTAAAATTAAGTTTAATAAAGTTGAACGTCCTTTAGAATATTTAAATAATAAATCTTTTAGTATTTAAAATTAGATTCTAATTAATAAAAGGAGGTTGTTTTAAATGGTCTTATATAATGTTTGTTTAGGGATCTTCATAATTATGTTTTGCTTAGTTATTTGGTTCGCTATGGGAAGAATTATTCAAGAACGTTTTGCTCTACTGCGCAGTAATTATTTAATGTCAATTCCACTAGGTTTTGTTAGTTATTTCTTATTAATGTGGTCAGTTAGCCTACCTTTTATTTTTTTATCGTCCAATTCATTACCTTTATTTGTGGCGCTACTTGTTGCCAATATCTTAATCGTTGTTTATATATTTTTGAATCACAAAATAGTTTTTCATAAATATATAAATTTTCGTGTGCTCTTAGGCGCTTTAGGAATTGCCCTTTTATTTATTATAATTTATTATTTTTTATGATCACTACAATTAGATTATCAAAATGAAGATTTTATTGGACTAATTAATAATAATACTAATAGTAATAATTTATTAATATCTTTCAACAATTCAATTGTTTCAAAATTCAATGCTTATTATTTATGAATTGCAATGTTAGTAAGAATTTTTAATTTTGATATTGCATTCTTAACTAATTGAGTTTTAAATATTTTGTTTTTAATTACATTTATTTTTTGTGCATTAGCAAGTATTTCATTAATTTTCAAAATTAATAGCGCTATTAGTGGGATTGTTGTGATTGTTTTATTTTTAGTATGACATTTCATTTTAACAATTTTTCCATGAACTGGGACGTTTCTGTGTTTCAACTTAATCTTTTTATCATTAGCATTTTATATTAGATATTTATTGTCCGATTATCGAAATCGTTATTATTTGGTACTCGGTTCTTTGATTTCGACATTAGCACTTAATTTCTCTAGTCAAATTATTTATTTAAATTTTGTGATTTTTTTCATTGTCATCGCTTTAATTATTTTTAAATTTAAAAATAATTTTACGCTTGATTTCATGGTTACTTTTTTTACACCATGTATTAGTTTAGCTTTCTTATTTTTCAATATTAATAAATTAATTGGTTGAAGTGTGCTAATTTTTTACTTCTCATTTATGTCTTATGTTTTCTTTATTTATTATTTACGTAATAAAACAATTAAAAAATTAGAAATGAGTATTTACGAAGATCGCTATTTCACAGTTCTAATAGTGCCAGTCATGTTAGTTATTTTCAGTCTTTATTTATGAATTTTAGATCGTAAAAACCTAGTTAATTTTTGAAATGTTGATTATTTTTTCAATTTTAAAATTCATTTCATCAATTGAATATTTTTTACAGCAGCTTGAAGTTTAGAATTTATTATTGGAATTTATATCTTTTTTAAAATGCTTCAAAAAAGTTGAAACTTTAATAAATTAAACATTTTAATATTATGATTGTTTGTCAGTGTATTAATTATTTTAAATCCATTATTACAAGTTGTGTCCAAAAATTATTTTAGTGCTAATTTTAATTATGAAATTATGCTCTGAATTATTATTATCCCAATTAGTTTTCTATTTATCTATTTATTTAGTTATATTAAAAAATTTAATCTATTAGTTACTATTTTCGCATCATCAGTTACTTTAAGTAGTATAGTAATTGTTAATTTCCCTAAAATTAATTATACTAATTATGATAAATTTAGTTTAGTTAATAAAGGAGTTAAAGACATTACTAATAAAATGGATCAATATATGATTGATCATCATTTATTTAGTATTAAGTATCTTGGTGATTATTCTTGAATCAATGTTTATTTTAAAAAAGGGACATTGATTAAAAATAGTGAGTCTCAATTCATTAATAATGTTTGAGTTAATCCTTTAAATGTTGATTCTTTCATTAATGCTGTTGATCATTCCGGTGCCAACTGAGTTATTAAATTAAGAACTAATATTTATGATGGTTTTTTAAAAAACTTCCATTATCAAGTAATTATTAGTAATGATTTTTATTATATATTTCAGATTTAAGGAATAAAAAAAATCAAAATGAAAACTTAAGTTTTCATTTTGACTTTAAATATAGTAATTTTCATCCTATCCATCCTGTAGTTCCTATAATATCCTAATTGTGTTAAACTTTTCTAATTATTTAACGATTTTTAGGCTTATACGTCCAAGTTTTTTATCAATGTTAATGATTTGAACTTTAACTTTTTGACCAACTTTTAAAAATTCGTTAATATCTTTGATGTATTCATCGCTAATATTTGAAATATGAATTAGTCCGTTTTTTTCTACGCCTATATCAACGAAAGCACCGAAACTAACAATACCAGTAACTGTACCTTCAACTACACTGTTTAATTCTAAATTATCCATGAGGACCCCTTTGAAGCATTAATTAATTAACTATATTTATAAAATTATACTAATAAAATTGAATTTTTGCAACCATTTTCTGATATTTATTTGATATAATATTACAAATACTATGAAAGGTTGATTAAATGCAACGTATTCCTAAAATAATTCATTATTGTTGATTTGGGTCAAAAATGCCTGATAGACTACAACTTAATATAAAAACATGACAGAAATTATTCCCTAAATATGAGCTCAGAATATGAACTGAAGATAACTTTAATTTATTAGAAAATAAATATTGTAAAAAAGCATATGACTATAAAAAGTATGCTTATGTTTCAGATTATGTTCGTTTACGAGTTTTATATAAATATGGTGGCGTATATTTAGATACTGATATGATGGCAATGAAACCATTTGGCGATATCTTTGAAAATAGTGATATGACAATTGGATTTGAACATCAAAAATTAATCGCTACTGGCTTTATCGCAGTTATTCCCAATCATCCTTTAATTAAACAACTTTTAGATATTTATGATTTATTTAATTCGGAAAATTACGATAAAGTACCGTTTTTTATTAATAACGAACTTTTCACTTTTCTATTATGTAGTGAGTATCGTTTATTGTTAAATAACAGTTATCAAGAGTTACCAACGCGAATTAGAGTATATCCAATGGAATTTTTCAGTTTACAAAATGCAACACCAAACACAATTGTGCTACATTTGCATGAAGTGTCTTGAAAAAAAACTAGTATTGATATTATTAAATTACTAGAATTTGTTCGTCGTAACAAAACACTAACGTGATTACCACTTCAATTGCATCGTTTAAGTTATTTTTCAAAACATCGTAAATTAAATAACGAATTAAAAAAACGAATTGGGATAACTCCAAATAAAGATTTAATTAAAAAAGGTAAAAAAATAAACAAACGAGCTACTAAAAAAATACAGAAAATATTTTTAAATAAATTAAAAAAGGACTAAACTATGAAATTACTAACTATTATTCCGGCCCATAATGAAGCAGAATGTATTTTAGATACAATTAGAAATTTTAAGAAGGTTAATCCTAATCTTGATTTTCTAGTTGTTAATGATGGGTCTGTTGATGATACGCAAGAAATATTAACTAAAAATAATATTAATCATATAAATCTTCCGACTAATATTGGTTTATCTGGTGCTGTTCAAGCTGGAATATTTTATGCTAAAAATCATAACTATGATGCTTTTTTACAATATGATGGTGATGGGCAACATTTACCAGAGTATGTTAAACCAATGTTAGAAGTTTTAAAACAAGGCAATGATATAGTAATAGGTTCAAGATTTATTGATACAAAAAAACCATTTTCTTTAAGAATGCTTGGATCAAAAATTTTAACATTAGCAATTTTAATTAGTTGTCGCCGAATCATTAAAGACCCAACTTCAGGAATGCGTATGTTTTCTAGTGATATTATTAAAATGTTTACTGAAAATCAACCAATTAATTTAGAAGCTGATTTATTAACTTGATTAATTCGTAATGGTTATAAAATTAAAGAAATCCCTGTTAAAATGATTGATCGAAAAACAGGGAGCTCATATTTAAATATATTTAATTCAATGTTTTATATGCTGTCTCTAGTTGTGACAATTATTTTAATTCAACCATTCTTGCCAAAATCTCGTAAATTTAAAAAAGGAGTAAAATAATGATATTAACATTTTCACATTTGCTTAACATCGCCCCAATTACGCCATCATCCGGAAAACATGTTATTTCAATCGGTTTACCAATTTTAATTTTTGTTTTAGTATTTGTCTTATCAATCTATTTATTAGTATTAATTCAAAAAGGTAAATTACAAGTTCAAGAATCGATTTCTTGAACTTTATGAAATATCTTTATGATGATTGTTTCGTTATCTTTATTAATAACACAAATTTTATATGAATATTATAGTGATAAAACACTTAACTGAATGCAATGACTGGCTAATGGATTAGGATTAAAATCTGATAATGCCTGAATTATCTTGCTATTGATTTTGTTTATTGTCTTTTTATATTTTAAAAGCATTAGATCAACTTTTAAAATATCTAATTTACAAAAAAAAGTTAATCGTAGTTTGCAAGAAATTGCGCTTTTAAATCAAAAATTAGATAATTTTAAAAAAAATAAATAGTTCTAAGGAGTTTCTTGATGAATGATTCAAAAATAAAAACCGAAATTAAAAAATTAACTGAGCAGTTGAATCATTACAACAATGCTTATTATCAGTTAAATGATTCTTTAATTAGTGATTTGGAATTTGATGCTTTATTACAAAGACTAATTAAGTTAGAATCACAACATCCGAATTTTAAATTATCTAATTCACCAACAATTCATGTTGGTGGTTATGTTAGTGAAAAATTTAATAAAATTACTCATTCCCAAAAAATGTTATCTTTAGGAAATGTTTTCAATCAAACTGAATTATTAAATTTTGATAAACAAATTCAAAAGTTATCAGGGTTAAATAATATTGAATATATTGCTGAATTAAAAATTGATGGGTTATCGATTGCACTGCAATATCAAAACTATCAATTAACTAAAGCGATCACACGTGGTAATGGTTTGATTGGTGAAGATGTGACACATAACATTAAAACAATTAAAGACATTCCTTTAAAAATTATTGGGACAGAAACTTTAGAAGTTCGTGGTGAAGTATTTTTCTTTGACCAAGACTTTAGTGATCTTAATCAAAAACGAGCACAGAACAATGAAAAACTATTTGCTAATTCCCGTAATGCGGCAGCTGGGTCAATTCGCCAATTAGATTCTAAAATAACTGCTCAAAGAAAATTATCAACTTTTATTTATTTTTATATGAATCCTCAAGCAGCAGAAATTAAAACTCAATCAGATGCATTGATAGCAATCAAAAAATTAGGATTTCATATTAATGAAAATTTTTTGATTGGTAATATTAATCAGATTTGAAGTTTTATTGAAAAAATCGAAGCTAATCGTGATCAACTTGGTTTTCCAATTGACGGGATTGTTATCAAAGTTAATGATATTAACTTATATCAAAAAATTGGCAATACGACAAAATTTCCAAAATGAGCCACAGCTTATAAATTTAGTGCTAAAACAGCCACTACTAAATTAACAAATATTACGATGAGTATTGGTCGTACTGGAAAAGTTAATTATAATGCTGTTTTAGAACCAGTTAGCTTATGTGGGACAACAGTTGCTAACGCAACATTACATAATGCTAGTTATATTCAGAAATTAGATATTAGAATTGGGGCTATTGTAAAAATTAAAAAAGCCGGTGACATCATTCCTAAAGTTTTAGAAGTTATTAAAGATGAAGATTATCAAGCATTACCAAAATGAATCGCCCCAACTAAATGTCCTGTTTGTGATGTTGAACTAGCTAATAAAGAAAACTATGTTGATTTTTATTGCCTTAATAAAAATTGCGCTTCGCGCCAACTAGAAAACGTCATTCATTTTGTTAGCAGTCCAGCAATGAACATTATTGGCTTAGGCGAAAATATTATGAAGAAATTTTTTGAACTAGGAATTTTAAATAATGTTGCTGATATTTATAAATTAGCACAACATCAAGATCTAATTCTTGAGCAAGCAGGATTTGGACAAAAATCTTATGATAAAATTATTACATCAATTAACAAATCAAAAAGTAATTCTTTAGCACGTTTAATTTTTGGATTAGGAATTCGTAACATCGGATTTAAAAATGCGACAATCATCGCCAAAAGATTTAATGACTTAGATAGTTTTATTAATTTAACAAGCGATGATTTAAGCAACATTTCCAATTTTGGTGTAGTAGTATCAAATTCTTTAATTAATTGACTAAAGGACGTTCAAAACGTCCAATTAGTTAAATTACTAATAGCTCAAGGGGTTAACCCAATATATAATGCGATTCCAGTGAAAAATAACAAATTAGCAAGTAAAGTTTTTTCAATTACTGGGGTCTTATCAATTCCGCGTAATGTGATGAAAGAATTGATTGAAATTAATGGTGGAATATTCAACAATAGCATTACTAGTAAAGTAGATTTTCTAATTACTAATAATTTATCACCAAATTCTAATAAATATCGTAGTGCAATTACTAAAGAAATTAAAATTATTAACGAAGAAGCATTTAATAAATTATTAAAATCAAGGAGTTAATATGACAAAATCAGAAATTAAAGATTTAGCGAAAAAAGTTTTAATTAATATTGATGATGAAGATTGTGAAGCAATTATTCATGATTGAGAATTAATATCAGCACAATTAAAAATTATTGATTCAATTCACGGAGTTAGTGATTTGAAACCAATGAACTACCCACGTGATTTAACAAACGATATGAGCGTCCTTCGTGAAGATGATAGTGAAATTTGTGTTTTGAATAAAGAAAACATTCTAAGTAATTCAAAATTCCATGATAATAACTATTTTAAAAATAAAGGAGTTATTAATGATGATTAAGAAAAATAAAACATTATGAGAAACGCATCAAGATTTGATTAATAATAAAATCACTGCTTCAGAATTAGTTGAAGCATCTTTTCTTAAAATTAAAAAATATAATCATAAATATAATTTATTTATTAACACTTTTGAAGCAGATGCGCTAAAAGCTGCTAATAAAATAACTGCAATTGATTTAATGAAACCTTTTGGTGGCATTCCAATCAGCATTAAAGATACATTTTCACATAAAAAACATATTACTACTGGAGGGTCTGCTCTATTAAGTGATTTTAAACCATTTTACAACGCAACTGTCATTGATGAAATATTAGATCAAGGTGGGATTTTAGTTGGTAAAAACACAACTGATGAATTAGGAATGGCTGGAACAGGAACATTTTGCTATACTGGAGTTGTTAAAAACCCATGAAACACAGATCATATTACATCTGGGTCTTCTTCGGGAAGTGTTGCTTCAGTAGCGCTAGGAATCACGCCGATTTCAATTTGTTCCGATACAGGTGATTCAATTCGTAAACCAGCATCATTTTTAGGGATTTGTGGGTTTAAACCAAGTTATGGCTTGATATCAAGATTTGGAATGTTTCCTTATTCTCCATCACTTGATACTGTTGGTTTTGTAAGTCAAAATGTTGAAGATTTATTATATAGTTTTAAAGTATTACAAAAATACGATCATAAAGATTTAACATCACAAAAAGTTAACTTTAAATTACCTGATCAATTTAAATTTTCAAGTAATTATTTAAAAAATAAAAAAATTGCAATTATTAAAAATATTGAAGCATCGACTAATAGTGATGTACAAAAAATTTTTAATCAACATATTACTAAATTAAAATCACTAGGTGCAATTGTTGAATATGTTGATTTTAACAACAAATTACTGAAAGCGCTTTTACCAGTTTATATGGTAATATCTTATGCTGAATCAACATCTTCTTCATCTAATTTAACTGGCTGATATTTTGGAAATAGTGTTAAAGAGCAAAATTGATTAGCAGCAGGGATGGATAATCGGAATCAATTTTTTGGGAAAATGCTTAAACATCGCTTTACTTTAGGAACATATTTTCTAAAAAAATGAAAATATGGAGCCGATTTTTTGTAAATCTAAAAAAATTCGTCGTTTAATTACTCAAAAAATCAATGAAATATTTAATGATTATGATGCATTAATATTTCCTACAACCGGAACAGCAGCGCCAACAATCAAAGGAGCTATTAATGATAAATCTGATGTTTCAGAAATTAATGACTTATCTGATAATATTTTATTATTAGCTAATTTTTCAGGAATTCCATCAATTACAATCCCGATGGGATTTGTTGATGACTTACCAGTTGGTCTAAATATCAATACTCAATTTAATAGTGATGATCTTTGTTTGAAAATATCATATCATTTACAAGAAAGCTTAGAGATTGAAAAACGCAATTTAGAGGAGGTTATAAACAATGAATAAATATGATGTTGTTATCGGAATTGAAGTTCATGTTGAATTAAAAACGAAAACAAAAATGTTTTCTAATAGTCCAACAACAGTTAAACAACCACCTAATACAAAATGTAATTTCATTGATTTAGGATATCCCGGAGCGCTACCCACTGTTAATAAAAAGGCAGTTGCTTTAGCGATTATTTTAGGTAAAGCATTAAATATGGAAATATCATCATCAGTTTCTTTTGATCGTAAAAATTATTATTATCCTGATTTACCAAAAGGTTATCAAATTACGCAACAATATAATCCAATTACTACAAAAGGAATATTAAACATTAGATTAGCTAATGATAAAATTAAAAAAATTAATATTACTAGAGCTCATTTAGAAGAAGATACTGCTAAACAAATTCATAATAATGGTGTTACATGACTAGATTTTAATCGTTGTGGTAATCCTTTAATCGAAGTTGTTAGTGAACCTGAAATAAGCAATGCTTACGAAGCAACGCTATATATTAAAAATTTACAAAACATTTTATTATATGCTAATGTTTCTGATGTCAAAATGGAAAATGGTTCAATGCGTTGCGATGCTAATGTTTCAATTAAATTAAAAGGTAGTTCAAAGCTAGGTACTAAAGTTGAAATTAAAAATATTAACTCAATTCACAATTTAGAAAATGCAATTAATTTAGAAATTATTGAACAAACTAAAACGCTTGAAAATCAAGAATTAGTTGAACAAGTAACTAAAAGATATGATGATAAATTGAAAAAAAATATTATGATGCGTTCTAAAGGAGATGCGATTGATTATCGATATATTCCCGAAGCAAACATATTGCCAATTATATTAGATCAAAATTGAGTCAAACAATTACAAGCAAAGATTCCTTTATTACCAGAATTCTATTTTAATTATTATCAAAAAAATAACTTAGATTTAAAAATAATTCAACAACTAATTAATAACAAAGATATTAATTTATTATTTTATGCTTGTTCTTTAAAAACTAAAAATTTTTAAACAATTAACCCATTGAATTGTTATGATTTTAAATAGTTATTTAAATCAGCATAAAATCCTTTTATCAGCAACTAAATTAAGTGTTAGCAATTTAGTAAAGATGATAAAAATAATTGAAAATGGTATAATTTCTTTAAAACAAGGGGAGTTAATTTTTCATAAAATCATCATTGAAGATCTTGATCCAACTCAAATAATTAAGGAATTAAACTTATCCCAAATTAGCGATATTGATCAATTAAAACCAATGATTGAACAATTAATCACAGACCATCCAGAAATGGTACAACAATATGCTCAACGCAGCGAACGGGTGATGAAATTTTTCGTCGGCCAAGTTATGAAAGCTAGTCGCGGGAAAGCTAATCCAAAAATAGTTTCTGACATTATTACAAAAATTTTAACAAAATAATAATTAAAGATAAAATTTGAGAGGAGGTTTTATGAGATGTTAGGTAATAAAAATGTTGATGATAAAATTGACAAATTAAAATCTTTAAAAGAAATGCATAATATTAATAAAACAGCTCAAGAAAAAGCTGACAAAAACAAAAACAAAAATAATAAGCCAAAAACTTTTGGTGAAAAAATGATGGGCATTTTAAACATTAAAAGAATTGTTGTTAATATAATTTTTGTTTGAATTATTCATTTAGTTCTGATTATGAGTGTTACTCATAAAAAGGAACGTAATAAAAATAAAGTTAAATTATTAGAAAATTATATTTATGAGAAACTCCGCAAACCTGCTAATAGTTTTCTACCATCAGTTTTAGCTTTCAGTATGTTTATAACTTTAATTCCAATTGCGACTTTTTTAGGAATTGTCTTTTTAGAATTAACTGCTGAGGGTAAAAACTCAAACTTTATTGCGACTATTCAAAATTTCATTAACGAAATTTTTGGGCAATCAATCGGTTCGCAAATCTTTAAAGATTTAACGAATACTAAAAATACTCAAAATTGAATCGCAGTTGGCTCATTAGCAATTATTTCTTTATATATTTCAATTTCATCAGCACGAAAAATAATCATGGTTGCTGGGGTTGTTTATAACGAAGAATATAAAATTCCACTTAGAAATACTTATCTTAAATCTAGTATTTTAATATTTTTACTGAACTTCTTTTTAATTCTTGCATTAATGTTATCATCCTTTTTATCAACGATAGTTGGCCAGACTAATGTGATTTGGTTATGAGACGTGCTCAAGATTCCTTTCACAATATTTATTATTTATATTTTATTAGTAGTTGTTTTTGTAGCAACGCCTCAAGAGCGAGTATCTTGAAGATCGGTCCATCCTGGATCATTAGTTGCTTCATTTTTACTTTATATTTTAATCGCTATTTTAACAACATTCAATAAATTAATTTTTAAATACACTAGTTATTATGGGGCAGTTGCATCGATGATGTCGGTCGCCATTGTCTTCTTATTCTTATCGACGATTCTTTATTATGGTTTCGTAATTAACTCAGCTATATATAAAGTTTATTCGAATCCAATTATTCTAAAAATTAGTGAGAAAAAATTTAATAAAATTTTAAAATCAAAAAACAAACGTAATTTATTAAGATTTCAGTCTCGTAAAGATGTTGTTCAAGTAAAAACTAATGATCATAAACATACTAAACCAAATTATTTCTCCAAAATACCGGATAAAGAAATCGAACCATCGCGAACTTCAAAACTAATTAACAAATTAAAAGCACTTAAAAATTTTAAAAATAGAAATAAAAAAAACAAATAATTTAATATTTGTTTTTTTTTTTTTTATTTTTATCGTGATACAACGCTATTCGTAAATCTTTGAAATTCTGAAACAGCTTTAATTTCCCCGACAATAACAACTTTATCACCTAATTTTAAAATATCGTCTTTAACTGGTACAAAAGTTTTACCATTTCTAGTAATTGTAACGATCGCTACACCAATTTTACGTAAATCTAAATTAGCTAGAGGTTTAGTTGTAATGTTAATGTTTTTAATAATTGTTTTTAACATTGCGTAATTATCTGAAATTTCTTGAATTTCAGCATAAGAAGTGATGAATAATGGATTAGTTGCTTTTAGTGCAGTTCTAATCCCTGCTTCATATTCTGGGCGAACAATATAATCAACACCAATTTGTTTTAAAATAGTTTCATGGCGTTGCGATGAAGCTTTACAAATAATGTTTTTAATACCTAATTCTTTTAGCAATGCCGCGATCATAACTGAAGATTCAACATCACTCCCAACCCCAACTATTACTGTATCCATATGTTCAATTCCTTGAGTTTTTAAAGAATCTGGCTCAGTGGCATCTAAAACAACCGCATAATCAACTAAGTTTTGAATTCGACGAATTCTTTCCGGTTTAATATCAATCGCCATGACTGAGTGACCTAATTCTGAAAGTTGATAAATGATCGCATTTCCAAACTTACCTGTACCAATAACACAAATATCATATTTTTTTGCCATATAGTCCCCTTTTCGCCTACTTTATATAATATAATTATATTATAAAATGACTTTTGAAATTTAAATTATTATAACATTATTTTAATTTTTTAAATTTATTTTTAAAAATTAAAATAAATGGTGTAAAATGTTATAATAAATTAATAAAAGATAACTACGTAATGATGGTGATTATTTTAGTATGAAAAATTTAAACACAAACAAAAAAAGAGTTCAAAATTTTTTAAACAAAACTTCTAAGAAGTATGGTTTGTTATCGATATCTCGAAAATTATTTTTATACTATTGTATTATCACATTTATGGGAGCCTTCTTATTACTACTGCCTTGAGCACAAAAAGCAAACATTAAATTAAGTTTTATCAATGCGTTATTCACTTCAGCTTCCGCCTTTTCAGACACTGGATTAACGACAACGACTACAGTATCAACTTTTAACTTTTTTGGCCAAGCAGTCATCGCGATGTTAATTTTAGTTGGTGGACTAGGTTGATTCGCAATTCGAATTTATTTTCTCTACTTTCTTTTTAATCGTCGCTTACCTTTAAAAATGCGTATGGTACTTCAAACAGAACGAGGACAGTCTAAGATCGGACAAACTAAAGAAGTTATTATTGCTGGGGTAACTGCCGTCTTAGTAACGATTGTTATTGCAACAATGTTTTTAACAATTCATTTTTATAAAATTAAAAATCCTTACGTTTCTAATGAAGTCTCACCTTATCATAATTTTGGAAAATCTTTATGAATGGCTTTTTTCCATTCTGTATCAGCTGCCAATAATGCCGGGTTCGACATTATTGGATCACATTCACTAATCCCGTATTATAATGATTATTTTGTGCAAACAATATTTATTATTTTACTTGTTTTTGGTGGCGTTGGATTTCCAATTTTCTTTGATCTTCAACAAAAAATTAAGATGCGTCTTTTAGGAAAAAAATATAATGTTAGTTTATTAACAAAAATTTCCTTAGTAACTTATTTTTTAGTTTTTATTGTTGGGGTATTTTTCACATTTCTCTTTGAAATAAAAGCGCCCTATCAAATTCAAATTCCTAACGGTAATAGTATTATTAGTTTTTGGCATACTAATAATATTAAAGTTGATGGTAAATTAGAACACTACACTTTAGGAAATCATATAATGGCCATATTTTTCAGCGTGTTCTCCACTCGGAGTGCTGGATTTGCAACATTTAATATGAGTCATTTTACTGATCCAACAAAGTTTTTATTTTCAATCTTAATGTTTATCGGTGCTTCACCTTCTTCAACTGGAGGAGGGATTCGAACAACTACATTTGCGCTAACAATTTTAGGTATTAGTAAAATGTTAACTCGTAATACACAAGTGCAAGTCTTTAAAAGAAAAGTTCCTGATAAGACATTAATCAATGCGTATGCAGTTACAATCATTGCTTTAATATTAATAATCGCGACTTCTTTATTAGTGACGACAAATGCTTTATTTCCACTAGATAGTCGCAGTCATCATGATCATATTCAAGATTATCACTTTACCGATGCGTTGTTTACAGTATCCTCCGCATTCGGCACCGTCGGACTTGCTAGTTTTCATTTAGGAACAATATCCTGAATTTCAAAACTCGCTTTAATATTACTAATGTTCATTGGTCAATTAGGAATTAGTTCAACATTATTTTTATGAAGTCGTAAAAGAAATGATGAAACTAAATTTAGTTACATTGAAGAAGATATATCGATTGGCTAACAATTTTCATTGTTTTTAAAAGCGATTTTATATATAATATATTTTGTATTTAAATTAAAATAAAAAGAGGTAAAAATTTATGCAAAACATGAAAGAAAGAAAAATGATCCGCGACAAATTCAGTTGATGAGAAGTTGTTGCTGGCGATGTCCCTCGTGATAAAGATGGCACAGCAATTGGGCGCGAAATTCGTTACTTAAGAGCTGACCCAGATAAAAACAAACATGTCCCATATACAGTTGAAGTTGCTGATGGATATGAATCACGTTGTGGTAAACACGAACTACATATGGTTACTGAAGAACATTTTATCGCTTATATTGAATTAATTATCGATGATCGTTGACATCACCGTTATTATTTCAAAGCTGGCGATCAACCTAAAGTACATTTCCAAGTACCAAAAGGTAAAAAAGTTATTGCTAGAGCTTTATGTAATTTTGACTCACTTTGAGAATATGAGTTACCAACTAAATAATTTTTACAATAAAAAAATAAAAGATTAATTCTTTTATTTTTTTATTGCTAAAATAATTATTGATATTACAATTAAAATAAAAATTACTAACGATTGAACAATAATAATCGAGTTACATTTTTTATGATTATTTTCAAATTGATATTCACCAAGCAATTCTTTTAATTTAGAATTTTCAGTGACTAAACCTTCATAATTTTTATTTAATTTTGCTAAGTGATTTCTAATTAATCTAATTTGTTCATCAGTATTTAAATCATTTTCAACTTTAATATTTGCTAAATTATTATTAGTTTGTGGTCACTCAATTAAATTAATTAAGTCTTCGCGTTCTAAATGCTTTAAATCATTATTGGAAACCCCTTTATTAAGCGCAAATTTTTTCAATTGCGTTAAATTCATACTATGGATACTATCATCTCGGTCAGGGTCTTTGTTAGTAATTTTTAATTTTTTTAATTTTTGAAAATTAACATTAACTTGACCGCGATTAAAATATTGAGGTTTCTCTTTATTGATTTCTTTATTTTTTTGATTATTAATAGTAGTTTTCTTCATCTAAACACCTCTTTAATTATTTTACAATAAATTAAATATATGTTATCATTTTTTTAATAATTTATTAATATATATTATTAAGTAAAATTAAATTTAAGGAGTGGAACAGCTATGAACTTTTTCATTATTTTCAAATTAAAATCAACGCGGATGCCACTTTTTATGTTAAATAAATAATTTTTCTATTTATATATAAAATAAAAATTCTTATCTTAGCAATTTTTTAAATGTATAATTATATTATATAACTTTATCTATTTTTATTAGTAAAGGTGATTTTATGTTTAAAAAATTAAAAAGTAAAATACAATTCCAAGTTTCAAAAAATATTCATTTGGTTATTAAAATCAGCATAATAGTGGGCGGAATACTCTTGTTTTTCCTCATATCAATTATTGTTTTATTAGTTCTGATTTTAATCAAAATACATTAAAAAAACCTTACCAATTAATAGAATAATTATTAAGTAGTTAACGCTGTTAACTATTTTTTAATATTCTAAAAGAAAGAATGATTAATATGCAACAACCAAAAAAAACCTTTTATATTTCCACTCCAATTTTTTACCCATCAGGTAATTTACATATCGGACACGTCTATACAACAGCGATTGCCGATGTTTTAACAAGATATAAAAAACTTCAAAATTACGATACTTTTTTCTTAACAGGTAGTGATGAGCATGGTGAAAAAATTGAAGCAAAAGCTAAAGAAAATAATATCGATCCTCAAAGTTATGTTGATGGAGCAGTTTTACAATTTAAAAAATTATGAAAATTAATTGATATTAATTATACGAGTTTTATTCGGACAACTGATAAATCACATGAAAGTATTGTTTCAAATACTTTCGATGAATTACAAAAAAAAGGTTATATTTATAAAGATTTTTATGAAGGACTTTATTCAGTTAGTGATGAAGAATTTTTCACACCACAACAAGCACATTTATATGAAGATGGGTAAATATTATCATCCTGTTAGTGGCCATTTATTAAAAAATGTTAAAGAAGAATCATACTTCTTAAAAATATCAGATTTTGGCACATGACTAAAAAATTATTTTTATGATAATCCGCGTTTTGTAATTCCGACAAAAAGAACAACAGAATTAATTAATAATTTTATCGACCCAGGCTTAAAAGATTTATCAGTTACTAGAACATCATTTAGTTGAGGAGTTCCAGTATCAAGCGATCCCAAGCATGTTATTTATGTTTGAATTGATGCATTATTGAATTATATTACAGCACTAAATTACAGCATTCAAGACGATGCTTTATTTCAAAAATTTTGAGTAAATAAAGATGCTGAAATTGTTCATTTAGTTGGAAAAGAAATTACGCGTTTTCATTGTATTTATTGACCAATTCTTTTAAAAATGTTAGATGTTAAATTACCAACAACTATTTTAGCGCATGGTTGAATCGTTACTAAAGAAGGAAAAATGTCAAAATCTAAAGGCAACGTAATCGATCCTTTAGAATTAATTAAGAAATACGGCAGTGATCCATTACGTTACTTCTTATTAAAAGAAATTAAATTAAACGAAGATGGTGTTTTTGATATTGATCATTTCGAAGCTGTTTATAATAATGATTTATGTAATAAATATGGAAATTTAATTTCCCGTTCAGTATCAATGATTAAAAAATATTTTAACGGTTCATTTACAGCTGACTTTAGTTTAGAAAATTTTGAATGTAAAGTTTTAAAAAGTTCGATTGAGGATGTTATTTTCACTTATAGTAAAACTATGGACGATCTAAACATCAACGCAGCATTAGACGCTGTTGAAACATTATTACGTAGTTCTAATAAATTCATCGATCAAACAACACCATGAATTGTTGCTAAAGAAGATCCTGAAAAATTAAAAAATATTTTATCATGATTGTATTACACTTGCGTCGTATCAACAACATTATTAGCACCATTCCTAGTTAAAAAATCAAAAATCGCATATCGTGTTCTTGGTGGTATAAGAATTAAATTATTAAGTCAGTTAAATATTGATAACTTTAGTGAAATTAAAGTTAATGGTAATGAAATTTTATTTCCAAGAATTGTTTAAAAAACTGGAGTTTAAAATATGAAAAATAAAAAAATCCTTTTTTCTATAAATAACTTAACTAAAAAATTTCATCAATTCATTGCCCTTGATAATATTAGTTTTGAAGTTTATGAAGGTCAATCAATTGTGATCATCGGCGCTAATGGCGCTGGTAAAACAACGCTATCAGAAATTATTTCTGGAGTTTCAAAACCAACATCAGGGAATATTAAATATGAATTTGGTAATAATAAATTAGAAATTGCTAAAAATATTGGAATTCAATTTCAAGATAATACTTTTCCAAATGGCGTTGGGGTTCGTGATTTAATTAATTTTTATGCTAGCATTTATAAAGTTGATGTTAAATCAGAAAGTTTTAAAAACATTATCAAGGTTTTTGATATGCAAGAATTAATGAAAAAACCAGCTAGTAGTATGTCTGGTGGACAACGACAACGTTTAAATGTTATTTTAGCTTTTTTACATCAGCCTAAATTATTGTTGTTAGATGAAGTTTCAACTGGATTAGATATTAAAAGTCGTAATTTTATTCGTAATTATATTAAAATTATTTTACGAGAGAATAATAGTACGTTATTTTTAGTATCGCATAATATGGATGAAGCAGAGTTTTTATGTGATCGAATGATCCTTTTGGAAAAAGGTAAAATTATTAAAGACGCTTTAATCGATGATATTAAAAAAGAACATGGTAGTTTAGAAATTTTTGCTAATAATTATTTTAGCAAATTTCATAACGAAAAAATTTAAGTAGAAATAGAGGGATTTGTAATTATGTTAGCAACGTTTAAATTAACATCTAAAGTATTTTTTAAATCTTTTCAAGGTGTTTTCTTTGCATTTATTTGACCATTATTAATTATGTTTATTTTGAATTCGATTTTTTCAAATTCAACACCAGTTAAAAATAATCAATTTATTAATGTTATTTGTCCAGGAATGATTTTTATATCAACTTTTTCAGTTGGTTTATTTGGAATGACAAATACAGCAATGAAATTGAAGGAATCATGTATTTTAAAACGAGTTTGTGTTAGTCCATTAAGTAAAATAAAATTTTTATTTGGTTTAATAGCATTCTTTTTTGTAATTCAAATTTTGTCTTCAATATGAACTTTTACGTGAGCTTATATTAGTTATCATAATAGCGGTTTAACAATGCCGCATGGTGGTTGATTTATATTTGGATGAGTATTTTCAGCATTACTAAATATTATGATTTCATTATTAATATTAGGTAATATTAAAACGCAAGAAAACTCATTTTCATTAACGATTCTAATTCTAATTCCGACATTATTTTTATCAGGGGCAATGTTTGTTGTACCTGATCATGGTTGAATAAATATTTTATCTCAAATTATGCCGCAACGCCAAGTTTATGATTTGTTTTTCCAACCTTGAACGCATGGATTTGACGCTTTCAAACCAACAGGCGCACATCATTTAGATGTTTTAAAATGAATTTTATGGCCAGCTGCATCTATAAGTATCATATTTGGATTAACTATTTGACTATTTAAATGAGAGTAGTTATTTTGTATAAAAAAGTTATTAATGTTATAATTATTAACTTATTAATTACTAATTAAAATACTAATTAAAATCAGAAAGGATTACGAAAAATGAACCAAAAATTTCAAGTTATTATAGTCGGAGCCGGGCATGCTGGAATTGAAGCTGCTCGAATATGTGCTAAATTAGGATTGAAAACTAATTTAGTAACTTTAAAGGATGCAAAAATTGGTCACATGCCTTGTAATCCTGCGATTGGTGGTCCTGCTAAAGGAACAGTCGTTAGAGAAATCGACGCATTAGGTGGATTTATGGGTATTGCAGCTGATAAAACAGCACTGCAAATTAAGATGCTTAATTTATCAAAAGGCCCTGGTGTTTGATCAATGCGAGCACAGTCTGATATGCAAGAATATTCAAAATTTGCAACGGAAACTTTGCATAATTTAGAAAATTTAACGCTCACTTTTGCTCAAGTTATTGATATCATTATTGAAAACAAAACTGCCGTTGGAATTAAAATTAAATCTGGTGTTAATATAATGGCTGATGCAATTATATTAACAACTGGAACTTATATGCAAGCCAAAATTTTACGTGGTAAAGAAAACTTTGCCTCTGGACCTGATGGTGCTTCAACAACAAACTTATTATCAGAAAAACTAAAAGAGTTTGGTTTTGAATTAATTAGATTAAAAACAGGAACGCCACCACGAATTAAACGTGACTCAATTGATTATACAAAAACTCAATTAGAAGCAGGTCATAATTTAAATCTAAATTTTTCATACACTAGTAAAACATCGATTCCTTTTAAAGAACAATTACCTTGTTATTTAACACACACGACACCCGAAACACATGAAATTATTTTAAAAAATTTAGAACAATCAGCAATGTATTCTGATAATGTTACTGGTAAAGGACCGCGTTATTGTCCTTCAGTTGAAGATAAAATTAATCGCTTTCGCGATAAGGAACGTCATCAAATTTTCATTGAACCAATTTCTACTTCATCTGATTTAGTTTATATTCAAGGTTTATCAACTTCAATGCCAATTGAAATTCAAGATAAAATGGTTCGTAGCATCCCTGCTTTTAAAAATTGTGTAATTGCTAAATGAGGATACGCGATTGAATATGATGCACTAAATCCACTCCAATTAAAACCAACTTTAGAAACTAAACTAATTAAGAATTTTTATACTGCTGGTCAAATAAACGGGACTAGTGGATATGAAGAAGCTGCCTGTCAAGGATTAATGGCCGGAATTAATGCCGCCAACAAGATCTTAAAGCGCCCAGCGTTAATTTTAAGACGTGATCAAGCATACATTGGTGTCTTGATTGATGATTTAGTCACTAAAGGAACTGATGAGCCATATCGCCTATTAACTTCGCGTTCAGAGTATCGTTTATTATTACGTCATGATAATGCCGATCAAAGGCTATCAAAGATTGCATTTGAGAATCATACTATTAGTGAAAAAAGATATCATAAATATTTAAATAAACTAGCTGAAATTAAAACATTAACGAATATATTAACAACAATTAGATTCAAACCAAAAGATGATATTAATGCTGATTTGATTGCTAATGGATTTAGTCCGCTACATCAAGGTGTTAGTGCATTAGAACTATTGAAAAGACCAAAACTTAATTTTGATCTAATCAAAAAACATTTAAATTTATCACAAATATTTAATGATGCAGTCGTTGAAGCAGTTGAGATAAATACTAAATACGCTGGTTATTTATTAAAGCAAGAAAAACAAGCTCAAAAAACAATTGCTTTAGAAAATAAAAAAATTCCCACAACAATAAATTATCAATATATTCACAATCTTTCTGCAGAAGCTAGAGAAAAATTAGGGATCATCAGACCACTAACTATTGGTCAAGCATATCGTATTTCTGGGATCAATCCAGCTGATATAGAAATGCTCTTAATATATTTAAAAAAACATTATTATCAATTATTATCAAACTAATAAATTCAAAAATAAAAAACAAAAGTTTTTTATTTTTTTTAGTTTATGTGATTATTTTGATATTTATTGATAAAATATTATTATAATAAAAGAATATTAAATTATAGAATGAGGGAAAATAAATGATTAAACCAATCAATTTAGAAGAAAAAAATGATTTAAATAAAATTATTACTAAATATAAAAAAGCCATCGCAGAAAAAAATATTGAATATATGAATGAAATTAATTTTTTAGTAGTTCATAATCAGCGCTATAGTGTTGTTTCAGAATGATTAAAATTAATGATTGATTTAAATAAAAAATGAACAGCTAATCAAAAAAATACAAAAACTTATCAAACTTACGCAATTCAATTAAAATTTTTATTAGAAAAAATTGAAATATATAAAAGTTTCTTAGATAAAATTCCTAGCGAAGAAATGAATAAAATAGTTTTGACATTAGAGCAAGAAATTAATTTTCGAAAAGCAGCGTGACAAAAAGATGAAAAAGAATTTCAAGCCCAAATTAAAAATTGAAGATCAGGAAAATTAAATTGTCCACAACATGCAAAATTAAAATCACTTAATAGTAGTTGTAAAAATTGTATTACTGATTTTGATTTAGTCATTAAAAAAAATATTGATAATATAAAAGATCAAATCAATTATTTAGAAATTAACAACACTAATCAATATGATACTAAATCAATTTTAAGACAATTAGTTAATTCTCATAATAATTTAATTGATATGCATAAATTAAATTATGAAATAATTGAAAAAAAATCAAACTAAACAATATTGATAAATTATAAAAATTTAAGGAGCAGCTAAATGAAAGCTCATATTATTGCAATCACTAACCAAAAAGGCGGCGTCGGAAAAACAACAACAGCTATTAATTTAGCTGCTGCATTAGGCAGACTAGGTAAAAAAATTCTCCTATTAGATTTTGATCCTCAAGCTAATTCAACTAGTGGTATCGGAATCAAACAAAGTGATATTAATAAAGATATTTTTGATGTTTTAATTAATGATTGTAATATCATTCACGCCGTCCATACTTCAACTACTACGAACGTCGATGTTATTCCATCAACGATTAATTTGGCTGGAGCAGATCTTTATTTAATGAAAAAAAACTTAGATAAAAAAAGTATTTTAAAACATAAACTAGAACCATTACACGATAAATATGATTATATATTAATTGATTGTCCCCCATCTTTAGGAATTTTAAATCGAAATGCTCTTAGTGCAGCTCACGCCGCAATCATCCCAGTACAATCACATTATTATGCTTTAGAAGGTTTAACGCAATTATTATCAACGATCAGATTAGTCCAAAAAATGTTTAATAAAGATTTATATATTCAAGGAATTTTAATTACAATGTTTAATCGTCGTACTAACTTATCGCGTGAAGTAAAACAAGAATTACATAAATATTTTAAAGAACGCGTCTACAAATCAATCATTCCCCAAAACATCCATTTAGCAGAAGCGCCATCAAGAGGAGTGTCAATTTTCGACTATAAAAAACATAGTAAAGGAGCTAGTGCTTACAATCGTGTAGCTCGAGAAGTTGTGAAACAAGATGACAAATAAATCACTTAAAAAAGGTTTAGATATTATTTTTGGTGAAAACTTATCTAAAACAATTAGCGAAATTGAAAATTCTAGTTCAAAAACTGAAATCCAAGAAATTAACGTTAATGAAATTATTCCCAATCCATATCAACCACGTAAAATATTTGACCCAGTTAAGTTAGCCGAACTTCAACAATCGATTTTACAAAATGGTATTTTTACACCAATAATCGTCCGCAACTCAATTAATGGCTTCCAATTAATTGCTGGAGAACGCCGTTGACGAGCATCAAAATCAGCAAAAATAACAACTATTCCTGCTATAGTTGTTGATTTTGATGATGCTAAAATGTCAGAAATAGCATTATTAGAAAATTTACAAAGAGAAAATTTAAATGTTATCGAAGAAGCATTAGCTTATAAAAATTTATTAGATTCACAAAATATTACACAAGACCAATTAGCAATAAAATTATCAAAATCACGCTCATCAATTGCTAATAAAATGCGTTTATTAGCTTTACCTAAAAAAATTATTAATGAAGTATTAATTAATAATTTAACAATGGGTCAAGTTAAACCGTTATTAGCATTAAAAAATAAAGTTGTAATTAATGAATTATCAGATCTTTTAATAAAAGAGAGATGAACAGCGCGCAAAGTTGAAGAAGTTGTTCGTAATTACTTAAATAAAACTACTCCAAAAAATCCAAAAATAGCTAGTAGTAATTATAATTATGAATACATTGAAAATTTATTTCGTAACAAATTATCATCGAAAGTATTAGTTAATAAAAACAAAATAATCATCAATTTTAATGGCGATGATCATCTGAATGATATCTTACGAAAACTCCAATTAATTAAATAAGTCATTTTAAATGACTTTTTTTTATATTAGGAATATGTTAAAAATATTTAATTATGAAAATGATAAAAATGGATTATTAATTTAAATATTCCATAAATCAAAAAAGGAAGTATTTTCTATGAGTTTAAAAGCAGGTATAGTCGGATTGCCAAATGTTGGAAAATCAACTTTATTTAACGCAATCACAAAGTCACAAGTGGAAGCTGCAAATTATCCATTTGCAACTATTGAACCAAATATTGGTGTAGTCGAAGTGCCGGATAATCGCTTAGCAGAAATTGCTAAAATCATTCATCCTAAAAAAATTGTCCCAACTTCATTTACATTTATTGATATTGCCGGATTAGTAAAAGGTGCTAGTAAGGGCGAAGGACTTGGGAATCAATTTTTAGCTAATATTAGCGAAGTTGACGCTATTTGTCATGTTGTTCGTTGTTTCGAAAATAACGACATTCAACATGTTAACAATGTTGTTGACCCAATCGAAGATATCGAAACTATTAATACAGAATTAATTTTAGCTGATCTTGATAAGATAACACGTCGTATATCTAGAATATCTAAAAAAGCACGACAAACTAATGATCTGCCTGTTTTAGCAGAAATTGCTGTTTTAGAAAAAGCAAAAATTATTTTAGATAAAGGAATTCGCTTATTTATTAGCGATATAACAGTTGACGACAATAACTTAATTGAACATTTAAATTTCTTAACTAACAAACCAATGATTTACATTGCAAATATTCAAGAAGATGAAATTAATGATTATGAAAATAATCCTCATTATCAAAAAGTTTTAGAAATCGCCAAACAAGAAAAAAGTAATATTGTTGCAATTAGTGCAAAAATAGAATCTGAGCTAAGTGAATTAGACGAAGAAGATAAATCAATCTTTATGGAAGAATTAGAAATCTCTCATACAGGATTGGAAAATTTAATCAAAGTTAGCTATGATACTTTGAATTTAAAATCTTTCTTTACCGCAGGTGTGCAAGAAGTGCGTGCGTGAACTTTTGAGGCCGGTTTTAAAGCTAATCAATGTGCCGGGGTCATTCATACTGATTTTGAAAGAGGCTTCATTAGAGCGTCTGTTATTGCGTTTGATGATTTCATCAAATACAATGGTGAGCAAGGTGCTAAAACTAATGGTAAATTAAGAATGGAAGGTAAAGAATATCAAGTGCAAGATGGCGATGTTTGTCACTTCCTTTTCAACGTTTAAAAAAATCATCTAGGAGAATTTATTATGAGTTTATTAAACCAATTAAGAATTGGACATAGTAAAGATATTCATCGTTTAATTAAAGGTGAAGAAATAATTCTGGGTAATGTTACTATTGCTACGAAATATCAAATTGATGCGCATAGTGATGGTGATGTTTTATTACATGCTATTGCCGAATCAATTATTGGCGCTTTAGGAAAAGGTGACTTAGGAACCTTTTTCCCAGTTAGCTCAACACCAGTAAATATTTCATCTTTAGAAATTTTAAATACGATCTTAAATTTAATGAATTCTGAAGGTTATCAAATAATTAATATTGATTGTTTGATTGTTTGCGATAAAATAAAGATATCTCCAATTAGAGATAAAATAAAAAATCACTTATCAAAGTTATTAGATAATAGCTGTATTAATATTAAAGCTACTACTAGCGAAGGTAAGCATCCAGATTTTATCGAAGCTTCATCGATAATAATGCTAATGAAAAAATCATAAATTGAAAGGGAAAATTATGAAAAAACATCGTTTAAGATATGCGCCAAGTCCAACTGGATATTTACATATTGGCGGAGCAAGAACTGCTTTAATCAATTATTTATGAGCTAAACATTATAATGGAACTTTTATAGTTAGAATCGAAGATACTGATATAGCTAGAAATATTGCTGATGGTGAAAAATCACAATTAGAAAATTTACGATGAATGGGTATTGATATAGACGAAACAACCGATACTGAAAATGCTCAATATGGACCTTACCGTCAAAGTGAACGTAGCAGTATTTATCATCAACATATTAATCTTTTAGTTGAAACTAAAAAAGCTTATCGTTGTTTTTGTAGTAAAGCACAATTACAAACTGCAAAAGATGCTCAAATTAAATCGGGCCAATATGCTCCTAAATATGATCAAACTTGTCGTCGTTTAGATCAAAACATTATTGAGCAAAATATTGCTCAAAACAAACCTTTTGTAATTAGAGTTAAAAGTCCTGATGAAGTTATTTTTGAATGAGATGATATTGTCCGTGGTTCAGTTTCTTTTCATAGTTCTGACATTGGTGATTTTGTGATTTTGAAAACTAACAAAATCCCGACATATAATTTTGGAGTTGTCATCGATGACCATTTAATGGAAATTACAATTGCAATTCGTGGCGAAGAACATATTTCAAATACGCCTAAACAATTATTATTATATACTTTGTTCGGTTGAGAAGTGCCGCGTTTTGCCCACTTAACAATTATTACTAATTTTGATGGTAAAAAATTATCTAAGCGCGATACTTCGTTGCATCAATTCATTGCTGACTATCGTAGTGATGGTTATCCTGCAGCGGCAATTTTCAACTTTTTAGCTTTATTAGGTTGAAATCCAAGTGATAATACTGAAATCAATACTAAAGCAGAATTAATCAAAAAATTTGATGAAAAACGTTTATCAAAATCACCTTCAATTTTTGATATTAAAAAAATGCAATGAATTAGTAATCAATATATTAAAAAATTGCCTTTTGACGAATATAAAAAATTAGTATTACCATTTTTAGAAAAAAATATTAATTTAGTAGAACACGAAGAAGATTGAATCAATTTATTAATTTCAATTTATCAAAAACAAATTTCTTTCGGTCGTGAAATTATTGGATTATCAGAATTATTTTTTACAGAACAATCTTTTATTAGCGATTCTGTAATTGATGAAATATTCAATTCTACATCACAAAATCTAATTAAAACATTTGCAACTAAATTAAGTAATTTAACAGTATGAAATGTTGAGACTATTAAAAGTAGTATTAAAGAACTGCAAAAAGAAACATCTATTAAAGGTAAAAATTTATTTATGCCTTTAAGAATAGCTACTTCATTTCTAAATCATGGTCCAGATTTAGGAACAACAATCTATTTATTAGGTAAAGATAAAGTTGTTTCTCATATCAATAAAGTAGTTGACCATTATGAAAACTAAACCTTTTTTCAAAGCAATTCGTGACGCAGTTCACGGCAATATCGTATTTGAACAAAAAATCTTTATTGATTTAATTAATACATCAGAATTTCAAAGACTACATAAAATTAGTCAACTTGGTGGAACTTTTATTGCATTTCCAACAGCCAATCATACGCGATTCAGTCATTCTTTAGGAACTTATTTCGTTACTAGAGAAATTATTAAAAATATTAAAAATAATAATTTAAACGATTATCAACAAACAGTTGTTATGATCGCGGCATTATTACATGATATTGGACATGGACCATTTTCCCATGCTTTTGAATTAATGTATCCAATTTCCCACGAAGAACACTCCGTTAAAATTATTAGTGGTAATACAGAAATTAATCAAATTTTAAATAGATTTAGTCCCCAATTAGCAAAAGATGTTGCTAATGTGATTAGTAAAAAACACAATAATAAAATTATGGTGCAATTAGTTTCTAGTCAATTGGATGCTGATCGTTTAGATTATTTAAAACGTGATTCATTTTTTACTGGTGTTTCATATTCAAAAGTTGATTTATTTTGACTAATTAAAAACATGGAAATCATTAATGATCAAATTGTTTTTAATTATAAAGCTGTTATGAATATTGAACAATATTTATTATCCCGCTTTAATATGTTCCAATCAGTTTATCTTTATGACGCTTGCAACGCCTATGAACTAATGATTAAAAATATAATTGATAGATTAAGGTATCTAAGTCGCAAGAAATATTCTTTTACTACCAACATCAATTTAATCAAAGGATTGCTGAAAACGAACCCTATTTTATCAACAGAAGAGTATTTAAAATTAAACGATCATCAAATGTTAACTCTAATTAATGAATTTATTAGTGAAAAAGATGATGTGCTATCAAAACTATCAAAGATGCTTGTAAATAGAAAACTATTTAAAGCGACAACGAAAGAAAATTATAATGATTTCTTAAAACAATGTAGTGAAAAAGATATTGATGGAAAATTTTTCAGTTCAAAATTCTCTAGCAATGTTTTTGCTTACAAAAGTTATGCAATGGAATCAAGCCAAGCAATTGTTATTAAAACAGAAAATAATGAATTAAAATTATTAGAACAATATTCTTCAATTGCCAAAATCTTACAAACATTAAAAAAGAAAAAAATAACATATTTTATTTACCCCGAGGTATTACATGATTAAAAATACGATTAAAAATATTAAAAAAATCAACATCCATTTTTTGAGTGCGTTTACACAAATGGAACAATCAGATAACGTTGACTTTAAAGCAAATGGGACACTAACTATTGATGGTACAACGAAAACATTGTATTTTAAAGAACCAGCTTATAAAGTTGAAACAATAATTATATACGATAACGCAACTGCTTCTATCAGTACTGGTAATTCAATTTTAAAATTTGAATTACAAAAAACATTAGAAAACGAATTAAAAACACAACACGGCAATATTGTGATTTATACTAAATTAAACAAATTACTAAATAATGAAAACCAAATTTTCTTTGAATATAAATTATCAAATTCTGCTAAAGAAGAAATTGGACACTTTAAAATTACAATTCATTTTGAAGAAATTAAAGATAATTAAAGAGGTGGATCATTGTGAAAGAACAAATATCAAATTTAATATTAGATTTTTTTAAATCACAAAATATTAATGATATTAAATTTAATTTAAATAAACCAAAACAAATTCAGCACGGTGATTTTTCAACAAACGCTGCATTAGTCGGATCTAGTAAATTAAAATTAGATTTACACAAAACAGCTAATTTATTAGCAGATTATTTATCTTATTTTGATCATGTTATTGATAAAGTTGAAGTTGCTGATCGTGGGTTTGTAAATATTTGATTATTAAAAACTAATAAAGGATTGTTACTTCAAGATGTTTTAGCACAAAAAAATCTTTATGGAAGTTCAGTTCAAGAAAAACCAATCCGAGTTAATATTGAATATGTTAGTGCTAACCCAACAGGATTGCTACATTTAGGGCATGCTCGTAATGCGGCAATTGGAAACAGTTTGTATAACATTTTAAAATTTGCTGGTTATCAAGTAACTGGTGAATATTATATTAATGATTATGGTAACCAAATAAACCTTTTAACCGAAAGTGTTTATGTCCGTTATCAACAATTATTTCAATTAGCAGTTAATTTACCAGAAGATTCTTATGGTGGAATTGAAATAATTGAATGTGCTAAAAAATTGAAAGAAAAATACAATGACCAATTTTTAAATAGCTCTTTAAAACACAAAGATCCACTTATTAGAAAATTTGCACTAAACTTTATGTTAGAAATGATTAAATCTGATCTAACTAAATATCGTGTTAATTTTGATTTATGAACTAGTGAATCAGATTTATATGCTGATAAAACAGTTGAAAAACTATTAACAAAATTACAAGGTCATAAATTTCTATATTCAAAAGATGGTGCTTTGTGATTGAAAACATCAGCTTTAGGCGATGATAAAGATCGAGTTTTAGTTAAAAGTGATAAAAGCCAAACTTACTTTTTAGCTGATTTAGCATATCATTTATTAAAAATTAATCGTGGCGCTGATTGATTGATTGATATTTGAGGCGCTGACCATCATGGCTATGTCAAACGAATGGTTAGTAGTATTGAACTTTTAAATAAACAGAAGTGTGATGTAAAAGTTAATATTATGCAAATGGTACGACTAATTAAAGATGGTCAAGAAATTAAAATGTCAAAAAGAAAAGGAACTGTTATTACGCTAGCTAGTTTATTAACAATGATGAGCGTTGATAGCGCTAGATATTTTATGGTTTCTCGTTCAATGAACACCCATGTTGATATAAATATTAATATGGCAACGGCGCAAAACAATCAAAACCCAGTATTTTATGTTCAATATGCTTATGCTCGCGCATGTCGCTTATTAGAAAAAGCAGAAGCACAAAATATTGTAATAAACGATGATATTAATTTAGAGTATATTAGTAGTGATTTAGAACAAAGTATTATTAATTTAATTACTGATTTTCCTGATTTAATTCAGAAAATTGCCCAAAATTCTAAAATTCATAATTTAACAAATTATTTACAAAAACTTGCTAAATTTTTTCATTCCTATTATAATGAATATCAGATTATTAATAGTAACGCTAAAGACCATAACATTTCAAAAAATCGTCTTTTATTAGTTAAGTGTTGCCAACAAGTAATTAAAAATGGGTTAAAATTAATTGGAGTTTCGGCTCCTAATAAAATGTAAGGAGAAAACAAATATGTATCAAGATTCAATGACTTCAATTGCTAAAAGATATTTAACAGAGCACAATCGTGCGTCTTTTAATGATATTTGACAAGCAGTTTTACCAAATGTGAAAGAAAAATTTATGAATACTGGACTTTCGACTTCTAAATTAAATGATGCTTTAGCTGACAAACAAACAGATTTATATACAATTTTAATTCTAGATAAAACATTTATCCTTGTTGAAAAAGATATTTGATCTTTAAGAAAGTTTTTTACTTTTGAAGAAATATCTTATAAAACTGGCGAAATGCACATCCGTTCTGATAGTTTAAAAAAAGTTAAAAAGTAAGCAACATTTACTTTTACCAAAATTTATTGTATAATTGAAAAGAGTTTTTTTGTAATTTTAAAAGCTATATTTTTTACAAACAAAAACGCTCCTTGACTTTATAGTCCATTTTGACCAAAAGGAGGAAAAATTTATGTATAATTACGAAATTATGCTAATAGTTAAATCTAATCTGAATGAATCTGAATTAACAAAAATTAACAAGATCATTACAGATATTTTAAAAGCCGAAGTAAAGATTAATGATTGAGGTGTTCGTGAATTAGCTTACGAAATTCAACACGACAAAAAAGGTCGTTATTTATTAGTACATGCTAAAGCACTACCCGCAGAAATCAAAGAATTAACTGAAAAAGTTAACTTAACAAAGAACATCGTTCGTTTTATGGCCGTTAATTTAGATAAAGAAACAGGTTACGAATATAAATTAACAGTTGCTTCACCAGATGAAACAAAATGAATTGAACGTGAAAAAAGAGTTCCTAATAAAAACTTTTCAAGAAATTCTTATAACAATCACAGATCTAACAACCCAAAAAGATAATTTATGCTGAAAGGTAGGAAAATTAATTTATGAACAATGTTGTGTTAGTCGGGCGTCTTACAAAAGACCCGGAACTTAAAAGAACAAGCAATAACATTAGTTATTGTAAATTTATTATTGCCGTTAGTCGTGCATTTAATAATGAAAAAACAGATTTTATTCCTGTTACTATTTGAAGAACTCAAGCTGAAAGTTGCGCAAAGCACTTATTCAAAGGTTCTTTAGTGGCTGTCCAGGGAAGTATACAAACTTCGAATTTCACAAATAGTGATAATCAACAAGTGTACCGTACTGATGTACAAGCCAATACAGTTAAATTTTTAAGTCCGAAATCGAATAAAGATTATCGCAATAATAACAATAATGATTTTCAACAAACACCTAGTAAACAAACAGCATCTAATAACCAAAATTTAAATAACGTTTTTTTAAACGATTCAAATAATGATCAACCTTCAAAAACACCAAATATCAATCCTAAGACTGATAGTAATGTGTTTGATGATGATCCATGATCAGAAGATTTATAACATAGAGGAGGGTTTATACAATGGTTTTCAAGAAAAAACATCGCTTTTTCGCAAGAAAAAAAGTTTGTTTCTTTACAAAAAATAAAGTAACTTACATCGATTACAAAGATGTGACATTATTAAAACATTTTATTGCTTCTAATGGTAAAATCTTACCAAGAAGAGCTACTGGTACAACAGCACGTTACCAAAGAATGTTGGCAAATGCTATTAAAAGAGCACGTCAAATGGCACTATTACCTTACAAAATAAAATAAGTATACTTATTTTATTTTTTTTATTAATTAATATAGTATAATTTTAATCACAAGATAAGGCAGGTTTTATTATGATAAAGAAATTTAAATATTTATTTTGAATAGGAATAATTATTCCTACTTTATTAGTAATTACTAGTGTTTTTATTTTAACTACAAATAAAAATGTCCATTTTTGATATTATTTAATTTTTATTTTTAATTATATATTGGTTATTTGTTATTTATGTTATTTTTTCATTTTAATGCAAAATAATTCTGATTTTCTTAATGAGTTAGTCGGAATCCATTTTCAAGAAATCTTTTCAGAATCTAACTTAGGACTTGTTGTTTATGATTCTAATAATAATATTATTTGAATAAACCAATATTTACTTAATAATAACTTTAAAAAATATATTGGAAAATCAGTTAATAGAATCCATAGTAAGATTAATAAATTATTGAATAATCATGATGGAGAAGAAAAAATAACTCTTAATAATGTTGTTTTTTCAGTTAAAAATCATTTTTTAAATAACACTTTAATTTTTAAAAATGTTACTAAATATGAAGTGCTAAAAAAAAATGTATGTTGAAGAAGGAAAAGTTATTGGATTTCTTAAAGTTGATAACTTTCGTAACTTAAATAGTTCTTTATTGACTTCTGATCTTTTTAAAGCTAAAGAGATGATCATTAGTGCAATTCAAAAATTTAGCAATAAATATAACGCTACTGTTAAATCTTATTCCGATGATGAATATATTATTTTTATGAACGCTAGTAGTTTAAAACAAGCAATGAAAGATGATTTTGTAATTTTAAATACTGTGCGTAATTATGCCAAAAAAGATAAATTATCAATATCACTATCTTTAGGATTTGCTTTCAACCATAGTAACACTTTAACTTTAGAAAGTTTATCTTTAAAATCTTTAGAACTATCACGCTCTCGTGGTGGGGATCAAGTTGTTGTTTATGAATATGGTAAAGGGAATCACTTTTTTGGAGCAGTTTCAGAACTTAGCTCTAGCAATTCTAAAGTTGAAATAAAAAACTTTAATAATGATTTTGTGAAAAATATTGTTAAAGCAAGTAACATTATTATTTTGGGTCATATAAATGCTGATTTTGATTGTATTGGGGCGATGCTGGGAATAATGCATTTAGCAAAGCAACATAAAAAAGCAATTAGCTTTGTTGAAATATCAATCGAAGAAAAAGCACACACGTTCCTATATAAAACAATATCAAAAGAAATTTTAGATAAAATTTTAATCAAACCAAATCAAGCATATAAACTAATCAATTCTAAAACGATGATAGTGATAGTAGATGTTTCTGCTTTAGACCAGATTGCTGGTAAAGAAATTTTAAATAAAGTTAAAGAAACACAAATTAATATTATTGATCATCATCGCGTTAGTGGAAATAACTTTTTAAATGTTCCAGTAACACAAAAATACATAATGCCATCTTCTTCATCTACTTGTGAAATAGTAACTGAAATGTTGAATTTTGATAGTAGTGTTTTAAGAGTTCCGGCATCAATATCACAATATTTATTAACAGGAATTATTTTAGATACTAATAGTTTTAAGCAAAGAACTAGTGCTAGAACTTTTGAAGCTGCAGCCGTTTTACAAAAATGAAATGCCAGCATTTTAGTTTCTAACGATGCTTTAAAATTAAATGTCCAAGATTCTTACATTATTAATAAAATAAGTGAAAGTGCTGAAGAAGTAAAAGATAATATTTTTATTGCAATCTTACCAGCTCCAGAAATAGCAGATTATGCTCAAATTGCAAAATCATGCGAAGAAGTTTTAAAAATTGAAAATCGTAGAGCTTGTTTTGTAATTGCATCACTTTCGGCACATGAAATTAAAATTTCTGCCCGTTCTAACGGGTCTTACAATGTTCAGTTAATTATGGAAAAATTAAACAATGGTGGGGGACACTTCTCTTCAGCAGCGACAGTTATTGAAAATAAAACAATTGCTGAAGTTAAAGAATATTTACATCAAATTATTATGAGTAATAAAAGTGGTACGCTATCTCATGAAACGAACAAGGAGAATTAACGATGGAAGTTATTTTATTACAAGATATTAAAAACAAAGGAAAAAAAGGTTCTATTATCAATGTGAATGACGGTTATGCTAAGAATTTTCTAATACCAAAAAAATTAGCAGTAGTTGCTACTAACGCAGCCAGAAATGTCAAAAAAGAAATTGATCAAAAATCAGAACAAGAATACACAGCATTAAAATTAGCCAGCAAAAAAATTGCTGATAAATTAGCCAAATTAAAATTAAATTTTGAATTGAAACAAAATAATGGTAAATTATTCGGACATATATCAACTAAACAAATTGTTAATAAATTATTATCAAATAATATTAAAATTGATAAAAAAAGTATTTCACCTAATAAAATAAATAGTTTAGGGGAAACTCAATTAACAATTAAACTACCAGCAAATATTACTGCAAAAATTACAGTCTATACAAAAGGAATCTAACAAACATGACAAATTCTACACAAAATCAAAACTTAGCTGTTTTAAACATTGAAAAAGCCGTTTTAAACATTATTTTTACTGACAGAGAAAGTTATCTTGATATTGTAAATAAACTTACTGTAGACCATTTTACTGATGCGAAACATAAAATTATTTACCAATCAATCCTAACTTTATCAGAAGAAAATTCACCTAACATTCATTTAGTTATATCTGATTTATCAAAAAATAATTTGTTAGCACATACTGATGGTGAACAATATATTTTAGATTTATTATCATTTGATAATTCTGATATAAAAAGTTTAGATAAATATATTGAAGAGTTAGTTAAATGACATAATCATAACAAACTTAAAAATACTGTTCAAAATTGAAATAGCCAAATATCAAGAAGTAATGCTGATCAATCCGAAAAACTTAAAGAAGTTTTAGAAAATGAAATTAGCAGTATTGGTTACACTACTGATGAAGATACGACATATTGTAATGTTATTGTTGAAAAAACAATCAATAGAATTCAATTAATTCAATCAGGAAGCATTCCGCCAGGATTAAACACTGGCTTTTCGTATTTGGATAAAATTACATCTGGATTACAAAAAGGTGACTTAATTATTTTGGCAGCGCGCCCTTCTATGGGTAAAACAGCGCTAGCTTTAAATATCGCCAACAATGTAGCTAAGAAAAAAGAAACATTAATGTTTTCATTAGAAATGCCCAAAGACCAATTAATTCAAAGAATTTTATCATTGAATACAAAAATTAGTAGTCAAAAATTTAAAACTGTTAACGGATTAACTGAACAAGAAAATATAATTCTATTTCATGGTAAAGATCTTGTTGGTAATTTAAAATTAGCGATTAATGATAATGCTAGTTTAAATGTTAATCAATTACGTTTAATTGCTCGAAAACATGATAAGAAGAAAAAACTCAGTTTAATAATTATTGATTATTTACAATTATTGAGCGGTAGTGCAAAACGTAGTGAAAACAGACAACAAGAAGTTAGTAATATCTCACGTACTTTAAAAGCATTAGCACGTGAATTAGAGGTGCCTATTATTGCATTGGCCCAATTATCACGTTCTGTTGAAAAGCGCGAAAATAAGCGCCCAATGATGTCTGACTTGAGAGAATCAGGAGCTATCGAACAAGATGCTGACTTAATTTTATTTTTACATCGAGAATCATACTATAGTCATGAGCAAACAAACAACCCTAGTGAGATCACAAATATTATTATTGCTAAAAATAGAAATGGTAGTATCGGTAATTTTGATTTATCTTTTAATAAATATGCTAATGCTTTTAGCAATTTAGCTAAGAAAGAGCGATAACTATGTTAAAAATTTGCTTAATCACAGTTGGAACTATTAAAGATAACAACTTAATTATGCTAATTAATGATTTTAAAAAAAGACTTAAACATTATGTGGATCTTAATGAAATAGTAGTTTCTAATAGTAAATTAAATAATTCTCCTGACGCTATGAAATTTGAAACAGAAAAAATTATGGCAAAAATTCCAAAAGATTATTACACAGTTTTATTAGATATTACTGGTAAAAAAATTAATAGTGTTGATTTTGCAAAGTTTTTAAAAGACCAACAAGATTTTAAACAAGCAAAAATTGTTTTTATTATCGGTGGGTCTAATGGTGTTTTAAAAACTTTCAAACAACAAGTTAATTTACGTTGGTCTTTTTCAGATTTAACTTTTCCGTATGCAATTTTTAGATTAATGTTATTAGAACAAATTTATCGAGGATGTAAAATTAATAATAATGAAAAATATCATAAATAATTTTGATATCAAAAAATTGCTCCTTCATAAAAATGTTGATTCATCTTGAAAAGAATTTATTAATCAAGAATTTAAAAAAACTTATTTTCTAAAATTAGAAAAAATAATCATAAGTGAATATCAACATAAAATTATTTTTCCTAAATTTGAAAATATTTTTAAATATTTAGAATTACCAATGTCACAAATTAAAATTATTTGCATTGGACAAGATCCTTATCATCAAAAAAATCAAGCAACCGGCATTGCTTTTTCGGTTGCTAATAATATTAAAACACCACCATCTTTAAGAAATATTTTTAAAGAATTATATAACGACCTTGCGATTAATAAAGAAAACAACTCTTTATTAAATTGATTTAAGCAAGGTTTTTTTGCAATCAATTGATCACTTAGTGTTGAAGAAGGAAAACCATTATCGCATAGTAAAATAGGCTGATCACAATGAACAATTAATTTAATTAAATATATTGAAAATCATCATCAAAATTTTGGTTATTTATTATGAGGAAATTTTGCCCAAAAAGTGATACCAATAATCAACAATCAGAATCGCTTTATTATTGCTTCGAGCCACCCATCACCTTTAAGTGCTTATCATAGTTTTTTTGGTTCTAAACCATTTTCACAAATTAATAACTTTTTAACAAAAAATAAAATTAAAACGATAAACTTTGCAATTTAGCGAATATGGTAAAATATATTTATACAAGATTATTATTTTAACTATTAAATAACTGTAAAGAGGCTTTATATGAAAAAATGAAGTAATCGTAAAATTGCCGTAGTTGGTTTATTTATTGCCATCGGAATAGTTTTAGTTATTTTAGGGAATGCTTTTGTAACTATTCCTTCTTTTAAAACTGCCTTAGCCGGAGCACCAGTTAAAATAACTGGGTTTTTATTAGGTCCAGTTGCTGGGGGAGTTAGTGGGATTGTTGTTGATTTATTATCACTTTTATATCGTCCAACATTCTATTTCCCTGGATATACTTTAGATATGATTATGGTAGGAGTTATTCCTGGATTAGTATTTTTAATGCAAAAAAGATGAGTTAAACAATCAAAAAAATCAAAACATACTAAACCGCAAGATTATAAAATATTATGAGTACTAATAATCAGTATTATCGTTGTCCTTGTAACAGCAACATTGTTCATAGTATTTATTCCAAAATCTTTCTTCCTTCATTCTGATAGTGGAAAATCACATTCCAAACCATTGATTACTAATAAATGAATTTATTTAATTTTAATTAATGCCGAAATCATTATTTCTTTAATAGTAATTTTTATTTTGAAATTTTATTTATCAAAAATTAATTTCAACAATTTATTACCAATAATAACATTTTGTTTTTTTATTGAATATTATTTAATTTTTTCAACTCCAATGTGAGACCAAATTACATTAGGAATTCCTTACTCCGTCGGCGTAACAGTGCGGATCACATTTGCTACTATTAAAATGTGGTTCAATGTAGCAGTTATGTATTTTATTTGAAAAGTTATTCATCCAATGATCAAATCTGATGAAATTGAAGAATCAAATGTTGTTACTAGTGATTTTTATGAAAAACAATTAGAAAATAAAAAAACTCCTAAAGTTAAAAAAACTCATTCAAAAGATATCGAGTTATAAATTTTTATGTTATAATTGAACGTAATATTAGAGCCGCATAACATTAAATATTTTTAAATATGGGAGTATAAATTTAAAAATTATTAATTTAATTTAATTAAGTGTTATGCTCATCCACTAATGTTTATTGTTTTCTGTTTTTTAAAATACTCCTGTTTTATTATAAAAAGGAGTATTTTATTTATGTATTTTACCAAAAATGATAAAAATGCCAATTTTTTATTAAGTTTACCATTATTTAATTTAAAGAAAAATTTAACACCAGAACATAAATATAATTTATGGCTTAAATGTTTAGCGCATTTAGGTAATCCCCAAGAATCTTTACAAGTAATTCAAGTAGTCGGTACGAACGGCAAAGGTTCTACTAGTATGTATTTACAATGATTTTTACAAGAACACTATGCTAAAATTGGAACTTTTACTTCACCCGCCACAATAACTTTTTATGATCGAATTCAAATTAATAATATTCCGATAACAGCTAAAAAAGTCAGCACTTATTTAAAAGTGATTAAACCATTAATCGAAGAATATTGTTTAAATTTTTTTAGTGTATGAACTTTAATTGCTGTAATGTATTTTAAAGAAAACCAAGTTAATATTGCTATTTTTGAAGCTGGTATTGGTGGTAGAATTGATTCGACTAATATTTTTTTTCAAAATCAATTAGCAGTTATTCTAACTTCAGTTAGTTTAGATCATCAGAATATATTAGGTGACACTATCGAGAAAATAATGTTAGAAAAATTAGCGATAATTCAACCAGTAAGTAAACTATTTGTCATAACAGATTTAATTAAATATCAATCTTTAGTAACTAAATATAGTAATGATTTTAAATTTGTTAAAAAATTAAAATTACCAAATAATATTGCACAATATCAAAGTGGTAATTTAGCACTGTCGTTTGCAGTAGCACAATATTTAACACCAATTAAAAAAATTAATTTTCAAAGATTACCTAGTAATATTATTTTTGGTAGATTTAGTAAAATTAGTACCAAACCAATAATTATATTAGATGGGGCTCATAATCCTGAAGCAATAAAAGTTTTAATTGCAGAAGTAAAAAAAATCAAAACCAATTTTACTGTTTTGGCAGGATTTTCCAAAAACAAAAATATTATCGAAATGCAAAAGTTATTAAATAAAAACTTCACCGATATTCATTATCTGAATTTTAATTTTAGTAGATCTCATATTTTTAATAATCAATTAGACTATCGCTCAATATTAATTAAGAATATTAATTTACAAAAACCTCTTTTAATAACTGGCTCTTTATATTTTATTAATGAAGTTTATTTGTGATTAAAGCAGCAAAAATATGTCAAATAAATTTTTACTAATTACTAATGCTGTTGCTTTAATATTAATTATAATGATTTTCTTTTTAGTAATATTTTTAGAAAAAAACGTTACTAAAAAAGCTACATCTAACAAACAAATAACTACATATGAGCATACAATTAATGTTAGAAACATTACTATTAGTGGTGTTTTGATAGCAATGGCTGTTTTACTTAATGGATTTACTAGTAATTTAACTATTATGGGATTCATTCAAATTAGACTTGGTGATGTTATTGTTTTTTATATGGGCTATCGTTGCGGTTATTTATTAGGATTTACTAATGCTATTATTAGTGATTTATTAAAATCTTTATTATTTGTTGCTCCTGGATTTCATTTTGGATTTACTTTTAACGCCTGTTTATTAAGTGTGATTGGTGCATGAAATAAAAATCATCTTAAAAACCAACCATATTTTTTAATCATTACTTTCATACTTAATTATTTATTAACATCTTTTGCACTAGATATTATTTGATTGACATCACTAGGTTATATTCCGCTAAACAAGGTTAGTATTATGACAGCATATGTTAGTCGCTTAATTGAATTAACTTGAGCATTACCAATATACTTATCCTTTGTCTTAATAATTTATCGTGTGGATAAATTATTATAAATTGACTTTTTAACTATTTTAAAATAAAATAGATTTGAAAATATCTCTCTATTATTTTTTATAAAACTAGCATATTTTAAAAAAATAATAGAGTTTTTTGTTATTTTAAATCAATGAAAATATAAGTAATATAGAACAAAAAAAGAGAGTAGGTAGTAATCAATATGTCAAAAATAATTTTTATTACAGGTGGAGTTGTTTCTTCTTTAGGAAAAGGAATTGCAGCTTCTAGTATCGGCTCATTATTAAAAGAAAACGGATTTAGCATTAACGTTTTAAAAATGGACCCATATATAAATTTTGATCCCGGAACAATTTCACCTTATGAACATGGTGAAGTTTATGTTACTGCTGATGGTGGAGAAACGGATCTTGATTTAGGTCATTATGAAAGATTTATTGATATTAAATTAACTAAATCTTCAAACATCACAACTGGAAGAATATACCATAGCGTAATTGAAAAAGAACGTAATGGTGATTTCCACGGTAAAACAGTGCAAGTCATTCCTCACATCACTGATGAAATCAAAAATTATATATACGATTTACAAAAAGCTAAAAAAACTGATTTTCTAATTATTGAAATCGGGGGAACTGTTGGTGACATTGAATCACTACCATATATTGAATCAATGCGCCAAATTAAAATGGAAAATCCCGATAATGTGTTAATCATTCATAATACATTAATCCCCGTAATTAAAGCTGCTGGTGAAGCTAAAACTAAACCAACTCAACATTCAATTCAGACATTAAGATCTTATGGAATAAATCCCAACTTTTTAATTTTACGTTCAGAAATTGTTTTAGACGATAGCATTAAAGATAAATTATCAAGATTCACTTATATTAATAAAGAATTTATTTTTACCGCTCCTGATGTTAAATCAATTTATGAAGTACCAGTGTTGTTGCATAATCAAGGAATTGAAAAAGCAATTTTTAAAACACTAAATGTTCCCAATCCTAATCCGATTGCTGAAACTAATAAATGAAATCTTTATAATTCAAAAGTTAATAAAATGAATGATCAAAAAGAAGTTTATCAAATTACTTTGATTGGAAAATACACAGTTTTAAAAGACGCTTATTTATCTGTTAAAGAATCATTATTTCATGCAGCAGCAGAAATTACTAAAAAAATTACAATTAAATGAGTTAATTCCGAAACGTTAACATTAACTAATATGGCAGAATATTTTAAAGATACTGACGGGATTATTGTTTGTGGTGGATTTGGTAAACGTGGCGTTGAAGGTAAAATTTTAGCTGCTAATTATGCCCGCATTAACAAAATCCCTTATTTTGGAATTTGTTTAGGAATGCAAGTTGCAGTTATCGAATTTGCGCGTAACGTCTTAAATATGGTTGGTGCTAATTCAACTGAATTTGATCCAGATACTAAATACCCCGTTATTGATATTTTAGCTGGTAAGCAAAAAAATAGCGCTATCGGCGGCACATTGCGACTAGGTGAAAGTAAATCTGAACTATTAAAAGGTAGTTTAATTTCTCAGATTTATGGTAATAATACCGAAGTTTTAGAGCGCCATCGTCATCGTTTTGAGTTTAATAATAAATTCAGTAATGATTTTAAAAATACTGATTTGGTATTTTCAGGAATGGATAGTACAAAACCATTAGCAGAATTTATGGAATTAAAAAATCATCCATTTTTTATCGGAACACAAGCTCATCCAGAATTCAATTCACGACCTAACAAACCACATCCAATGTTTGTCGCTTTTTTAAAAGCTGCAACTAATAAATTATAATACTTAACATTTAATAATTTTATTGATATAATAATAAAAGCATTGACACGTTAAATTATTAAATTACGTCAAGACTAGGAGAATCTTAATATGAAATTAGTTAACGCAAAAGAAATGATTGCAAAAGCATATGCTAATAAATATGCAATTGCACATATAAATACAAACAATTTAGAATGAACAAAAGCAATTTTAAGTGCAGCTCAAGAAAACAACGCCCCAATAATTATTGGTGTATCTGAAGGAGCGTGTACTTACATGGGTGGTTATAAAACTGTTGCTGATATGACACGTGATTTAATGGTAAATATGAAAATCACTGTTCCAGTAGCACTACATTTAGATCACGGAACTTATGAAGGAGCATTAGCTGCTTGTGATGCCGGATTTACATCAGTTATGTTTGATGGACATCATTTATCAATCGAAGATAACTTAGTAAAAACTGCAGCAGTTGTTGCAAAAGCAGCTCCAAAAAATATTTCTGTTGAAGCAGAAATTGGTTCAATTGGTGGCGAAGAAGATGGTGTTATTGGTAACGGTGAATTAGCCGATCCTAAAGATGCTAAATCAATTACTAAATTAGGAATTGATTTTCTAGCTGCGGGAATCGGAAATATTCATGGTCCATATCCATCAAATTGAAAAGGACTTAACTTAGATCGTTTATCAGAAATCTGTGACGCTGCCAATATGGGAATCGTGTTACATGGTGGTTCTGGAATTCCTGATGCACAAGTTAAAAAAGCGATTTCATTAGGAGTAGCTAAAGTTAATGTTAACACTGAATGTCAACTAACATTTGCAGCAGCCACTCGTAAATACATCGAAGAAAATAAAGACCAAATTGGTAAAGGTTATGATCCTCGTAAATTATTTAAACCAGGCGTAGATGCAATCAAAGCAACTATTAAAGAAAAATTAATTTTATTTGGTTCAAACAACAAGGCAAATTAATTTGTTTTTAAATTTAATATGTGTTAAAATATAACAACGTATTTTATGTTATGAAAGATAACATATTAAATTTAAAATTAAGGAGACTTATTATATGAAGAAAAACATTCATCCAAAATATGAACGTTCAATTGTTCGCTGTGTTAACTGTAGTAATGAATTTGAAACTGGTTCAATTTCTACAGACATAAAAGTGGACACTTGTGCTAAATGTCATCCTTTTTATACAGGGACACAAGTTGGCGCAAAAGTTGCTGGTCGTATTGAAAAATTCAATGCTAAATTAACTAAAGCAAACAAGACTGATAAAAAAAACAAGTAATACACTTGTTTTTTTTATTAGTTATTTATTCTTAAATAATTGTTTATTTTAACGTGGTATAATAAAATCATTACATATAATTAAGAGGGTTTTTCATGGATAAAAAATATTTACAAAAATTACAATCAATTGTTAATAGATACGATAAAATTAATGCTGAATTAGAAACTCCAGAAGTATTGCAAAACATTAAAAAATACACTACTTTAAATAAAGAATTATCGCATTTAAGAGAAATCGTTGATAGCTATATTGAATATAAAAATACTAATAAAGAAATTATCGAAGCTAAACAAATTTTAAAAACTGAAAAAGATGATGATTTAATTGAAATGGCTAAATTTGAAATTAAAGAATTAGAGCCAATTTTAACTAGATTATCAAATAGTTTAGAAGTTTTATTATTACCACAAGATCCTAATGATGATAAGAATGTTATTGTTGAAATTCGTGGTGCTACCGGTGGAGATGAAGCTAATATTTTCGCTGGTGATTTATATAAAATGTATTCTCAATATGCCGAAGTTCAAAATTGAAAATTAGAAGTATTGAATATTAGCCATACTGATAATGGTCACTTTTCACAAATTTCTTTTAAATTAACTGGTGATAAAGTATATTCTAAAATGAAATTTGAAACTGGGGCACATCGTGTACAACGTGTTCCGCAAACGGAATCACAAGGACGAATTCATACTTCAACTGCAACAGTTTCGGTTTTTCCTGAAGTTGATGCTGTTGAAGTACATATTAATCTTAAAGATTTAAAAATTGATACTTATCGTTCTGGCGGAGCTGGCGGACAACATGTTAACACTACTGATTCTGCTGTTCGTGTAACTCATTTACCAACAAAGATTGTTGCTACTTCGCAAGACGGACGCTCACAACACGATAATAAAGATAAGGCAATGCAAGCATTACGTGCCAAAATCTATCAATATGAATTAGAAAAACAAGCTGAAAAAATGTCAGGAATCCGTAAATTAGCAGGAAATGGAAGTCGTTCTGAAAAAATTAGAACGTATAACTATCCTCAAAATCGAATTACCGATCATCGTATTGGCCTAACATTAAATAAACTAGACCAAGTTATGTCTGGGAAGATCGAAGAAATCATCAGTGCCCTAATTACTGAAGACCAACGATTAAAGTTATTGGAGACAATTGATAATGACGTATAGCGAAATCTTAAAACAAGCAACTAAAAAACTCGAATTAGCTAATTGTACAGTTGATAACGCTCGCGTTTTGATGATTGCAATGAGTCAAGTTTCACAAAATAAAATCTATAGTATTTTAGATCAAGAAATTGATTTTGATGAAAAAATTTACTTTGCTAAATTAGCTGATTTTATTAACGGAAAACCACTTCATTATATATTAGGAAAAATCCATTTCTACAACTATGATTTTAAAATAGATGAGCGCGCTTTAATTCCGCGTCCTGAAACTGAATTATTAGTTGAACAAGTAATTTATTATAGTGACCATATTTTTAATAATACACAAAATATTTCAATCTTTGATGTTGCTACTGGTAGTGGTATTATCGGGATTACTTTAGCTAAAGAAATTAAAAATAGCCAAGTTATTGCTAGTGATATTGATGATAATGCTTTAGAACTTGCAGATGAAAACAATCATTTATTAACAGCTGGTGTTAAATTTATCAATTCTGATATGTTAAATTATTTTATTGAACATAATTTAACAACTGATATTTTAGTAGCTAACCCACCATATATCTCTTTAAATGAAGTTGAGATAATGAGCAAGCGTGTCTTAGAACATGAACCAAAAATCGCCCTTTTCGGTGGTAAGGATGGTTTAAAATATTATCGTGATATTTTAAAAAATGCTCATAAAGTTATTAATAAAAAATATTTAATTGCTTTTGAAATGGGTGCTTTTCAAAAAGACGGATTAACTAAGTTAGTCTTAGAATTTGGATTTAAGAATTTTAAATTTATTAAAGATTTTTCAAACCATTGAAGAATTTTAGTTATTAGTAGTGAAAATTTAGACAATATTGATTTTTAAATAATGGAGTAGTGATCATTTGTGGTTCACATTTATTATGGTTTTGGCAAAGGTAAAACTTCAATTTTAAACGGTAGTGCGATTCGTGCTTTAGGTGCTAACTTTAATGTTAAATATATTCGCTTCCTTAAAAATCGACCAACATCAGAAAATAAAATATTGCATAAATTAGGAATTGAAGTGGAAAATTTTCACGAACATAATCCTAAATTTATTTGAGAAATGAATGCTGCTGAACGAGTGCAATTAAAACTTGATACTGTTATTGGAATTAACAGATTTAGAGAATTAGTACAAGATCAAAATGTTGATATGTTATTATGTGATGAATTAAGTGATTGTATTACAAATAAATTAGTTTCTGAATTAGAAATTATTAATATTTTAAAAACAAATCCTAATCATAAAGAAATATTAATATCTGGCCATAATCATCATCAAAAACTGCACGACTTTGCTGATTTGGTAAGTAAAGTAATATCTGAAAAACATTATTTTGAAACTCAAAAAACCGTTGCTCGCAAAGGGGTTGAATTTTAATGGACTTAATAAAAATCGCTAAAAATTTAAAAAATGGCAATATTGCATTAATTCCCACCGATACTGTTTTTGGACTAATTGGTCAATATGAAAATAATCTGGCTGAAACAAATTTATACCAAATGAAAAAAAGATCAAAATCAAAAAAATTTCCAATTGCAGTTAATAGCATTGAAATGGCCCAGCAATATTTTATCGTTAATGGCTTAGCATTAAAATTAATGAAAAAATATTGACCTGGACCATTAACGATTGTGACTGGAGCTTACGCTCTTAGGTGAAGTGATAATCTTGATTTAAACCAATTAATTAATTTGATTGGTCCGTTATATTTAACTAGTGCTAATATTAGTGGTGAAACACCAATTACTAATATTAAAACTGCTAAATTAATTTTTAAAGACCAAGTTTCAGATTACATTCATCCTAATAATCTGACATTTAATAATATTAACTCAACTATTGTCGATGCTAATAATTCTCTGATTTTAAGAGAAGGCGCATTAAAAATTGATTTAAAAAATATCTAATAGATAAGGAATGATTTATGAAAAATACTAAAATTTTTTTAGCATCTGATCATGCTGGATTTAATTTAAAAGAACAAATTAAAACTTATTTACAAACTCAAAAATTAAATATTGAAGATTTAGGAACTAATAATTTAGACTCAGTTGATTATCCTAAGTTTGGTAAAAAAGCAGCATTAGCTGTGAGTCAAACTAAAGATGCGATTGGAATTATTGTTTGTGGTTCAGGAATTGGAATTAGCATTGCTGCTAATAAAATCAAAGGTATTCGTTGTGCGCTTGTATATCAACCAAAATTGGCGCAATTAGCAAGAGAGCACAACAATGCCAATATGTTGGCATTAGCAGGTAGAGTTACTAATTTAACAGATGCCAAAGCAATTGTTGATGCATTTTTAAATACTGCTTTTGATAGCGAACATCCACGCCACGAACGTCGAGTTGAAGAATTAAACAATTTATAAAAGGAGTAAATTATGTTAAATTTACAAGATAAAGAAATTGAAAAATATATTGAATTAGAACAACAACGTCAAGATTCACATTTAGAATTAATTGCGAGTGAAAATTTTTGCAGCGCTGATATTATGAAAGCCGCTGGTTCAATTTTAACTAACAAATATGCTGAAGGATACCCTCGCCGCCGTTATTATGGTGGTTGTGAATATATTGATTTAATTGAACAAGCAGCGATTGATCGTGCTAAAACAATGTTTAATGCTAAATTTGCTAATGTGCAACCTCATTCTGGTTCACAAGCTAATGCTGCAGTATATTTCGCATTACTAAATCCAGGTGATAAAATTTTAGGAATGTCACTTGATGCTGGTGGTCATTTAACACACGGTTATAAATTAAACATGTCTGGTAATTTTTATGACAGTTACACATATGGTGTTGATGAAAAAGGATTTCTAGATTATGATGAAATTTTAAAAATTGCTAAAAAAGTCAAACCACATATTATTGTTGCTGGAGCTAGTGCTTATCCACGTTTAATTGATTTTTCAAAATTTCGTAAAATCGCTGATGAAGTAGGCGCTTGCTTATTTGCTGATGTGGCGCATATTGCTGGTCTAATAGTAGCTGGGATTCACCAATCACCACTACCTTATGCTGATGTTGTATCAACAACAACACATAAAACATTACGTGGTCCACGTGGTGGATTAATCGTTACTAATGACGAAGAAATTGCTAAAAAAATTAATAAAGCAGTTTTCCCTGGGTTGCAAGGCGGACCTTTAGAACACATTATTGCAGCTAAAGCAATTTGTTTTAAAGAAGCAGTACAAGATGATTTCAAAGTTTATATGAAAAATGTTGTTAAAAATTGTCGAATTTTAGCACAAGAATTAAAAGATTTAGGATTTCCAATTATTTCTGGTGGAACTGATAATCATTTATTATTAATGGATGTTAAAACACCGACAGGACTAACTGGTAAGTTTGCGGAAGCTTTATTAAATAAAATTAATATTACAGTTAACAAAAACACAATTCCTAATGATGTTGAAAAACCATTCATTACTTCAGGGCTCCGTTTGGGAACAGCAGCAATGACAACTAAAGGGTTAAATGGTGATGATTGAAAAATTGTTGGCCAAATTATTAACAAAGTATTACGTACTCCAGAAGATGTTAACATCATTCAAAATGCTAAAAATGAAGTGCTAAATTTAATTAAAAAATTAAAAAAATAAATTTTTACTTAACTTTTTTATAAAAGAGGAGTAGAATATTAACTTAAGGTGGTGTAATTTAATAATGACAAATACAATTGTAATCAATGATCAATTAATTAAATTAAAAATAACGAAATTAAGAGATAAGAATACTAATGTTATCGACTTTCATAAAAATGTTGCTCAAATTAGTATGATATTGACTAGTCATATTGGTAAGGAACTATCTTTAAAAGAAACGACAGTGGCAACGCCGATCGAATCAACAACAGGTTATGAATTAGCTCAACCAATAATCTTGGTACCTATTTTACGTGCCGGATTAGGAATGCTTGAAGGTTTTCGTAATGTGCTAGATGATGCTGCAGTTGGATTTATCGGAGTAGCTCGTAACGAAGAAACGCTACAACCAGAATATTATTATGACAAAATTCCTTTATTGAGTAAAGATGCAACAGTGCTAATTTTAGATCCAATGTTAGCTACTGGTGGATCAGCTAAATTTGCAATTGAAAATGTTAAAAAACAAGGTTATAAAAATATTTCAATTTGCGCAATTATTTCAGTTCAAGAAGGAATTGACAATATTCTTAAAGACCATCCAGAAGTCAATATTTATACCGCTGTTTTGGATAGAGGGTTAAATGATATTGGTTATATTTGTCCTGGTTTAGGCGATGCTGGAGATCGTATTTTTGGAACGGAATAAAACAACTTTAATTCAAAAAATGCATATCCGTTTAATTGCTACAATACTAGTTATGAATGTTGCGACATCAATAACTAGTATTGTACTTAATGATTATAGCTATTTATATGGTAGTTTATTAGGTGGAATCGGAGCAATAATTTATTTTTATAGTTTGGTGCTTTCTGCTAATTTATTAGTTAGAGATCGTCGCAAAAAATTATTAAAAAGAAAATTGTTTGCTTATGGCTTCAGTAATTATTTTGTTAAAATCAGCATTTTAGGATTAATTGTTTTTATTGCCATTAAAATAAATTATAATTTTAATAGTGGCAATAATAGTTTATGAAAAATTTCGCTCCACCCAATTAATTGATGAACGTGTTTTGGAACATTGTTATTTCCAGCATTAAATGCATTTTTAATTAATATTCCATGACATAGTTCTAAAAAAATTACATAGGAGGTGATGAATAATATGATGATAAACAGACCACTGATTAACAGTGGTAATAGTAACGATGGTATTATGCAAGATTGAAATGTCGTACAACCACAAGTTGCAACAATTATAATTGTTTTTGTAATAATAGTTGCTTTGGCAATTTGAGCAAACATCGCAATTCGTAAAACAACTAAAAATAAAGCTCCGAAAGGAATGGCTTTTGTTGCTGAATGATGTGTTATGTCAGTTGATTCTTTAGTTAAATCAATTACTGGCAGACATCTAAAAGCAATTAGGCCATATATATTTACGTTGTTATGCTTCATTATGGTGTCTAACTTACTTGGATTATTTGGTTTAGATGGACCAACTAGTGCATATAGTGTGACAGGAACGCTTGGGTTTATTACTTTTATCGGAATTTACGTTGTTGGTATCATGCACCATAAATGAAAATTCTTTCTAAAGTTTCTTAAAAACCCCGTTGAATTAATCGGACAATTTGCACCATTCATTTCAATATCTTTCCGTCTTTTCGGAAATATTTTATCAGGTTCAATGTTGTTATTAGCATTTTATTCTTTTACAGGTTGAGTTTGAACTAGTGCGATTCACGTACGTCCTGACTCTTTATTAAGTCAGTTAAATATATTAGGTAGTTTATTAGCGCCACCACTTCATTTCTATTCAGATTTATTTGATGGAGTTGTGCAATCATTTGTATTCGCAATCTTAACAACTGCTTATTGATCTATGGAAACTTCTGGTGAAGAAGTCCATAAAAAAATCAAAGGTAAAAAAACTAAAAATGTTGTTATGGTATCACGACGTCGCGCTGAGCGCTATGATCGTTATAAAGGTTAAATAATTAAAAAAATATAAACACAAAAGGAGTTTATTATGTTATCAGAAATCTTAATCGGAGCCGCTGCTAGTGGTCAAGGAATTGGTCAAGGTGATGGTTTAGTAGCTGTTGGAGCCGGACTTGCAATGTTTGGAACAATGGGCTGTGGTGTTGGTCAAGGTGTTGCTGCATCAGGTGCCAGTGAAGGAGTTGCTCGTAATCCTGAAGCGGAAGCAAAAATCCGTACAATGATGATTATCGGAGCGGCGATTGCTGAATCTTCAGCACTATATTGTTTAGTTATTTCATTTATTTTATTATTCGTATACAAAGGTAAGTAATGCATAGAAACGAGGTTGATTAATGATGATGACATTTTTAATTAACAATATTTCGGATGATGCCCAGAAAAAAATCTCGGGTTTATTCCCTTCGTGACCGACAATAGTAGCAACAATATTAGCAACAGCAATTTTACTAATTGTTTTAACTAACTTAGTATGAAAACCTGTTAAAGATAAAGTTGCCCAACGTCAGCTTTACATTCAAGACAATATTGATAGTTCTCTAAAAAATCAAGAAAACACATTATTAGTTCGTAAACAAGCTAGTGATGAATTAATTAGAGCTAAAACACAAGCTTCAAGTATTGTTAGCCAAGCACATATTATTTCCCAAGAACATGGTGAAAAAATTATTAATTCGGCGAATCAAAAAGCTCAACGCATTATGCGTGATAATGATCATGAAATTAATCGTAAACGTCAAGCAATGCAAAAAGATATGGAACACGAAATTGTCGATATCGCTTTAAGTGCAGCTAGTGAAATCATTAATAAAAACATGAATAACGAAGCTAATAATCGCTTAATTGATAAATTTATTAATAATGCAAAACAAGACAAAGATTTTCAAGAATTAATCGATAACAGTAAGTAAATGCTAAAATCTAAAATCAAAAAAAGTTATGTTCAAGCATTATTAGATATCGGATTAGAAGAAAACTTGATTGATCAATTTTATACAAATGCTAAATTAGTAATTTCATTAGAAAGAACTAATCCAAAATTTATTGTTTTGCTAGCATCTTATAATATTGATAATGATATTAAACATGAGATTGTTAAAAAAACACTTGTTAAAAATTGTCACGAACTATTTATTAATTTTATTAGTTTATTAATTGATACTAATAAAATTAATTATTTAATTTTAATCTGTAAATCTTTTGTGACTGATGTAGATTTTAAAAATGGGCGCCATCATGGAATTGTCTATAGCACAATTGCTTTATCGCAATCAAAAATTAAAGAAATTGAAAGTATTATTTCAATTAAATTAGCAAAGAAAATTATTTTGAATAATTTAATTGATAAACAACTACTAGGTGGAATTCGCGTTGAAGTTGGCGATTTCGTTATCGATCAATCTGTTCGTGGACATTTCGATCAAATACGAAATTTAAATTTATAAAAAAGGAGGCATAAAACAATGGCTTTAAAACCAGATGAAATTAGTGCCATAATCAAAGACCAAATTAAAAGATATGGTAGTAAAATTATTGCTAACGAAGTTGGACGAGTAATTTCTGTTGGTGATGGAATTGCTTTGATATCAGGTCTTGAAAAAGCAATGCTTGGGGAATTATTATTATTTCCGAACAATTTATACGGAATGGTTCTTAATTTAGAAGAAGAAGCAGTCGGTGCCGTACTAATGGGACATGGAAATGTTCGTGAAGGCGACATCGTAAAAAGAACTGACAAAATTATCGAAGTGCCAGTTGGTGACACATTAAAAGGTCGTGTTGTTAATGCGCTTGGTGTGCCAATTGATGGTAAAGGTAAAATAAACGCTACTAAATTTAGAGCAATTGAAAAAGTTGCTCCTGGAGTAATGGCGCGTTCAGAAGTTAACGAACCGTTAGAAACAGGAATTTTAGCAATTGATGCTATGGTACCAATTGGTAAAGGACAGCGTGAATTGATTATTGGGGATCGTCAAACTGGAAAAACAGCAATTGCGATTGATGCAATTCTAAACCAAAAAGGGAAAAACGTTCATTGTGTCTATGTTGCGATTGGTCAAAAAAATTCAACAGTAGTCCAAGTTTCAGAAAAACTAATTGCTCATGACTCAATGAGTTATACAACAATCGTTTCTGCAACAGCAGCTGATCCTGCACCTTTACAATACATTGCTCCTTATACTGGAGTAACTATTGCTGAAGAATGAATGAATCAAGGGAAAGACGTTTTAATCATTTATGATGATTTATCTAAACATGCGGTTGCCTATCGTGCACTGTCATTATTATTACGTCGTCCACCGGGCCGCGAAGCATATCCAGGAGATGTATTCTATTTACATTCTAGATTATTAGAACGTGCTGCCAAGCTAAATAAAAAATTAGGTGGCGGGTCAATTACTGCACTACCAATTATTGAAACACAAGCTGGTGACATTTCAGCATATATTCCAACTAACGTAATTTCAATTACGGATGGTCAAATATTTATGCAAGATTATTTATTCAATGCTAATGTACGTCCTGCAATCGATGCCGGATTATCAGTTTCACGTGTTGGATCAACTGCCCAAATTGCTTCTGTTAAAAAAGCATCTGGGTCATTAAAATTAGAATTAGCACAATTTCGTGAATTAGAATCATTTTCACAATTTGGATCTGATCTAGACGATAATACTAAAAAAATTCTAGAACATGGAAAACGTATTGTTGAAATTTTAAAACAAGGACAATACGTACCATATCACCAAATTGATGAAGCAATTATTTTGTTAACTGTTAAAGAGCGTTTAATTCGCTGAATTCCATTAACAGAAGTTGCTAACTTTAAAAAAGCTTTAATTGAATTTTTCAAAGCTGATAAAAATGCTGCAAATGTGCGTAAAATCATCAAAGTTAAAAAAGCTTGAGATGAGCAAACTAAAGCATATTTAACAGAAACAATTAAACGTTTTGTTAATAACTTTATTAAAACATTAGCCAATTACGATGTTAATGATTATGGGGATCCTGAATTATTAAAAGTTCAAGCACTACCTAATTTAATCATTACTCCAAAAAAATCAAATCAAACAAATGTTAAACCAACACAACCTAAAACAAAATAAGGAGTAAATTATGGCGCAAGGAATGCAAGAGACAAAACGTCGAATTACATCAGTTAAAGTTATTTCTAAAATAACTAAAGCAATGAAATTAGTTGCTACTGCTAAATTACGTCGCGCTAAGAAAAATTTTGATAATATTCGTGAATATTATGAATCAGTTAATAATACTGTTGCTGAATTAATCAATAATGTTGATAATTTATCAAAAATTTTTCCGAAAAACGATAATGAAAAAACTTTATATATCGTAATTACTTCTGATTTAGGTTTATGTGGCGGTTACAACGGAAACATTTTAAGATTACTTAAAAATAATTTAAAACCGGATGACATTTTAATGATGATTGGGACTAAAGGGAACAATCATATGCTATCAATTAATCGCAAACCTGAATTTAGTTTCTTAAAAAAAGGTGATGCTCCAGCATATGAATTAGCTAGTACGATTAGTTTAGAAGCACTTTCACAGTTTTATTCTAAAAACATTGGAACTGTTAAATTAATTTTTACTAAATATGTTAATACGTTAACTTTTGTACCAACAATGCATACGCTTTTACCAGTTTCAGCACCTGTTGATGAAGAAGGTAAAGCGATTTCAATTGAAACTAAAAATTATGAATTTGAACCTGATGCTGAAACCGTCTTTAAAAAGATGGTTCCATTATACGTATCTTCATTAATTTTTGGAGCGATTGCCGAATCAAAAATTAGTGAACAATCTTCACGAAGAACGGCTATGGAAAATGCAACCGACAATGCCGAAGACTTAAAAGTAGAATTAGAACTTAAATATAATCGTGCTCGTCAAGGGGCGATTACTCAAGAAATTTCAGAAATAATTGCTGGATCAGACGCTAGCTAAGAAGGAGGATTTGAATAATGAAAAATTTAAACATCGGAAAAATTGCCCAAGTACTTGGTCCAGTTGTTGATGTCCGATTTGAAAAACAAAAATTACCAAATCTGTTAAACGCTTTAAGAATTAAACGTGACGGTCATGATTTAGTTGTCGAAGTTGCTGGTCATATTGGTGATGACGTCGTTAGATGTATCGCCATGGGACCGACTGAGGGACTAGTCAGAGGAATTGATGTTATTGATACTGGTGCGCCAATATCAGTACCTGTTGGAAAAGCAGTTTTAGGAAGAATGTTCAACGTGTTAGGTGAACCAATTGATGAAAAACCACCAGTTGATCCTAAAACGAAATTTATGCCAATCCATCGTGAAGCACCCAGTTTCGAAGAACAACAAACTTCAACCCAAATTCTAGAAACAGGAATCAAAGTTATTGATTTATTAGTACCTTATTCAAAAGGGGGGAAAATTGGACTATTCGGTGGTGCCGGAGTTGGTAAAACTGTTATCGTACAAGAATTAATTAATAATATTGCGCGTGAACATGGTGGTCTTTCTGTTTTCGCCGGTGTTGGTGAGCGTACTCGTGAAGGTAATGACTTGTATTATGAAATGATCGCATCTAAAGTTATCAATAAAACTGCTTTAGTATTTGGTCAAATGAATGAACCTCCCGGTGCCCGTATGCGTGTCGCACTAACTGGTTTAACAATGGCAGAATATTTTAGAGATGTGTCTGGTCAAGATGTATTATTATTTATTGATAATATATTCCGATTTACACAAGCTGGTTCAGAAGTATCGGCGCTCCTTGGACGTATGCCCTCAGCCGTAGGTTACCAACCAACGTTGGCAACTGAAATGGGTGCACTACAAGAACGTATTACTTCAACTAAAAAAGGATCAATCACATCAGTGCAAGCAGTTTATGTACCAGCTGATGATTTAACTGATCCTGCTCCCGCAACAACGTTCACGCATTTAGATGCGCGAACAGTGCTTGATCGTAAAATATTTGCTTTAGGAATTTATCCGGCTGTTGACCCATTAACTTCTTCTTCAAGAATGCTTGACCCAGAAATTATTGGTCACGAACATTACACAACAGCGCTAAAAGTTAAATCAATTTTACAACGTTTTAAAGAATTGCAAGATATTATTGCGATTTTAGGAATGGATGAATTATCTGAAGCTGATAAAACAACTGTTGCGCGTGCCCGTAGAATTCGTAATTTCTTATCACAACCATTTCATGTTGCTGAAAAATTTACTGATATTCCCGGAACATATGTCCCAGTAGTTGAAACAATTAAAGGTTTCAAAGAAATTCTTCTAGGAAAATATGATGACTTACCAGAAAATGCCTTTTTATTAGTTGGAACTATTCAACAAGCAATTGATAAAGCTGCAGAATTAAAGAAACAACGATAATTTATGGAAAATAATTCTCTTTTTCAACTAAAAATTATTACTCCTAATGGAATTTTCTTTAATGATAAAATTAGTTCAGTTATCGTGAAAACTCCCGTTGGAGAAGCTGGCATTCTAAAAAACCACGTTCCATTCGTATCAACAATTGAAGTGTCAATTCTGACTATTATTAGTGAGCATAAAACACGTAAAGCGGCAATTTCAGGCGGCATTCTTTATGTCGAACGTGATCACACATCGATCATCACTGATAATATTGCTTATGCTGAAAATATTGATATCAATCAAGAACAATTAAATTTAGAACGAATTCAAAAAGCAATCTCTAATACTAGTGATAAAGATAACCAATATAGTCTTAATTCTGAATTAAGTCAAACACTAAATCGGATCAGTATTAAAAATAAAAGTAAAGATTAATAAATCTTTACTTTTTTTATTTCTAAAAGTTAACATATAATATAAGTATAAAGCAAGAGTGTTAACGGAGGTGCTTTTATTATTATGCAAAAAATTGACAAAAAAAAATTCAAACCATTAGTCCATTTTTATTATAAATTTCATTACGAGATCATCGCACTGTTTATTTTTATGCTAGTTTTGATTTTCGGTGTTTTATTAGACGGAATTAACACAAGTCCATACGATTACATTACTGGCGAATTACATAGCTATATCTTCGCTTATATTGTGATTATTGGTTTTGCAGTGACAATGCCCTTTTTACCAACTTTAATTGGGGCATCGTTGTCGATTGCAATTGTTGAATTTATTTATCAAGATGCCAATTATTACATTATGGCTTCTTTCATTATCTGCGTCGCGATTATTTTAACAATTCATTTTTTAAAATTAGTGATTCATCAAGATTACATCTTAATTATTATTGCAAACCTTATTTTTATGATTGGTTATTTTTTAGCTTGAGGTTTTATTAATAATTTTGCTAGTGCTCAAATTTCACAAGTTAGCTTTTCAATATTTTTACAAACAATCATCATTTTAACAGCAACATTATTAATTGATCAAACATTAAAGTTTATTGCTAAAAAGGTTTAATAATGTATAATATTATCTATGTCAAATAATACTATCAATCAAAAAACTACAGCGATCAAATCTTCAATTAGTATCATTGTTTCTTCAATTGCTAATCGAATTTTTTCAGCAGTGTTCGCATTTGCGATGATGTATTTATTAATTACAAAATTTTCGGATAAAGTTAATGCTGTAACACGTAGCGCTATGCAATTAACTGCCTTTCTAGCAGTGATTGATGGTGGTATTGGGACAGCAATAGTTTTTAAGTTATATAAACCATTATTCAATAAAGATTGAGATACAGTTAATCAAATTTTATCTTATACGCATAAAGTTTTTAAAAAAATTGGTTATGGTTACGTTTTATTCTTATTATTGTCAGCAATAATTTTTCCTTTAATGTTACATAACACGCCTTTTAGTTTGCTATACATTATGAGTTTAGTTTTAATAACTGGAACTAATAAAATTTTTAATTATTTTATTTTTGCAAAATATTTTATGATTTTAGAAAGTGATCAAAAATATTATGTTATTAATATTTTTAATTTAATTTTTAATGTTTCATTTAGTGCTTTAGCAATTATTCCATTCTTTACACTACCACATACAATTTGATACTCACTAATCCCAGTATCGATTATTGCGATTGGTGGTTTTACGGGATATTTATTAATTACTATTTTTGTTAAATTTAAATATCCTAAATTACAAATAGTGCCGACTAATTTAAAATTAGGTAAAATATTTTCAAATGCTTTTATTCATAAAATTTGTTTCTTCTTAATTACATATTTAGATATTTTAGTTTTAAATTTCGCTTCATTTAAATTTGGTAGTGCAATTTTAATTAGTATTTCTGTTTATGGTGCTTTTTTAGCAATTAGTGCTACTATTAGAATGCTTTTTGAAGACGTTATTTATTCAGTTAGTTCACCAATTGGACAAAATCTAAATATTAAAAAGAAAATATCTGGTTTATTCGTTAACTATTATGAATATTTTACAATTTTAATAATTAGTTTTATTTTTATTTGCTATACGTTAATATCGCCATTCATTATTAATGCATTTTTTGGTCAAAATTATCCTAGTCAATATTTTAATATCGGAATAGCAATTTTATTAAGTTTAACAACTGGACTTTATTTATTAAGAATTCCTTATTGAACTTTAATTACTAGTTATGGTTTATTTCGCGAAACACGATCACAAGCATTCGTTGAAGCGTTTTTAAATATTTCATTATCATTAATTTTAGTCTGATTTTTAAAAGTTGAAGGGGTTTTAATTGCGACAGCAATATCGTCATTATACCGTTTTTTAGCAATTCGTCATTATTGTCTAAAAAACATTATTAACGAAAAGTATAGCCAATGATCATTTATAAAATCATTTATTATTTTTATTATTACAATGTTAATTACCTTTTTAATTTTATGATTATTTATTAATAACTTTAAAACACTACACGTCTCAATAATAAATTTATTACAAGTCGGAAGTTACACTTTATTAATATCATTACCAATTATTATTGGCTTGTCATTAATCTTTAAATATCAATATTTATTATTTGTTTTATCGCATTTTAAATTTTTACGTAAATATAAATATTTTCAAAATATTTATAATAAATTTAAAATAAGTTTGCATTAAATTAATCTTTATTATATAATAATATATTAAACTTTTTATCATTATTTTAATTTAAAAGGAGTCAACTAATGCTAAAAATTACGCTTTACGTCATTGTTATTATTGCCGCAGCAACGATTGGGTTTTTAATTCCAATTATTAAAAAACATTTTAAAATTGGAAAAACTTTCGATTCGTTAGAGTCAGTTGCGACTGGTGTTTTTCTAGGAGCAGCGTTGATTCATTTAATTCCAGATGCAATTGATGCATTTCATCAACAAAAACCAAATATCGACTACCCCGTAGTGATGTTGATTGTTGGGTCAGTGTTTTTATTGTTTTTATTAATTGAACATTCATTTGCCTATTACAATCATAACCGCTATCATAGTAATATTAATCTTGATAGCCAAGAAATTCACATTGATAAAACTACTAAAAATACTTTATCAAAAACGAACACATTAATATTAGCTTGTTCAACAACACTAGCTTTAACGCTACATTCATTTTTTGCCGGAGCTGGATTAGGACTTGCTACTAGTAGTGGAATTGCAACAATTATGTTAATTGCGATTTTAAGTCATAAGACAGTCGCTTCGTTAGCACTAACAATCGAACTTTATAAAACTAAAGCAAAAACTTGAGTTAAAATCTTTTTATTCGTAATTTTTGCAGCAGCAACACCTTTAGGATTAATTTTAGGATATACAATTAAACTTAACTTTGATAACCAATTAATTATGCCAATTTTAATTGCTATTTCAGCAGGGACATTCTTATTTTTGGGAACGCTTCATGGTTTAAGTAAATCTGTTTTAGGATCCAAATGTTGTAAAGTATGGAACTTCTTATGAGTAATTGTTGGGTTTTCAATTATGAGTCTTGTCGCAATTTGAACTTAAATTATGCTATAATACATATCAAATTATCATCTAAATAAAAGCAAAGGGGCTTGAAAATTGAAAACACAAAAAATTTTAATAGAATTGAAGAATGTTGATAAATTTTTTGCAGGTCAAAAAATTATTGATAATTTTAATTTAAAAATCTATGATAACCAATTTATAACTTTTCTAGGACCATCCGGATGTGGAAAAAGCACAACTATTAATATGATAGCTGGTTTTTTAACGCCCGATAATGGTCATATTTTGTATCGTGGTGAAGATATAAAAGACTTACCTGCTTATAATCGTCCATGAAACACTGTCTTTCAAAATTATGCTTTATTCCCACATATGAGCGTTTTTGAAAATATCGTCTATGGGCCAAAGGCGAAAAAATTTGCTATTAATAGCAATATTCAAGATCAAACATTTGAATTAAAGATTTTAAATAAACGTTTAAAATCTTTCAAACGTCATCAAAAAAACAGTGCAGAATATCAAGACTTAAGTTCAACAAAACAATCTTTAAAAAAATTAATCAAACAATTAACTTTAGAAGATCGTCAAAAATGAAATAAAACATATTTAATTGATGAAGTTAAAAAATTATTAAAATTATTAAATATGAGTGGTTTTGAAAATCGTAAAATTCACCAATTATCTGGTGGTCAAAGACAAAGAATTGCAATTGCGCGAGCGTTAATCAATCGTCCAAAAGTATTGCTACTAGACGAACCTTTAGGAGCACTAGATTTATTAACACGTAAAACAATGCAAAAAGAATTAAAACGTTTACAACAAGAATTAGGAATTACCTTTATTTATGTAACGCATGATCAAGGTGAAGCTTTAACGATGTCTGATCAAATTATCGTCATGAAAGAAGGCGATATCATTCAACAAGATACGCCTAATAAAATTTATGAAGAACCTAAAAATGAATGAGTTGCTAACTTTATTGGTAATTCAAACATCATTGAAGATGCTGTCGTTGTTGATGATCAAACGATCAAATGAAATAATAATAAATATCAATTTGGATCAGTTAATACAAAATTAATTACAGGTAACTTAGTTGATGTATTAGTTCGACCCGAAGATATTAAAATTGTGGCTTATAATAAAGGTTTCATTAATGGGACTGTGATTAATACTGAATACCAAGGTAGTGTATTCTCAATTACAATATCAACTAATGAAGGAACTTATTTAGTTAATGCTACAACTAAACCAAAAACAAAAAAAGTTGCTATCAAATGAAATGCTAGCAACGTTCATGTTATGAAACCATTTGACAACAGTACTTACATATATAACGTTGCTGTAGTTGATAAAGACCACGTTGAATGAAATCATCATACGTATGAAATAAGCACTAATTTAGAAGCATATTTAGATGCTAAATTAGTGATTAAAATTGATCCGCACAATATAAAAGTAACAAATATTAAAGATCCACAAATAATGTTAAAAGGAAAAATTATTCGTCGTTTAGAAAAAGATGGTTATTTTGAAATTTATATTGCTGCTGAAGATGGCATTACTTATAAAGCTTATATTGATGATGTGCCAAATTCACCATTAGTGGGAATTTATTGAAAGTCATCATCAATCATTATTGATGAATATGTTGAAAATGTCGAATAAACTAAAACTTTGACCATATTTTCTTTTCTTAACAATCTTTATTATTATTCCAATTATTTTAACATTTATTATGTCGTTTACTAATTATGATTTAGAAAAAATCGTCTGATCTTTTTCATTTCATCATTATCGTCAAGCTAATGATATTGTTAATTTTTGAAACATTATTTTTTACTCACTTTTAATTTCATTTATTACAACAATGATTTGTGTTGTTTTAGCAATCTTTTTTTGCTACTATTTACATAATTTAGAGTCGACTTTTTGAAAACGCCAAATTTTATTTTTAGCTACTTTACCGATGTGAATTAATGCTTTAATGAAATTAATTGGTTTAAAAACATTATTTGACTTTTTATTCAACCCAATTTTTACTCAAAGTAGCATCGGTTTAGTGCTTGGTGGCATTTATATTTTCCTACCATTAATGATTATTCCAATCTATACTGTTATGAGTAAAATCAATAAAAACTTAATTGAAATTAGTTATGATCTAGGCGCTAAACGTTGAGGTACTTTTTATAAAGTTGTCATTCCTTTGATTTTACCTGGAGTTATTTCAGGAATCACAATGACTTTTTTAGCACTAGCTACCTCAGTAACTATTCCGCAATTTATCGGGGCCAATCATATTATGATTGGGCAAACAATTTATAATTCAGTTAACCAAAATCTAATTAATTTAGCAATCACAATCACAATTATTAGCTGTGTTGTTATTTTCAGTTTTTATGGTTTATTCAAAATGTTATTAAATTTAATTTTTAAACATAGTTATCGTGGTGATAGCAATGTTTAAAAGATTATATCTCTATATATTTTTAATGATGATTTATTTACCATTAACTTTTATTGTCATTTGATCATTTAATGCTCCTAGTGCAAAAGGAAACATTTTAAGTATTTTTCACCACTTTACATTTAGTAATTACCATAGTTTATTACATCATGCTTCATTTTTAAAAGCAATTTTACTAACAGTAATGATTAGTTTAATTGGGATGTTTTTCTCAGTTGTCTTTAGTTTTAATGTTATTTTAGCAATGCGTCGTAACAATAAACGCATCAATAACTTTGTTTTAAAAACTCTAAATTGATCAATTGCAATGCCGGATATTATTACAGGACTAATGTTTTTATTATTAATTTTAATCATTTTTACTGCTTTTAGTATTCATCAAGGATTGTTTGCAACAATATTAGTTAATATTGTTTTCAATATTCCTTATGCAATTTTAACGATGTGACCACGAATGAAAAAAATCGATGAAAATTTATTTCATGCTAGTTCTGACTTAGGCGCTAAAAAAATAACAACTTTATTTAATGTTGTCATTCCCTATATGATGCCAGCCATCGTTGGTGCTTGTGCGATTACCTTTATGATGTCTTTTGATGATTTTGTAATTACAAAATTTGCAATTGGAAATCATTACGATACAGTATCAACAATAATTTATTCAATGTCTAAAGGAATCAAAGCATATACTTTGGCTTTCTCTAGTATTATCATTATTATTTTATCAATTACTAGTATCATTCGTTGTGTCAGACAACATTGATTAAATAAAAAGAGGTGACAATAATGAAGAAAAACTTTAAATGATATTTATCATTATCACTCGTTGGAGCAGTCGGTTTTTCAACATTATTTTTAGCTCTAGATCATAAATTTTTTAGTAGTGATATTTATTTAACAACTTTTGATGATTATATTAATCCTGATATTATTAGTGAGTTTCAACAAGAAACCCATTTAAAAGTTCATATTGATTCGATTAATACTAATGAAGAAATGCGAGCTCAATTATTATTAAATCCCAAAAGTTATGACATTATAATTCCTAGTGATTATATGACTAATAACTTCATTACTAATAATTTAGTGCAAAAAATTGATTATAATAAATTAACTTTCTTAAAAAATACTAAAGGCGATGATGGCCAAAAATTTGAAAAAAACTTCTTAACAGAGCAGTTATATTCAAAATTAGCAGCATATAACCCGAATATGTTTAACTATTCAATTCCGTATTTTTGACAATTTATAACAGTTACTTACAACTTTAGTGACTATCAAAACCATGGTGCAATTATGCCAGATAGCTCAATTGTTAACAAATTATCAAACAATCATTTTAACAATACGTGAAATTGAGTGCAAACACTAGATTTCCTAATTACAGGAAATCCTTATTACACAATTGCTAAAAATGGTAAAACTGGTGATCATCATAATATTTTTGGAACATCAAAAAACTTTTTCCAACCAAAACTAGATTTTAACAACGATTTAAGAAATCTATTATTAATTGGTAATAATGTTCACAATGTATTACACAACACACACAACAATCCAAATCCAAACAGTGACATCAAAGTCAATGCTATTAAAAATATGGCTAATAATAGTTATGGTGACTTTATGGATTTATTTAGTGCTAAAGATAGCAAAAACTTTAAAGTTCGCCCCATTAAAAGAATGGACCAAACTCAAGCTGATGATTTCAGTTACTATGGGCCAACACATGCTAATGCAATGATGGGCTACAATGGCGATGCTATTACTTCTTATTTAAATCTAGATGATAGTAGCGATGTTATTAAAGCAACTGATTTTGCCTATATCGCTCCGGCGGTTAATAATTTAGCAGTTGATAATATTATGATTAGTAAATATGTTGGCGGGACTCGTTTAAATAATGTTTATCGTTTTATTAATTTTTTAGAAAATAAAGCATATTCAAATTTTCAATATGTTAACTATATGCCAGTTGCTGAATCGCTTTATGACAAAGTAACTTCACCGGCTGATTTAGACGGAAGCGATGGATTAGGTTACTTTAAAAACGAGCCATTACAACAACAAGTTTTAAAATTTCCGAAGGAGAATCAAAACTACTATATCTATAATGATTTTAATAATATTAATAGTTATCAGGAATTAGAATATATTTTTGATTCTAAAATAAATAATACAAATTTTTTCAAATCAAAATAAGCAATTAAATTAATTGTAATTTTGTTAACTTTATGATATTATATTTTGGTGTAAATCGGTGCGGTAGCCAAGTGGTAAGGCGTGGGACTGCAACTCCCTGATCGTCGGTTCAAATCCGATTCGCACCTCCATATATGCGCCTGTAGCTCAATTGGATAGAGCGTTTGGCTACGGACTAAGAGGTTCCGGGTTCAAGTCCTGGTAGGCGCGCCATATCGTTTAGAAACGACTAATTTATATTATTTATATAATTCTAGTAATAATATTGATTGACAAAATAAATTTTTGTTATATAATTATTATTACTATTTTGCGGGTGTAGTTTAATGGTAGAACTTCAGCCTTCCAAGCTGACTGTGAGGGTTCGATTCCCTTCACCCGCTCCATTTGTATATTTTTATACACCATATTAAATTAAACAAATATTTCTATATTTTAGGAGATAATATAATGTCAACGTTAAAAGGTATCATTAAAGATCCTGTTGGATTACATGCTCGTCCAGCTTCATTATTAGTTTCAGCTGCTTCAAAGTTCAATTCAAAAATTATTTTATTAGCTAATGGTGAAACAGCTAATTTAAAATCAATTATGAATGTTATGGCACTTGCAGTTAAAACTGGTTCTGAATTTGAAATTACAGCTGACGGTAACGACTCTGATGCAGCAATCGCAGCAATCAAAGAAGTAATGCAGTCTAATAAAATTATTTAATAAAGCATAAAAAAAGAAGAAAAAAATAAAAAAAATAACATTAAATTGTTATTTTTTTTATTTTTTTAGCATTTTTTACTAAAAGGTAGTAGAATAAGATTATCGTATATTTATTTTTTATATAAAAAAATGATATTGAAGGAGACCTTTATGAACAAAATAATCAAAGGTATTAACGCTTCTGAGGGAATTGCCCAAGCCAAAGTATTACGTATTATTGAAGAAGAATTAGATCTTAGTAAAAAGCAAGCTGATCCAAAAGCAGAATTTAGTAAATTAGATGCTGCTATTTTAGAAACTGAAAAACAAATTAATGACTTAATTAAGAATGCTACTAAAAATAATCTAGACGAAGATAAATTAGCAATTTTTAATGCTCATTTACAAATTGCCAAAGATCCAACAATGATCAAAGAAATGAAACAAATTATTGAAGCTAATAATTGTAACGTCGCTTACGCATTAGCTCAAGTTCAAAAAAAATATGTTGATATCTTTGCTAATATGGATGATAGTTATATGCAAGAACGCGCTGCCGACATTAAAGATGTTTGTCATCGTATGCAACTAATTATTGCTCATAAAACAGAAGTTGATTTAAGTGCTATTAGTGAACAAGTTATTTTAGTAAGTGAAGATTTAACACCATCACAAACTGCGGTGTTAAATAAGAAATATGTCCTAGGTTTTGCCACTAACATTGGTGGTCGCACATCACATGCTGCTATTATGGCCCGCTCACTAGGAATTCCTGCTGTATTAGGATTGAAAAATATTACTAACAATTGTCAAGATGGTCAAGTAATGATTATTAATGGTAATGATGGTTATGTAATTATCGCGCCTGATGAAGCAGAAATTACTAAACATAAAAATTTAATTAAGACCCAAGCTATTGAAGCAGAATTATTAAAAAAATATATTAACGTTGCAACTTTTACAAAAGATAATATTGCAATTGAATTAGCTGCTAATATTGGTAATCCTAATGATGTTTTACCAGTTGTTGAAGTTGGTGGAGAAGCAGTTGGGTTATTCCGTTCAGAATTTTTATATATGGACAGTACTGAATGACCAACTGAAGAAACACAATTTCAATCGTATAAACAAGCATTAACTTTAATGGGCAACAAACGTGTGATTATTCGTACGCTAGATATTGGTGGGGACAAAACATTAAACTACTTTAAGTTTCCCGAAGAAATGAATCCGTTCCTAGGTTATCGCGCAATTCGCTTATGCTTAGATCGTAAAGAAATTTTTAGAACACAACTAAGAGCATTACTACGTGCGTCAAATCACGGAACACTTGCGATTATGTTTCCTTTAATTGCAACTGTGCAAGAACTAAAAGAATCAATTGCTTTTCTGGATAAAATTAAAGCAGAATTAACTAGTGAAAAAATTTCATTCGACCAAAATATTGAAGTTGGAATGATGATTGAAATTCCTGCAGCTGCTGTGTTAGCTGAAAAATTTGCAAAATATGTTGATTTCTTTTCAATCGGAACAAATGATTTAATTCAATACACAATGGCAGCTGATCGAATGAATGAATCGGTTGCATATTTATACCAACCATTAAACCCATCAATTCTAACATTAGTTAATAATGTTATTAAAGCTGGTAAAAAACATAACGTCTGAACTGGAATGTGTGGCGAAATGGCAGGCGACGTCTCTGCTGTACCAATTTTAATCGGAATGGGAATTCACGAACTATCTATGTCAGCATCTTCAATTCTTCGCACACGTGCTCAAATTGCTCAAATCAATATGCCTGATGCAAAAGCATTAGCGCAACGCGCACTTGATTGTGAAACTGCTGAAGAAGTTCAAATATTAGTTGACAAGTTTAATAAAGGAAATGGTAAATAATGACACATATATTAATTAATAGCGGTGATATTTTATGAGGAGCGATTATTGGATTTTCATCAATGATAATTTGTGCCGCTCTTTGTTTATGATGATATTTAAGATCAAGTAGTAAATTGTTGATTGTCCGTAACCAACATATTAAAGATATTAATATTCGTGATGGCTTTTCGCATAAATCAAAAGATAATTATAAAGAACGTTTTTCTAAAAAACGTCGTGCAGCAGTCGAATTAGAAGCTGATAAAAAAATGAATTTCTTTGCTAAAGGGCAACCAAGTTTTGCGATCATTTGTGGGATTTTATCAGTAATTATTGCTGTTTCGGCATTATTTGAATTATAATTATAAAATTGTTTAATGTATTACTTTCATTTTCTTATAATTTGTTATACAATGAAAAATGAGAACTATTTTCTCAAATTTAAAAAAATTAATAGATTTTTATAAATTTATCTACGTATATACTAAAAAAATAAATAATAATAACATTTTTTATTTTTTTAAAATGTTATAAATTTTTAAAAGGAGCAATAAAGAAATGAAAGAGAGAATTTCCCAATTATCTCGCGGATTTATGTTACCGATTTCATTATTACCAATTGCGGGATTATTTCTTGGAATTGGGAGTGCGATGGTCAACATCGTTGCTTCACATTTTCACGGAATTAATCACCTAACTGTTGGTTGAGATAGTTTCATAACATTTGCTAATTTCATCAAAGGTTCGGGAGACGTTGTCTTTGGAAACTTACCGATCATGTTTGCGGTCGCAATTGCGATTACGTTTACATCTGATGCGGGTGGGGCAGCATTAACTGCTGTTGTTGGTTGATTAGTATTTAATGCCGCTCAAGGAGCACTAATCACAGGTCACTATGATGGAGCTCATAACTTAATTAATGCTGATGTTTTTTGACAAAAAGGATTAGCAGCACCAATCTTTAATAGTAATGATGGGATACTATCATTACAAACTTCGGTTTTTGGTGGAATAGTCGTCGGAGCAATTTCGGCACTTTTATACAATAAATTCTATCAAGTAGAATTTCACCCAATTGTTTCATTTTTCTCAGGAATTCGTTTTGTGCCAATTATTACTTTCTTAGTAATGATTCCACTAGCATTAGTATTCCTATTCATTTGACCATATATTGGATCAGGATTGGCTTGGTTTGGAAATCATTCGGCTAAATGACCGGGCGGCATGGATTCGTTCGTTTTCGGTTATATCGAAAGAGCACTAATCCCCTTTGGATTACACCATGCTTTCTATACACCATTATGATTTTCAGGAGCTGGGGGAACGCTAAATCTAGGTACAAGAGCAATTGCCTCTGGTCACTTACATATCGCAGGTGCCTCTGTCATGATTCATAAAGGTGATACATTAGGTCAAGATTTAGCACTTGCTGGAATCACATTACAGAACTTTAATTTTAGTGGAGACATTAATATGTGATTCGGAGCAGACAATAATTCGATCAACTTTGGCGATCTAAAAAATCTCTTTGGTTTAAACCTAGGTCGTTTCGACCAAGGTAAATATCCATTTATGATTTTTGGATTACCAGCTGCAGCTGCAGCAATGATTATGTGTGCTAAACCAAAATACCGCCGCGAAGCAGCGGGAATTATTGGCTCAGCAGCCCTAACTTCAATGTTAACAGGGATTACTGAACCAATTGAATTCACATTCTTATTCTTAGCACCAGCATTATTCTGAGGATTCCATGCAATTATGGCTGCCTTCTCATTCATGTTAATGAATCTTTTAGGCGCCCATGTTGGAATGACTTTCTCTGGTGGAATTATTGATTGATGTATTTATGGTTGATTACCATTCAACTTAGGTACAAAAGCTTACATGGTAATTTTAATTGGAATACCAATGATTCCAATTTACTACTTTGTCTTTTATTACGTCATCAAAAAATGAGATCTGAAAACTCCGGGTCGGTCTGAAGAAGACGATTCAGGAATTGCAATGCTTACTAAAGCAGATTACAAAGCACTGCAGCAAGATCAAGTCGATAATGCAACAAAAGGCCCAGTAAAAACTAAACTTGCTGAAACCAAAGGCTTTATTAAAGCGCTCGGAGGAGCCGCTAACTTAAAACTAGTTAATGCATGTGCAACCCGTCTACGTGTTACACTAAATGATGCAACATTAGTTGATGAAGCTTTATTGAAAAAACTTGGTTCCTTTGGAATTGTTGGTAAAGGCAGTAAAAGTATTCAAGTTATTTTAGGTGGAAAAGCTAGCGTTGTTCGTTCGCGAATTAATGAGCAGCTTAAAGTGCCAACAAAATAACAATTATTCGAACATAAAAAAAGGTTAAATTAAAATTTGACCTTTTTTTGGTTTTTAGATCAATTTTAGTCATTAAAATGCTTTTACAACCATAATTATCAATAATTAGCTCATAAAAGAGATTACTGCTTTCTTTTTTCGAAATTCCCTATATAATGGTTTTGAGAGCCTTTTTCTCAAAATTAAAAATTTATTAAGGAGAGTGAAAAAATGAAAGAGAGAATTTCCCAATTATCGCGTGGATTTATGCTACCGATTTCATTACTACCAATTGCGGGATTATTTCTTGGTATTGGGAGCGCGATGGTTAACATCGTTGCTTCACAAAATCAAGGAATTGATCATCTTAGCGCTGGTTTAAATAGTTTTATAACGTTTGCTAATTTCATCAAAGGTTCTGGAGACGTTGTCTTTGGAAACTTACCGATCATGTTTGCGGTCGCAATTGCGATTACGTTTACATCTGATGCGGGTGGGGCAGCATTAACTGCTGTTGTTGGTTGATTAGTATTCAACGCCGCTCAAGGAGCGTTGATTACACCACATTATGACTCAGCTCATAATATTGTGTCAGCTAGTTTATTTTGAAAAAATGATTGAGCAGCACCGATTTTTAATAACAATGATGGGATTGTCTCATTACAAACTTCGGTTTTTGGCGGGATCGTCGTCGGAGCAATTTCGGCCATCTTATACAATAAATTCTATCAAGTAGAATTTCACCCAATTGTCTCATTTTTCTCAGGAATTCGTTTTGTACCAATTATTACTTTCTTAGTAATGATTCCTGTCGCATTAGTATTCCTATTAATTTGACCATATATTGGACAAGGATTAGCATCCTTTGGGAATCATTCCGCCAAATGACCCGGCGGAATGGATTCGTTTGTGTTTGGTTATATCGAAAAAGCACTAACACCATTTGGATTACACCATGCTTTCTATACACCATTATGATTTTCTGAAGCCGGTGGAACATTAAGTCTACATACAAGAGCAATCGCTTCTGGACATTTACGTATTGCTGGTCAAGCAATTGCGATTCATAAAGGTGATACATTAGGTACAGATTTAGCACTTGCCGGAATCACATTACAGAACTTCAATTTTAGTGGAGACATTAATATGTGATTCGGAGCAGACAACAATTCAATAAACTTCATTGATTTAAAAAATCTCTTCGGCCTCAACCTTGGTCGTTTCGACCAAGGTCAATATCCAACAATGATTTTTGGTTTACCTGCATGTGCAGCCGCAATGATTATGTGTGCTAAACCAAAATACCGCCGCGAAGCAGCGGGGATTATTGGCTCAGCAGCTCTAACTTCAATGTTAACAGGGATTACTGAACCAATTGAATTCACATTCTTATTCTTAGCACCAGCATTATTCTGAGGGTTCCATGCTGTTATGGCAGCATTTTCATTTATGACACTAAGTCTTTTAGGCGCTCATGTTGGAATGACTTTCTCTGGCGGAGTTATTGATTGATGTATTTATGGTTGATTACCATTCAACATAGGAACAAAACCTTATATGATTCTAGTTGTGGGATTACCATTAATTCCAATTTATTACTTCGTCTTTTATTGAGCGATCAAAAAATGAGATCTGAAAACCCCAGGACGGACAGATGATGAAGAAGACAACTTGACAATGCTAACAAAAGCTGATTATAAAGCTCTACAGCAAGAACAAGTTGCCGCGGAACATAATAAACCTAAAAAAGATAAACTGTCCGAAACACGCAGTTTTATTAAAGCGCTCGGAGGAGCTCCTAACTTAAAACTAGTTAATGCATGTGCAACCCGTCTACGAGTTACACTAAATGATGCCACATTAGTTGATGAAACTTTATTGAAAAAACTTGGTTCCTTTGGAATCGTTGGTAAAGGCACTAAAAGTATTCAAGTTATTTTAGGTGGAAAAGCAAACGTAGTACGTTCGCGAATTAATGATTATCTAAAATCTGGCCAAAAATAACGATCTATTTTAAAATCCAAAAAGATGAAAAATAATTCAATCTTTTTGGATTTTTTGATTTTTGTTTTACAAATTAAAAAAACTTGTTATAATAATTTAGTTATGTATAAATTATTTTCCTGAGGAGGAATTGAATATGGGATTATTTTCTCGTAAAAAAGATGTTATAGTGTGCGCACCAGTTTCTGGTAAAATCGTATCAATTAGCGAAGTGCCGGATCAAGTATTTTCAGATAAAATTATTGGTGATGGAGTAGCGATTATTCCTGATAATGGTAATTTTGTTTCACCAATCGATGGTGTTTTAGGAGCGGTCTTTCCATCAGGACATGCTTATGGAATCAAACATAAAAAAGGCTTTAATATTCTATTACACATCGGTTTAGAAACTGTTGCTATGGATGGCAAAGGATTTGACATCCTAGTTAAACAAGGTGACAGTATTAAAGCAGGAGACCCATTAACTGTTGTTGATTTAAAATTAGTTAAAGAAAAAGCTAAAAGTACTATTTCGCCAATAGTAATTACTAGCGATACGCTAGATTCACATACAATTGAAGTTTTAAAATTAGGTAAAGTAAAAGTTGGCGAACCTATTTTTAGAATTAAATAATTATTCATATTCCAGATATGAAAACAAAAGCTCAAATATGAATTGTCAACGACGATCACAGTAATAGTAGTAGAATTAAAAACTTAATAATTAAAATTAAACGCTATTATAAAATTGAAGTTAATTTTATCAATAGTAAAGAATTAAATAGTTTAATCGATCAAAAAGTCCATGTTATTATTTTTGAATGAACTCGTTTATCAAAAATAACAAATGCTTGGTTCACTAAATTACGGAAACGTAATTTACATGTCCATTCAATTTATTTAACAAAATCTTTTTCCGAAACCGAAGCGATTAAATTATCTAATAAAACAATTGATTATATTATGTCAATTGATAATTCCGACGCCTACATTATGGCAAAGATTAGAAATGTCTTGCGTCGTAAATCAGATCGCTATTTAAAAGATACTGATTTATATTATCAAGATTTACATATTAATTTAATTAATCGTCAATTTTATATTAAAGATAAAAAAGTTAATTTATCGCAAACTGAATTCGAACTATTAAAATTACTAATTATTAATGCTGGTGAATTTGTTTCGAAAGAGATGATTTTAAGCGAAGTATGGGGATATAAGGAAGATCAATCACGTTTAGTGTCCCAATATATTTTCCGTTTAAGACAAAAAATCAGCCAAGAATATATCCACTCAATTCATAATAAAGGTTTTATTTTAAAATAAATATTAAATTACTATTGTATTTTTTATTTTTTTTGATAAAATAGTAATGCTGGTTATTGCATCTAAAAGAAAATAATCAAGCATTTACTTTTGCCCGGGTGGCGGAATAGGTAGACGCAGGGGACTTAAAATCCCCCGGGAGTTATCCTGTGCCGGTTCGAGTCCGGCCTCGGGCACCATATGTTTTTACAACATTAAAAAAAGGAGAGACTAAAAATTGTCTCTTTTTTTAATTTTAATAGCAAAATAAACACCAAACTTATGATAAAATAATAAAAATGTATAATTAAATTTAAAGGGGGTAGTAAAATATGGAAAAAGTAATCCAATGATATCCAGGACATATGGCAAAAGCAAAACGGCTAATTATTGAAAAACGTAAATTAATTGATTTATTTATTGTTTTATTAGATGCCCGCGGACCCGAAGCTAGTCTTAATCCAGAACTATCAGATATTATTAATACGAAACCAGCACTTTATTTATTAACTAAAACCGATTTAGCTGATCCAGAAATTACTCAATTATGAATTAATAAATTTCGTAATGATAAAAAAATGATCACTACTATCGATTTAAAAAAAGTTAATAAAGGCATGATGAATCGTTTAGTGGCGCGAATTAAAACTATTTTAGTTGATAAAATTGCCAAAGAAAAAAAACGCGGGATTATCAAACCCCGTTTACGCGTTTTAATTATGGGAATTCCCAACGTTGGTAAATCAACATTAATTAATGCTTTAGCGCAACAAAAAGTTGCCGTCGTTGCCAACCGACCAGGTGTAACTAAAAATCAACAATGAATTAAAACACCACATCAAATTGATATTATTGATAGTCCCGGAATTTTATGACCAAAGTTTAATAATCAAAAAACCGCCCTATCACTAGCTTGAATGAACAGTATTAAGCAAACAATTCTACCACTTGATTTGGTAGCTAATGCTTGTTTAAAATTTTTATATAAAAATTACCAAACAGCATTAGCAAACCATTATGGAATTACTGACATTATTTTAAGCGACCCCTTATCATATCAAGAATATTGATTAGCAATTGCTAAAAAATATCATAAATTACATTCTGATATTAGCGTCTTAGAACGCTTCGCGCAAACACGTTTATTAAAAGACCTTGAAAACCAGCTTTTTGGGGCAATTTCTTTTGAAAAACCAAATGTTAAATAATATTAACATCTATATATAATAATAAACTTGATATCTAATTATTTTTATAATAAACTTGGGGTATAAATTTAAGTTGTGAGGGGATGCATATTTATGCGTAAAATTTTATATATCTGATTATCGCTTGGTTTAGTTCTAAGTTTTATTAGCATTTTTTGCTGAACGTCAAATTTAACAGAATTATCAGCAACAGGTTCTTCTTCAGTTTTACCAGTAATGAAAGATTATGCTTACGAGTTTGTTAAAAAAGATAAAATTTTAGTTGATGTTACTAGTGGTGGTTCTGGTAAAGGTTTAAGTGATGCTGTTCATGAAAATGCTGACTTAGGAAATATGTCTAGTAATAAAGAAGATGACATATTAAATAACCCAGCTAATAAAGCGGCGTGAAGTAACCATCATAGTCGCACAATTACTTTGAACAAAGATGCAATTGCAATTGTGATTCATCTCCCAAAAAAACTAATTGACAAAAATGACCAACATGATTTGATTGTTAATGCGATAGCTTTAGCGCATCTTTACCAAGGTCAACGCATTTCTTGAGCTCAACTAATCAAGAATAGTTGAGCCCAAAGTGACACCGACACTAATTTATTGCCGATGGGCCGAACTGGCGGAGCATCCGCTAGTGGAACTAGCGAAGCTTTTTTTAACGGTCTATCAAAATTAGCTAAAGTCACTTTTTCAAAAGCTGATAAAAACCATGATCATCGTAATATCAAAACAACGAACGAATCTAACTCTCAAGCGTTAAATAAACTAAACGCAGCTTTAGGGTCGATTACTTATTTATCACTCGGTTATGCGCTTAAAAATAGTTCTCACACTGTTTCTGTGAGTCAGATCAATGGCTTCGCCAACACAACCGATTCAAAACCAACAATTATGAAACCAACAATCAAAAATGCACAAGCCGGAATTTATAAATGAGTCCGTCCATTCAACGCGGCTTTCTCATATAACAACAAAAATATTAAATACATTAAACAGTTTTTAATTTTCATTTTAAATGACCAATTAATTAATGGTGACAAATCAATTGTTGCCCGTGATGGTTTTGTTAATTTAACAGCTCAAGAAATTAAAGACCAAATAATTACAATTAATAATAGTTATAGTGACATCGAATTGTATAATGCAACAACTAAAACTGACCCACTTTACAAATATCATCAATATGCTTTCGGAATTAAAAGTTAATGAAAGGTAAGTGCTAAAACAATGTTAAGTTCCAAAGAACAAAATCAAGATTTATCTAAAAGCAAAATTCGTAAAGATAAAATTGCTAAATATAGCGTTGCGGGTATTTCTTTATTTTTAGCTAGTCTTTTATTAATCATTTTCATCTTTATGTTGAAAGAAGCACTGCCTTCAATTAGAGCACGTGGTTTTAAAAGTATTTTCTTATCAAGTAATTTCAATCCTGACAGTGGTCATTTTGGAATTTGGGGACCATTGTTAATTACTTTTGTGACAACGACACTAGCAATTTTCATTGCTGTGCCGTTGGCGATCAGAGCAAATATCTTTTTAAAATACCGACTGCAAAAAATGGGAAAAGTATTTCGTATCTTTATTGAAATTTTAGCAGGGATTCCCTCAATTATTTTTGGATTGTTTGCACTAACGCAATTAAGTCATATTTCAAAATGAATTTTTCATTTTAATAATCCAACAACTGATGGTGCTAACGTTTTCACAGCTGCACTAATGTTAACGTTTATGATTTTACCAATTTTAATTTCCTTTATTTTTAATTACTTAAATTCAATTCCGCGCCATTATTTAGATAGCACGCTAGCTTTAGGTAATTCAAAAACTTATTCAATTTATCACGTTGTTAAAAAATTATTAAAACCAGGTTTAAAACCAGCAATCATTTTAGCAACTAGTCGAGCTATTGGTGAAACGATGGCCGTATCATTAATTTTATCCGGTTCTAACTTACATCAACTACATGGTTTTTGAAGCATTTTTAATTCCTCACTAAATACTTTAGGTGGGAATATTGCTTATTATATGGGTTCTGATGCCGGAGGCAGTAAAAGTGGTTTATTTGCTGCGGGGATTTCTTTATTTGTTATTATTATGATTTTTAATGTTTTATTTACGATGAAATATATTAAAAAACCGTTAAAATTAAAATTTGCAAATCATAATAATGATCAAGTGACAGTAACTACTAATGTTAAAAAAACATGAATCGCACAATCTAAAGAAATCTTATTAATTATTAAACATTATTTATTGATGCCTTTTAATTTAATTAATCATCTTTTCTTTTATATAATTTCTGGTTTCAAAATAATGCTTGAACTAATTGATTATAGTTTAAATTGAATTACGGCGCCATTACGAAAAAACCAAAATATTTTCAAATATATGCGCCGGCAAGCCAAATACAAGTGACGTCATATTAGTGACTATTTACGATTAGCATTAGAAATATTCTGTTTTGGTGTTATTATTGGGTTTGTCTGTTGAATATCACTCGATATTATTATTGGCGGAATTAAAGCCTTTGTTAATTATGGATTTTCTGAACCAGGACATCACGAAATGGGTAGTGTTTTAGGAACAACAATTTTATTAATTATGTTGAGTATTTTCATCGCACTACCATTAGCAATTGCAACAGCAATTTATTTAAATGAATTTGCTCAAAATAAATTGCTAATTAAAACAATTCGCTTTTTCATATCTTCCCTTGGAGGAACGCCATCAATCTTGTTTGGAATGTTTGGAATGATTTTCTTTCTCCAAACATTCCACTTAGGCCACACTTGAAAAGCCGGGTCGTTATTAGCGGGTGCTTTAACGATGACGATTGTTATTATTCCAATGTTAACGTTGGCGATTGAAGCCGCTCTAAACACTGTTCCCAACGAATTACGTTATGCTTCTTATGCACTAGGTGCTAGTAAATGAGAAACAATCACTAAAATTGTTATTCCGAATGCAATGTCAGGAATTATTAGTGGTGTATTATTATCAATTGGACGAATCTTATCAGAAACAGCACCAGTTTATTTAACAGTTGGTTTAGTTGCTCATCGGGTTGGAATTTATGATCCTGGACAAACGCTAACTTCACGAATGTTATATTATGCAATATATTCAACTTTTAGCTCAAAACAAGCATTAGCGTATGCATATGCTTCGGCATTGATTACGTATATCTTTGTTTTGATAATTACTTTAATAGCGCATCATTATGAAAGTATTTTAAAACTAGTAAAGCGTACTATTCATCATTTAAAAAAACCGACTAAAATTAAAATCATTAATCACTCATTAAAACAATCAATCAAAGGAGATTTAAATGCTAAACGAAAAAACGCAACTACATAGTTCTAAAAAAAATACTGTTTTTGCAGTCAAAGATCTCAGTTTTTGATATAAGAACGGTGAAAAACAAGCTCTGAAAAATATTAATATTAAGATTTATTCAAAAGAAGTCTTAGCATTAATTGGACCTTCTGGTTGTGGAAAGTCAACATTTCTTCGTTGTTTAAACCGGATGAATGATACAATTGTTGGGACTAAACTAAAAGGTTTAATTGAATTAGAGTCAAAAGATATTTATCGTAAGAAACAAAGTGTTATCTCATTAAGAACGCATGTTGGAATGGTTTTTCAAAAACCAAATCCCTTTCCAATGTCAATTTTTGATAACGTTGCTTTTGGTCCGAAAGCACACGGTGTTAAAAATAAAAAAGTTTTAGAAAAATTAGTCAAAGATGCTTTAATTGGCGCTGCACTATGAGATGAAGTTAAAGATATCTTATCGCATTCAGCGGTTGAACTATCAGGTGGCCAACAACAAAGGCTGTGCATTGCGCGCGCCATTGCAATGCGTCCTGAAGTTTTATTAATGGATGAGCCAACTTCAGCATTGGACCCAATTGCAACGAAAAAAATTGAGCGTTTAATTCTCGAATTAAAACGTCACTATACAATTGTGATCGTAACTCATTCAATGCAACAAGCAGCACGTATTTCTGATACAGCCGCTTTCTTCTATTTAGGTGAATTGATCGAAACGAACAAAACGAAAAAGATTTTTACTGCTCCGAAAGATAAACGAACTGATGATTATATTCGTGGGCGCCAACTATAACTATAATTTAAAATAAAAGAAAAAAATAAGGAGTTTCATATGTCTCACAATCCAACTATCGTTAATCGCAGTGTTCGACAACTAAGTATGTTAATTGGTGAATTTTATGAGTTAGTCCTTAAAGAACATCATTTAATTAAACGTTCTTTAAGCACTACTAAAGATGTGCGCTCCAATCAATTATCAAGTGAAGTATTACGTAATCGTTTAGAACTGCACCGAATTTATAATAGTTTATTAGATGATATTGCTTTTGTGATTGCTCAAAATCCCAATGGAAAAGATTTACGTCGTACGTTATCGTATACGCAAATTTCTAAATCATTGGAACGTTTAGGTAATTATGCCTCAACAATTGCTTTCTTTATTATTAATAATCATGACAAACCAGAATATGCAATCTTGTTAAAAAAAGTCTTTAATAGTGCTTATAAAAATTTAGCAGCTTTAAAAAATATTTTAGCTTCTGAAGATGTTGATAAAATTATTGATTTAATTCGTCAAGATGATGAAGTTGATAAACATTATAAAGATAGTTTAAAAAAATTAATTACTTATAAACGAGAATTACAAACTGATGCGATGTTAAAAGTCAAAGTTAAAGCGATTATTGCGCTCCGCGCAATTGAGCGAATTGGTGACCAAGTTACTAGTATTTGTGAATCATTATATTATATTTCTGCTGGCAAAAGAATTGATGTTTGAAATAGCGTCTTGGATTAAGTGCGTATTTCAAAAAATATATTTTATATGATATAATGGAAAAGATATTATTTTATTTTTTATGAGAGGAGATGTTATACAAATATGTCAAATCAAGATGTAAAAATTTATACTACCGGGATCGCTCAAGATGCCAAAGCCATTGAACACGTTGGATTAGTAACTGCCTCTTTAGTAGTTAGTCGTAATATGTTTTCTACAATGGGATCAGGGTTTAAATCAATTATTGGTGGCCGTTTAGAAGGTCAAATTAAATTGATGCAAAACTACCGTTCACAATTAATTCAAGAATTAACGCAAAAAGCACGCAATATGGGAGCTAACGCAATTGTTGGTTTACGTATTGATGTTGATGACGTAAATTCAGTAATGAACTTTTTTGGTTATGCAACAGCAATGAGAGCTGAGTACTAATATTATTAAATAATAAAACTAAATATAAAAATTAAAAAAGCACTATTTTATAATAGTGCTTTTTTTTACTACAATATCAGATTTAATAATTAGTGATATTATTAAATAGTAAAGCAGATTGTCTTAATAACTAGAAAGAGGTTAAATAATATGTCAAAAAATAATTTATCAAATATCGCTAATAGTAATGTTGAAATATTACCAAATCCCAACGTTCATATTTATACTACTGGCGTTATTCAAGATGCCACTAGTGTTAAATATGTTGGTTTTGTAACAGCTTCATTAGTAGTTAGTCGTAATATGTTTTCTACAATGGGTTCTGGGTTTAAATCATTAGTTGGTGGTCGTTTAGTTGGCCAAACAAAAATGATGCGTAATTATCGAGCTGAACTAGTTAAAGAATTAACTGATAAAGCAAATGCTTTAGGTGCTAATGCGGTTATTGCAATTCGAATTGATGTTGATGACGTTAATTCATGAATGAGTTTCTTTGGTTATGCGACAGCTGTGATGGTGGAACATCAATAATCAAATATATTTATTATGTAATCAAATAATGTAATAAAGACTTTAAATATGCTATACTATTTGATAAGTAAAAAAACTAAAACATAAAAAAAGCGTAAAAAAGGCGCAAACTACGTTTGCGCGAATAACAAATATAGTATAGCACTATTTTGTAAAAAACAAACTTATTTTAATTAATAATAGTTTTTCTATTAAAAATATAAGAATGGAGTTTTTATGGAATTAAATAATTTAGATCTAAACTACATTAATTTGCAAATAATACAGAAAAAATTAACAAAATTATTTGCTAAATATGATATTAAAAATTTCGGTGGATTAAAGAAAATTTTAGATATTAATTAAAATGGTCTGGAATCGATGAATAAATCTAACACTGCTTTTTTAAAAGCCATCACATTAGTCATCGCAGATTTAAAAGATGAAAATATTAAAATAGCTAATAACGAATTAGAAATGAAACTCAATGAATTTGTGAAAGTACAAGCCGGATCCATAATCAATATATCTAACGCAATTAATAATTATACTATTTCTTTAAATCGCTTTTATTCAACAACTGCTAATTTTTATAAACATAAATTAGCAGTTGCAAAAAATCATGAAAAATAATCAATATTATAAATGAGATGTTATATGGGCTTATTTACCACATGATAACACTGGTATGATGCAGATTAAAAACGATCATGGATATGCTATAAAAAGCACTTTAGAAGCTAAAATAAGGCCTTGCGTTATTCTTAGTATAGATAAAGATTGTGTTCAAGTATTACCAATAACTACTTCGACTAGAATTAAAACAGAATTTGCTTATAAATTAAATTTTCCAGAACTACAAACCAAATATAAAACATCTTATATACAATTTAATAAAATTATTAGAATTAATAAAGAGTCAATTTTATTTAAAAATATTATTGTAGAAACTTACAGTTATTGATTTAGTAAAAATATGACTAATAAAGTTAGTGAATGAATTCAACAAAAAATTTTGTTTTACAAAGATAATAATAATTTAAAACTTTTTGAAGATGTTATGATGTCTCGAGTAACTTTATTTTTAAAGTTTAATATTAAACAAAGATATCCCAAAGAATTTTTAGTGTTTGAAAATAAATTTACAAAATATATTAATAGTTTATTTAGAAGAACTGATATTAATAAATCTTAAAAAAAGCACAAATAATTGTGCTTTTTTTATTACTACATTTTTGCTTTATGATGTTTTGTTATGTCATTAATTGAATTTTTTAAAATACTATTTAAATAAGTTATAAAGATTTTAACATCTTTAAAATATGCATCTCTATCCTTGCTTTCTTTTTTAATATACACTATGTTTTTTAAAGATGTTATATATGAATGATAGCTATATGCCAATGTTTCTACATCTATATAATTATAAATATTTACATATTCTTCTAATTTAGTTTCAAGAATATGTTTAGGCATAAGATTCAAACCAATTTTATCATTATTTTTTATTAGTATTTTATTTTTAATAACTTTTTGTATTTTACTTTGAATAACTTTATATAATTCATCAATCCAATTTTTTAATTCTGAATCAGGTATTTTATTGATTTCTTCCATTTCTTTTTCTGTTTTTGCAAAATTGTCTTCACTAGATTTCCACTTATATATGAACGTAAAAAATTCAGATATCAATCTGCTGTTTTTGATATTAATGTTAGAATCCATAATTACCGATCCTTTCTGTTAAATTCATATTTATAATAATAACTATTTTATCATAAATTTAAAATAAAGAATTAATTTATATGATTGTTTTAACATTTTTTTAAATTGTCAATTTAATTGACAATAAATTTATAATTATGATATATAATATATGCATATTAAATATTCGTAGTTATTTAAAAAAGGAATGAAACCCATAATGAAAAAATCAGAGCTATATAAAAAATTACAAAATCTTTCACCCAAAGCATTAATTGAAATCGGAATTAATAATGCAGATATAGACTACATAAAAAATAAATTACTAAATGACACATTAGGTTTGAAGTTAAATTTCACAGAAATTGATGAAAAACTTAAATCAAACTATGTTTTGTTAGAAGAAAATAAACACCTATCAATTACCCCCCCCCCCCCCCGAAATCGCAAGCAATAATCATATCTTAATAGAAGGCGAAAACTACTATGCTCTAAAAGCGTTGAAAACTGCTAATGTAAAAGTTGATGTAATTTACATTGACCCACCCTATAATACAGGTAAAGAATTTATTTATAATGATGATTTCTCTACTAAAAAAATTGTGGGTAGTGATGACCCTCATAAACATTCAAAGTGATTATCTTTTATTAAGAAAAGACTTCAAATAGCTAAAGACTTATTATCTGATGATGGCGTTATTTTTGTTTCAATTGATGATAATGAACAAGCTTATTTAAAAGTCTTGATGGATGAAATTTTTGGAGAAGAAAATTTCATTTCTAATTTCATTTGACAAAGAACACACCACACGAATAAAAACAATTCTGGAAAGAAAATTTTTAGAAATGCCGAATATATTATTTCGTATGCAAAAAATAAAAATAACTTCCTATTTATACACGAAGGTATTAAGACAGATTTTGAAACAGCTCCACTTTTGAATAAAGCTAATTTAGAAAAAATTCTAATATTTAAAAAAGGTAGTGTTTTTTTAAAACAAGAAAATAAATATAATGAAAATGATTTAATAATAAAATTTAAATCTAGATGATCGCAAAATAGAATAGATAATGAAATTAAAAACGGGACAACATTTATTATTAAATCCAATAAAACAGAATCTATAAGATCTGTATATAGCAAAAATAAAACAGGCTTTAATGTTGTTAATCAATTGTTAAATACTTCAAGATTATTTGAATATTATAAAGAACCAACTACAGAAAATGGGACATATGAATTAAGTGATTTAGGTATAATTGATTTTTCATATCCTAAGCCAATAAATTTAATTAAATATTTTTTAAGCATTACTTTATGACACAAACCAAATGCTTTAATTTTAGATTTTTTTGCAGGTTCTGGTACATTAGGTCAAGCAGTAATGGAATTAAACCAAGAAGATGGCGGAAAGCGCAAATTTATCTTAGTAACAAATAATGAAAACAACATAGCTAAACAAATTACTAGGGAAAGAATCTATCGCGTCATTAAAGGTTGTGGATCAAATAACCAAACTATTAAATGAAAATATTCTAAAGATCAAAAATCTTTAACTAATAATAGTGTTAAATACCTGCAAGTAAAACTAGTACACAAACAAAATGGTGATTTTGAAGATATTGATTCATCTAAACAACTTTATTTAGATGAATTCAATAAAGAATTATCCATTAAAGATTTCAAGGAGTAAAATAAATAATGAAAAAATCAGAGCTATATAAAAAATTACAAAATCTTTCACCCAAAGCATTAATTGAAATCGGAATTAATAATGCAGACATAGACTACATAAAAAACAAATTACTAAATGACACATTAGGTTTGAAGTTAAATTTCACAGAAATTGATGAAAAACTTAAATCAAACTATGTTTTGTTAGAAGAAAATAAACACCTATCAATTACCCCCCCCCCCCCCCCCGAAATCGCAAGCAATAATCATATCTTAATAGAAGGCGAAAACTACTATGCTCTAAAAGCGTTGAAAACTGCTAATGTAAAAGTTGATGTAATTTACATTGACCCACCCTATAATACAGGTAAAGAATTTATTTATAATGATGATTTCTCTACTAAAAAAATTGTGGGTAGTGATGACCCTCATAAACATTCAAAGTGATTATCTTTTATTAAGAAAAGACTTCAAATAGCTAAAGACTTATTATCTGATGATGGCGTTATTTTTGTTTCAATTGATGATAATGAACAAGCTTATTTAAAAGTCTTGATGGATGAAATTTTTGGAGAAAATAATTTTATTGCTAATTTTGATTGAATTTCTAAACCAGGCGGGCAATCTGATAATAAATATATAGCATCTACAAAACAATATATATTAATGTATAAAAAATCAGATCTCTTTTCAATCGCAAAAATATATATAGATATAGATAAAAATAAAATATATGGAATAGATAATCGAGGTACATATTTAAAATCTACAGAATTAAATTCTCCGGCAGGCGAAGATGGTAAGTATGTTTGACAAAGACCTAATTTAGGATTTCATATTTCATATAAACCAGAAACAAAAGATTTTATATTTGATCCAAGTTGAGATTTTGAAAAAAATATATATATCCCCCCAAATAGTAGAAAAGGATATTTCGTTGCCTCTCCTAAAAAACATAATTTGTGTTGACGTTGAAATAAAGAATCTTTTAAAAATAAAATTAATGATATCATTTTAGAAACAAAAGACAACGGTACATTAAGAATATTTAAAAAACAATATATTGAAAATTTAAAAAAACAAACATTTATAAAAGATGATTTAATTAGAAATATAACACAAAGTTCTGGAACTCTAAACTTTTCTGCATTATTTAAAAATACTGAAATATCAAAACAATCTGAACTTAAAAAATTTAGTTTTCCTAAACCCGTTAAATTAATTAAAGAAATTTTGTCATTACATTCAAATAAAAATGCTATAGTTTTAGATTTCTTTGCAGGTTCAGGTACAACAGGACAAGCCGTGATGGAATTAAACCAAGAAGATGGCGGAAACAGAAAATTCATTTTAGTAACCAATAATGAAAATGATATTGCGAAAAAAACTACGTGTGAAAGAATTTACCGCGTTATTAAAGGCCACGGATCAAACAACGAAACTTTTAAATGAGAATATTCTAATGATCAAAAATCTTTAATTAATAATAGTATGAAATATTTAAAAGTAAAACTAGTGCACAAACAAAATGGTGATTTTGAAGATATCGATTCAGTCAAACAACTTTATTTAGATGAATTTAATAAAAAATTATCAATTAAAGATTTCAAGGAGTAAACCATGAGTATAAAAATAAAAGAGTTAGAATTCCAAAAAAGAGCATCAAGCGCAGCAATAAAACATTTACATAAAAATAATACATTTTCTTTCCAATCACCAACTGGCTCTGGGAAAACTTTAATTACCGGAATGATCATCAATAATTATTTAGATGATCCAATTTTTCAAACTAAAAAAACAACTTTTATATTTATCGCTCCATCAGTAGGAGCGCTTGATTATCAAGGTTATCAAAAAATCACAGGATATTTAGATAAAGGTTGGGTTTCTGGTTTTGATACAGAATACATAGGTACTGGTGATAGTAAATCAAAAGGTAAATATTTGCAAAATATTGATAAGTTTCAAGAAAATACTGTTTATTTTATCGGATGATCATTATTTGGTAAAAATTCTAATTTAACCAATATTGATTCCGAAAGAAATAATTTGTTCAAAGTAATTCAAAATACTAAAACTAATAATACTGAGATTGTTTTGATTATTGATGAAGCTCATCGTGAAGTTAAAAATATTAATTCTGAAACTAAAAAAGCTGCTCTAAACGCAATATCTCCTATCAAACAAATTGAAATATCGGCTACACTAGATAATCCTGATTATACAATTTCCTTGAAAGAAGTAAGAGAAGAATGTGCTATTAAAAAAAATGTTGTCGTTAATACTGGAAAAATTATTGATGGTGATTTAGATTCTAAAAGTGAAATTGACCAATTAATATCTTCTGCCATTAACAAACAAAAAGATGTTAAAGAAGCTTATTTCAATAGAAATATTCGAAACAAACCTTTAATTTTAATTCAAATACCTGATAGACAAAAACTTAGTGGCATTAATACAGATGATTATTATTTACGAGAAGTTAGAAATAGCCTTGATAGAAAAGGCTATGTTGAAGGATATAATTATGCAATATGACTGTCAGCTGAAAAAAGTATTAAAGATAAAAAAATATTAACAGATAATGAATCACCGATTGAAATTCTGATTTTCAAACAAGCGATTGCCACTGGATGAGACTTACCGAGAGCAAATATTCTAGTTAGATTAAGAGAACCTAAATCTCCAAAATTCGACATTCAAACATTAGGAAGAATATTACGAAATCCGTTTTTTAAATATTTTGATAATCAATTAATTGATAATGCTTTTGTTTTTACAAAAGATAAAAAATATACTCATAAAATATTAAAAGAAAAATTTATTACGGAATCAGGAACTCTTAAATTTTTTGATAAATCAATAAAATCACAAGATTCAAAATTAAAATTAAATAAAATATCATTTGATAATGAGATAGATACATCAACATTAATAAGTTATATTACTAAAAAAGCTACTACTAAAATAAAAAAAGTTTTTAACGATAATAAAAAAGATGCTATGGAAAAATATAGCAAAATAATTAATGAAGGCGCAATTTTAAAATTAAAATCCGAATATATTAATAATCCTGAAGAATTTTTAAAGAAAGTTAATAATAAAGAAAATTGGGAACAACAATCATCTTGAAATTTTTCTACAAATAAAGATGATTTATTCGTAATATTTTTAAAATATAAATCTGTATTAAAAAATAAGTATATCGAATCATTGGCCATGGATGAAATAGCTGAAATATTATCACCAGACATAAAGAAAAAAGATTTTTATAAATTCATTATTATAAGGTATTCTAATAGCGACTACCAAGTTAGTGCAAAAGATCATAAAAAATCTAAACGAATTAACATTATTGAATATTTACAATATATTAAAAACCAATATATTGTAGATAAATCAAATATGCGTAAAACAGAATTTAAATTACCAAATCAATTTAAATATTCTACAAAATTTGGTGAAGAAGGTTGGGATAAATTAAATTCTTATGAATTAAAATCCAATAAAGCTGGATTAGACTCTGAAATAGAACGAAAATTTTACAAAGAAGTTAAAGCTGAATTTAAAAATAATGATAAAATACATTTATTTCGTAATGGTGTTGGTGGACAATCTTACGGGATAGAATATTTTAATACTTTTGCAAAAAAATCTATATTTTTCCCAGATTTTTTATTAATTGATGATAAAAATAAAAAAGTATTGATCATTGATACTAAAGGCAGAAATGAAAAAGACATAGACGCAGAAACTAATAATAAATTTAAATCTGCTTGAAAACATATTGAAGATATTCAAAATAACTATGATGTCGCAATCTATAAAGCAACAGTTCAAGATGGCGATAAATGAGAATTTGAAAACGCTACTGGAATGAAACATCTCGACGATGATGAATTTTCTGAGCTATTAAAATAATAATCATCTTTAAATTAAAAAACCAAATTAATTAAATTTGGTTTTTTAATTGATTAGAATCAACCTTTATCCAAAATAAATTATAGTAATATAATGTATAATAAATTTATATTTAAACCAATCATCAAAAATAGCATTTAGATAAATTACCAAAAGTAGATTTTTTAACTTGACTATGATATAATTTTTATTACACTAAAATTTTAGTGAGTAGAAGTTATCTAGACATGCTCGACAATAACGTTATTACTACGCAGAGTATTTATATATTATAACCGAAAAACTAAGGGGGAATACTCGTGGCTAAAAAAATTAAAAGAATTGCTAAACTGCAATTCAAAGGCGGACAAGCTAAACCAGGTCCTGAATTAGCATCATTGGGAATTCGTATGCCAGAATTCACAAGACAATTTAACGATGCAACGAAAGACCGTAAAGGAACAGTAGTACCAGTTGTTATTACTGCATATGAAGATAAATCATTTGATTTCATCTTAAAAACAACACCTGCTGCAAATCTATTATTAGAAGCAGCTGGACTTAAAAAAGGTGGAAAAACTGGTGCTAATGAAATAGTTGCCACTATTTCAAAAGATGCAGTTCGTAAAATTGCAGAATATAAATTACCAGATTTAAACACAAATAATATTGATCAAGCGATGAAAATAATCGAAGGTACAGCTCGTAATATGGGCATTGTTGTTGAAGGTGTTACACCAGCTCCAACAAAGAAAGATAAGTAGGGATTATCATGGGTAAAAAATACCAAGAAATTTTAAAAAACAATGATCTTGATTCACGTTATTCAGCAATTGATGCAATCGAATTAGTGAAAAAAACTTCAGTTGTCAAATTTGACGCAACTGTTAATATTGTTTTTAATCTAAATATCGATACACGTCACGCTGATCAACAAATTCGTGGAGCATTAGTGCTACCACACGGTACTGGTAAATCACAAAAAATCTTAGTAGTAGCTGAGGGTGAAGAAGCAACAGCAGCAGCAGCAGTTTTAACTAAAACTGATAAAGTTGTTTCAAAACCTGAAATTGATGAAGTTGTGAAAGATGCTGACTTCGATTACGATGTTATTATCGCTAGTCCACAAATGATGCCCGCACTTGGTCGTTATGGAAAAATTTTAGGACCTAAAGGTTTAATGCCTAATCCTAAAATCGGAACAGTAACTAACGATTTAGTAAAAGCAATCACAGAAATCAAAAAAGGTAAAATAACTTACCGTGCTGATAAAGATGGTAATTTACATACTATTTTAGGAAAAGTTTCTTTTTCTAAAAAGAATTTATTAGAAAATTACAATCTATTATTAGAAACAATCGTTAAATCTAGACCAAATGTTGTTAAAGGAAACTTTATAAAAAATATCGTAATTTCAGCAACAATGGCTCCTGGAGTTAAAGTTAAATTAAGTTAATTATTGATTTAATAAATTAGTAATGCTAACAAATTTAAAATCCAGTTAAGGAGGAATTAAAAAATGAACAATGCACCAACTTTAAACACATTAATGATGTTACAACAAAAAATCATGAATAAATCTAAAATTCGTGATATTTGAACTTTTGTCGTAATGGGATCTACAATTTTAATGTTAGTCCCTGTACTTAGAGTTATTATTGGTTTATCAAATTTTGTATGAATGATTGCCTACATAATAATTTATTTTTCGATTAAAAATGATAAAAGAATTTTAAATGCTTTAGTTCGTAATTTAGATCCTGATGAAGCACCTGTTTCAAATCAACATCAAGGCTTCAATTTAGATCCTAGCATTAGTGCGAACTGACAACATATATTTTATAACTATCATCATAATGAAGTTCAAAATATGTTAAGCGAAAGAACTGTTTATAACAGTAATCGTGATCGATGAACTTTTGTTTATCTAATTACACGCTTTGTTTTAGGATTTATCTTAGTAATTGGGATTTTCGCAACCGGAGCTTCATTAGCTAGCACTGGCCATATTACTGATGCTGATATTAGTTCTAAAATTAGTTCAATAACATTAATGACAAACATTTTTCTTGTTATTGAATTATTAATGATTATTGCATGAGTAATTATTTACATTACTAATTATAAAAAAATTAAACGCATTAATACTCAATTAATGCTTTGAGGGTTACCTAATAATAACCAACAAAATCAATATAACGAACAACAACAAAATCAAACAAACTTTACTTAAGTAAAAAAACATAAAAGAATAATTATTCTTTTATGTTTTTTGTTTTATAATATTTTTAAGGAGCTGTAAAATGAATAATCAACCAAACATAAACACATTAATGATGTTACAACAAAAAATCATTAATAAATCTAAAATTCGTGATATTTCAACTTTTGTCATAATGGTATGTATGTTTTTCACATGAGTTCCAGTGCTTCGTTTTATTATTAGTTTTGCAAGTTTGGCATGAATTATTGCCTATATAATAATTTATTTTTCAACAAGAAATGATCAAAGAATTTTAAATGCTTTAGTTCGTAATTTAGATCCTCATGAAGAAGATCTTTCAAATCAACATCGAGGCTTCAATTTAGATCCTAAAATCAGTGCGAACTGACAACATATATTTTATAACTATAATAATGATGATGTTCAGCATATGTTGAATCAAAAATCAACATATGCTAGGACTCGCGATCGCTGAACTTTTATTTATTTAATTGTTGGTTTTGTTTTAGGGATTATTTTAACAATTTCCATTACAACAGCTTTAATATCATTAATTGGTACTAACGCTGATATGAGTCATAGTAATATTAAGTCTCAAGTTAAATGATTACAAATCACAGTATATGTTATTATGGGTATTAATTTATTAATCTCTCTTACATGAGCGATTATTTACATTATTAATTATAGAAAAATCAAACACATTAATACTCAATTAATGCTTTGAGGTTTACCTAATAATGACCAACAAAATCAAGATAGCCAAAGCAACATTGCTTAATTAATTACTAATTTTCATAAATTTATTCTATAATAGTTTTGATAGGATTCGAAACGAACAAACAACTTAATATAAATACACTAATCTATTTTGAATAAAAAAATATATAAAAAAGGAACTATAAACTATGACAAATAAAACTATCCAAAATGAAACTAATATCAATAGTTTAATTATGTTAAATCAAAAAATTATTGACGAATCAAAACGGCGTGACCTTTTTACTTTTGTTATAATGTGTTCATGTGTATTAATGATTGTCCCTATTATTAATTTCTTAGCAGCAATTGCTAATTTAATTTGAATGGTATTTTATATAATAATTTATTTTTCAATTAAAAAAAATAAAGCATTGTTACATAAGATGCTAGAAAACTTAGATAAATCGCAACCTTTTGATAAAGAGCTTAATCAAAATGGAATGATGGATAATCCCGAAATTAGTGAAAATTGAAAAGCAATTTTTTATAATTTTGATAAACCAGAAATCCAAGAATTATGAACAATGCGTGAAAAACGTAATCGTAAGCGTAATCGCGCCGCGTTCATTTATATGATCGTTAAAGTGACGATTATTATTTCCTCATTTATCGCATTTGCTATTTTAGCAGCTTCTTCTCTTAATGGTCAAAATATGAGTGATTCAAAATTTCTAAAATTTTTAGGCTCTCTTATATTAGTTTGAATTCTTATTGGATTAATATATTTAGTTAATTTCATAATTTGAGTTTCAACGTATATGTTTAATGTTGGTGAGATTAAATCAATTAATACTGAATTTATGGGAATGCGAATAACAACTACAGTTGTTGATTCAAACCCAACATCAGCACCAACATCAGCAATAAAACAAATTGATCCTAATTTAACAAAATTATGAACTAAGCCCCAACCACAATAAATCATCAAAAAACTAATCCGTCTTAATCTTGACGACGGATTAGTTTTTTACGTTTAATATTTTGACGACGAATTATTTTATCATTATAATGATGGAGTTTCGTAATATAAGCTTTTTGATAATAATTTTGGCGTTTTTTAATATAAACACCAAAATTAGTGACTGGCGCATATTCTGATGGTAAATTCATCATCCCAATAGTCGATAATAAAATAATTAATGTTTGTGAAAAAATTCCATAAATGAAAAAAGCTAAAATAATATAGAAAGTTATCCCTTCAATTTGATGGTGATAATTGACAATTTCACTACGATGATTTAATCAATAAAGACCCTCAACACTATCTCATATTGTATGGATTGCCAATACAATTCATAAAATATAATAATAATAAATTTGATTTTTAACATTACAGAGAAATAGTGAAAAAGAAACAATAATTATAAATAAACCTCAATGAAAAACAATGTCGTATAGACCACCTAAAACTCAAACTCTTAAAACAACATCATTCTGAATAACGACAGCAATTAAATAAATTAAAAATAAAGCACTAATATAAACAAACTGTAATGAAATAATTGTTCACAAGATTAGTTTATTCATAATTGCTGAAATTGAAAAATCAATTGTTTGAGCACCATTATATTTTAAAGTATTATCACTATAACGACTGACAATATCTTGGTAAGGGTTTCGCTTATTGTGATCAGCATGGATCTTTTGCAGACTTAATTTTTTTTTAATTTTGTTACGAAACATTTTTTGATCAACTCTTTTTTCAAAAAATAACTATCAAAAATAACGATCCCGTTCTTATAATATTAATTATAGCATATTGATTTTTTAATATTTTAGCGGATAAATAAATGATTTTAACTTGCTTTATTTTTAATAATATTGTAAAATAAATAAACTCTAGAATTAATTGCAGACAGTAGCAGAGTTGGACGACTCTTAAATTTAATAAATGCTACCGAGGTTAAGACAACTTTAAAAATATAAAGTTTTTCTTATACTGTAAGTATTAATGAAGCACTTTATATTTTTTATGTAGTGAATTAATACTAACTTAATTTGGAGAATAACTAATATATTTTAATAAAATCAAGGAGGTGTGATTGATGAATAATGAAATTCGTGCTGCTAAAGCTGCCGTTGTTAAAGAAATTAAAGCCAATATTGATAATTCTGTTTCAACAGTAATTGCTGAAAACGTAGGACTAACTGTAACTGAATTAAATGATTTACGTAATGAATTAAAAGAAAACAACATTAAATTCAAAGTTTACAAAAACACTTTATCAAAACTAGCTGTTAAAGATGGACAATTTAAAGATTTTTCAAATTTCTTAAATGGACCAACTGTTACTGCATTCAACAATGGTGATGATGAAACTGCCGCAATTCGTATTATCGACAAATTTGCTCAAGAACACAAAAACCTAAAAATTAAAGCTGCTTCACTTGAAGGACGTTTATTAACTTCTCAAGAAATCAGTGAAATCGCAGCAATCCCAGGACGCGAAGGATTATTGACTATGTTAGCATCAGCGCTAATTAGTCCACTTCGTGACATCACAGTTGCGCTACATTTATATAACGAACAAAAACAAGACGCATAATTATTTAAATCAAGGAGAATATCATGGCAAAATTAACAAAAGATAGCTTTATTAGCTCATTAAAAGAAATGTCAATTTTAGAAATTAAAGAACTAGTTGACGCAATGAAAGACGAATTCGGAATTGACCCAACTGCAGTTGCAGCGGCCGCTCCAGTAGCAGATGCTGCCCCAACTGAAGTAACAGTTACTTTAAAAGCAATGGGTCTTAAAAAAGTAGCAGTCATCAAAGTAGTTCGTGCCTTAACAGGCGCTGGATTAATGGATGCTAAAAAAATCGTTGAATCTGCACCAGTTGCAATCAAAGAAAACATCAAACCAGAAGAAGCTGAAGAAATCAAAAAATTATTAGTTGAAGCTGGAGCAGAAGTTACTGTTGCTTAATCGCTAATTTAAACTTTCAAAAAAATAAGGTAAATTTACCTTATTTTTTTTAATTTTAATAATTTAATTGACTATTTTATTATTTTTTAGTATAATTTTTTAATATTTATGTTAAAATTAATATTGTAAAATAACTTGCATAAATGATAATTGCAATCTTCAATCAGAGAAAACCTTTTTTAATGCAGAATCTTCTAAAAAAAATTGTTTACTTTGATTAGGAGTTATTTTTTTATTATTTTTTTAGGGGGCAGAATGGATACTGTTAAATCAACAACCAAAGCTTACACGTTAAGAAGTTATGGTCCATATACCAAAAGAAGAAACTATTCTCCAATTAATATCGAATATGATATTCCGAAATTATTATCAATCCAAACTGAGAAATACGATTGATTTTTAAGAACGGGTATTAACGAAGCATTTAAAGAAATTTACCCAATTATTTCTAGTAAGAAAAATTTAGAAATTGTTTATAAAGGGGTTCGTGTTGAAAGACCAGAACCAAATAGTTTACAATTACAAAAAGAAATCACACTAGCTAAAGAAAAAGGAACTAATTTATCAATTAAAATTTATGCTAATTTAGCATTATTAAACCATGATTCTGGTGAAATTAAAGAATCTGAAGTTTTATTTGGTAATTTTCCTTTAATGACTGATAGCGGTTCATTTATCATTAATGGTAGTGAACGTGTTATTGTTAGTCAAATTATTAGATCACCCGGAATCTATTTTGAAAATGGAATTTCTGATCAAGAAGATCTATTAAACACGGGTAAATTAATTCCTGATCGCGGAGCGCGTATTGCTTGGGAATACAAAACTAACAAATTAAACTATATGAAATTGAAAATTGACAAATCAAAAAATATGTCAGCAACAATTTTAATGTTAGCTTTTGGATTTAGTAAAGAACGTATTTTAGAATTATTTGGTGATTCAGACCAATTAAAATTAGCATTGCAACGTCATAAAGTTGACACTAAAGAAGATGCAATCGTTGAATTACATAAAGTTCTAAAACCAGGAGATCGTATCACAACGACATCAATTAGCGATTTACTTGCTAATTTATTTTTCAATCGTCGTCGTTATGATTTAACAAAAACAGGACGCTATAAAATTAATGAAAAATTAAATTTAATGAACCGTATTAATAATAACGTTTTAGCTGATGACATTTTAGATAACAAAGGGAATATTTTATTTAGTAAAGATACATTAATTACTGATAAAATAGCACTTGCTATTTACAAAGCATTCTTCACTAAAAAAGCACCATTAACTACATTACATGATTTAAATTTAAATTTATATGGTTCACAAGAGAACTATGGTCATCTTAATCGTGCCAACGAAGTAATTATTGTTAAAATTTATGCTGATAAAACTAAAAAAGTTGTTTGTGTTATCGCCAACAACCCATTTGAAGATGCGCGTACTTTAACATTACCAGATATGGTAGCAGCTTTTTCATATTATAATAACTTGTCAATCGGAATTGGAACTGATGACGATATTGATAATTTATCAAATCGTCTAATTCGTCATGTTGGAGAATTATTACAAAACCAATTCCGTATTGGTTTAGCAAGAATTGAAAAGAATGCGCGTGAACGTATGTCTGCTAAAGAAGCCCAAAAAATCACGCCAAAAAATATTACTAACATTAAACCGTTAGTTGCCACAATTAGAGAATTTTTCAATTCATCACAATTATCACAATTCATGGATCAAGTTAATCCGTTATCAGAAATCTCAAATAAACGTCGTATTACTGCGCTAGGTCCTGGTGGACTATCACGTGATACTGCCAAATTCGAAGTCCGTGATGTGCATTACACTCATTATGGCCGTATTTGTCCAATTGAGACGCCTGAGGGACCAAACATCGGATTGATTAATAATCTATCAATCTATGCAAGAATCAACAAATACGGGTTCTTAGAAACTCCGTATCGCCGAGTAGTTAACGGACAAGTAACTAATGATATTATTTTCTTGTCTGCATTTGAAGAAGAAGCCCATTTAATTATTCAAGGGGCAACTTTATTAGATGATAAAGCTTTCATCATTCAAGATGAAGTTGTGGCACGTACTGGTAAAGGGGAATATCGCTCAATCAAAAAAACGGAAGTTGATTTAATTGATATTTCACCGAAACAAATTGTTTCAGTTGCAACAGCAATGATTCCATTCTTATCAAATGATGATGCCAACCGTGCGCTAATGGGTGCCAACATGCAACGTCAAGCACTACCTTTATTAAAACCACGTGCTCCATTCGTTGCTACTGGGATTGAATCAAATATTGCTGCTAACGCCGCATCATCAGTTGTTACTAGAACTGATGGAGTAGTAACTTATGTCGATGCTGAACAAGTAGTGATTAAAGAAACTAATAGCAAGAAATCAACTAAATATAATTTCAAGCCATTAGAAAGATCTAATCAAGGAACAGCAATAACTTGTTCACCAATTGTTAAAATTGGTGACAAAGTTAAAGCGGGCGACGTGATTGTTGATGGCGCTTCAATGGAAAAAGCTGAAATTGCACTAGGTCAAAATGTAACAGTTGCATTTATGACATGAAATGGTTTCAACTATGAAGATGCAATCATTATGTCGGAGCGAATTGTCACTGAAGATGTTTATACTTCAATTCATATTGAAGAATATAAATGTGAATTTAGAAAAACTAAAGTTGGTGAGGAATTACAAACGTCAGAAATTCCTAATGCGTCACAATATTCAAAACGTAATTTACAACTTAGTGGAATTATTACAATTGGAGCCGAAGTTAAAGAAGGCGATGTTTTAGTTGGAAAAATCACACCTAAAGGTGATGAGGGTCTTTCAGTTGAAGAGCGTCTAGTAGCTGCGATTTTCTCAGAAAAATCAAAAAACTACAAAGATACTTCTTTAAAAGTTAAACATGGTCAAGCCGGAACAGTTATTGATATTCGTACACTATCACATGCTAATGGTGATAAATTAGATGATGGTGTTGAAAAAATCATTAAAGTTTATATTGCTCAAAAACGTAAATTACGTGAAGGCGATAAAATGGCAGGACGTCATGGTAACAAAGGGGTCGTTTCAATTATTGCCCCAATTGAAGATATGCCACATTTACCAGATGGAACACCAATTGATGTTTTATTAAATCCATTAGGAGTACCATCACGAATGAATATCGGTCAAGTTTTAGAAACCCATCTTGGGATGGCTGCTAAAGCATTGAACGTTAAATTTGTAACACCAGTCTTTGAAGGAATTAGCAATGATCAATTAGTTGATATTATGGAAGATGCTAATTTACCAAAAACTGGTAAGTTCCAATTAATCGATGGTAAAACGGGCGATTACTTTGATTCTGACATTACTGTTGGAGTTATGTACATGATGAAATTATCACATATGGTTGATGATAAAATTCATTCTCGTTCAGTTGGACCATACTCACTAATTACGCAACAACCATTAGGTGGGAAATCACAAAATGGGGGACAACGTTTAGGTGAAATGGAAGTATGAGCACTTGAAGGATATGGCGCTAGTCATGTATTACAAGAAATGTTAACTTACAAATCAGATGATATTCAAGGTCGTAATCTATTGTATAACTCAATTGCCAAAGGGACAGCTTTACCGCACCCTAGTCTACCTGAATCATTCCGTGTTTTAATTAATGAACTTAAAGGTTTAGGATTTAAAGCTGGATTCATTACAGACAACAATAAAGTTATCGATTTAGAAGGTAACGAAATTTAAGATCACAAAAAAAGATCGATTAATTCAATAATCGATCTTTTTTTTAATGAGATAATTCAATAACTATTTATTAGTTTTAAACACTCGCGCAATTTTAGCATCATCAACTGTGCAATAAGTATATTCGCTATCTTCATTATAACAAGCTGCTTTAATAGTTAGCTCATTTCAATAATCAACGCTAATGTCCAAACAGGCGAAAACATTTTTCGTCGCTATTGCCATTTTCTTAACGTTTAAGAGCATGAATTCTTTCAAGTCGAATACAATGCTCTCATCTTTACTAATCGTCACGACAACGTCGTTATTATTGATTTTATGAGTATCATTGTCACCTTGACTAGTTTTATTATAGAATGATCAACTATTATTATGATTTAATAATAGTTCACTAATTTCAACATTCAGTGCTGGAATTGTAATATTAGTAACTTTGTTACTTGGATGAGTAATATTATATTCATCAATTACTTGAGTAGTTCATTTGATTGTTCTACAAATATTTAACATTAATTTATCAAGATTAGTGAAATTATTTTTTTGAACTTCTTCAACTAAAGTTTTAATTTCTAGTGCATATAGTGAATGAGTGATTAATAATTTTTTAGCATTACGACTAACACTATTTGCTTCATTGTCTTCGTGACCATCTCATAAAAGACAACTATATATTTTATTGGCTTTAATATAGATTTTATAAATATCATTGATATTTAAACGGATATTACTATTTATGATTTTTGATTTCATATTAACAAACCTTCCTGATTTGAACTTCGTTTACTCTAATTTTACTATAAGAATTATACATTATAACATTTTTTTAAATAAAAATAAAAATTTTTAATTGACAATTTTTCACTTTTTAAGTATAATTCTTTAATATTTATGTTAAAATTAATATTGATAATAACTCACTAACATTAGTTAAAGCTTCTTGCCTTAGTAAGAAGTGGTTTTTATTGTCTTGTTAATTAATTTTTTGTTATTTATTTTATTATTTATCTATCATCAAAACGCATTAGTGGAGGTCGTTTAATGAATAAAAATATTTTAGATTATTCAATTAAAGGGGTTAAAATTTCTTTAGCACATCCAAATGATATTAAGAAATGATCTTATGGCGAAGTCCTTCGCCCAGAGACTATCAATTATAAATCATATAAACCTGAGAAAAAAGGATTATTTGATGAATTAATTTTTGGACCGGTAAAAGATTATAAATGTCCAATTTGTGGTAAAAAATATAAACGTTCAGATGAAGATAAAGTATGTGCTGCTACGACTGATTGTCAAGCAGTTAAACCAGTAATCTTATCATCAAAAGTAAGACGTACACGTATGGGTCACATTCATTTGTCAGCCCCAATCGTGCATACATGATTTTTAAAAGTTGACCATTCAACAATTGCTAAAATTCTAGATATTAAATTTTCTAAAACAGAAGACATCTCTTATTTTAAATCACACATCGTTGTTGATACTGGTGATTTAAAAACATCAATAAAATTTAAAGATGTTATTGATATTAGAACTGCTCCCAACATCTATCGTGATGCTATGGAAGAAATTCTAAAAACTAAAGCTAACAAACTAAAACCAGATAGCATTGAAGAAATCAAAGACGAATTACGTGAATTGATTGCGGTTGCTACTTCTGATGTTGGTAAAGATTACGGAATTGATTACTATCGTTATAATAATTTATTAAAACGTTATGCTGGTGTTGATATTACAACAGGTGCTAGCGCGATTAAAAAATTATTAACAAAGATTAATTTACAAGACGAGGAGCAAAAATTACGTTCTCGTATTTCTGGTCGTCGTAAAACTAATGATAAGTTATATAAAAGATTAGCGATTATTGAATCGCTAATCAAATCAAAACAACGTCCTGAGTGAATGATTATGAACGATATTCCAATTATTCCCCCAGAACTAAGACCATTAATTCAATTAGATGGTGGACGTCATTCAACGACGGATATTAATGATTTATATCGTCGTATTATTATTCGTAATAATCGTCTAAAAAAATGAATTGATATTCATGCACCTGATTTAATTATTCAAAATGAAAAACGTATGTTACAAGAAGCGGTTGATGCTTTATTTGATAATAAACGTAAACATAATCCAGTAACTGGTAAAGATGGTCGTCCACTAAAATCATTAGCGGACAACTTAAAAGGGAAACAAGGTCGTTTTCGTCAAAACTTACTAGGTAAACGAGTTGACTATTCTGGCCGTTCTGTTATTGCAGTTGGACCGGATTTAAAAATGTATCAATGTGGTGTTCCGAAACAAATGATTTTAAAATTATTTGAACCATTCATTATTCATAATTTAATTAAAGCTAAATTAGCATCTTCAATTCGTCATGCTAAAAAACTATTAGAAGAACGCGACCAAGACATTTGACCAATTGTTGAAAAAACAATTGATAAACATCCTGTCTTATTAAATCGTGCTCCTACATTACATCGTCTTTCAATTCAAGCATTTGAAGTTGTGATGATTAGTGGAAAAGTATTGCGTTTACACCCATTAGTAACGCCAGCATTTAATGCTGACTTTGATGGCGATCAAATGGCAATTCATGTTCCGATTGGACCAGATGCAATCAAAGAAGCACGTGAACTAATGTTAGCGTCACGTAATATTTTAGGACCAAAAGATGGTCATCCAATTATTACGCCAACGCAAGATATGGTTTTAGGAATTTATTATTTAACGAAAGAAAAAGTTGATGCTAAAGGTAGTGGCTTAATCTTTAAAGATGTTAATGAAGTACTGCGTGCCCATTATCATAATAAAGTTGATCTACATGCTCGTATTATCATTCAAGCAAGTAGCTTAACAAAATATAATTTCACTGAACAACAAAAATCAGGGTTCTTTATAACAACAGTTGGGAAAATTATCTTAAATGAAAGTTTACCAATTGGCTTCCCATTTTTAAATAATAGTGAAATTAATCCAATTTGTCCGCCCCAATATTTTGTGGCTGCCAATGATAATCCCAGAGAAGCGCTAAAAACATTAGCAACTTCTCCACCGTTTGCAAAAAGTGAAATTTCAAAAATCATTCATTTACTATTTGTTAAATATGAACCAAAAATTTCAAAACGTGAACTAGCAAAAATTATTCTTAATATTAAAACAATTTCTGATATTCAAAATTTAGATTTAATTCGTCGTCATTGTGCTAATGCTAATGAAGAACATATTAAATTCTTATCAATTTCATTGAAAAAACATTTCGCTAAAATTGATTTATCAGTCTTTGAAGAATTCCATTTAGTGAAAAATGTGACGAAAGAAAATTGATTAGAACGTGTTTGATGACGTTATACTCATATTATGCAACAATCACTAGATTCATTAAAAGATTTAGGATTTAAATATTCAACTAAATCAGGAATTACTGTTTCTATTTCAGATATTTCACAAGCTAAAGGAAAAGATATCTTTATTAAAGATGGCGAAAAATACGTTACTAATTTAAAAACATTTGAAAAAGCTGGATTAGTAACTGAAGATGAAGCATATCGTTTAACAATTCAAAAATGAGCAAACATTAAAAATAGTGTGCAATCATTATTAATTGAAGATTTACAAAAAGATAAAGACAATCCATTATTTATGATGATGGATTCTGGAGCTCGGGGAAATATTTCCAACTTTGTTCAGTTAGCTGGTCTACGTGGTTCGATGGCGAAAGCATCGAAACAGAAAAAAGCCGATGCTAAAGCTGGAAAAGTTGTTAAAAATATTGAAGAGATTCCTGTTAAATCTTCCTTCAAAGAAGGTTTAAACGCTTTTGAATTCTACTTATCATCACATGGGGCACGTAAAGGATTATCAGATACAGCGCTGAATACAGCTGCTTCTGGATATCTAACACGTCGTCTAGTTGATGCATCACAAGATATTATCGTTAAGAAAAATGATTGTTTAAGTGATCGTGGATTCTTAGTTAAAAGTATTATGGATACGAAAACTGGTGCAGTTATCGTCCCATTACACGAACGTATTATTGGCCGCTATTCAAATGAAAACGTTACTAATGCTAAAGGTGAAATTTTAGTTTCACGTAATCAAATTATTGATCTTGTTGTCGCCAACTCGATTATTAAGAACAAAGTTTCAGAAATTGAAATTCGTTCAGTCTTAGGATGTAATGTTATTAATGGAGTTTGTCAATTATGTTACGGAATCGATTTAGCATCACATGCAATTGTTAATATCGGTGAAGCAGTTGGAATTATTGCTTCACAATCAATTGGTGAACCAGGAACGCAATTAACAATGCGTACTTTCCATACAGGGGGAGTAGCTGGAGCATCAGATATTACACAAGGGTTCCCACGATTAATCGAATTAATCGATGCGTTCAAAAAGCCATGAGGTAAAGTGTCAATCATTTCAAAAACTTATGGTGTAGTTAGCGCAATAACTAATAATGAAGAAAACACGTTAATCACAATTACTGTGACTAACAAAACAACTGGTGAGGTCATTGAATATCCTTGTTCATATGAATCACGCTTCCGTGTTAAATTACACGATCAAGTTGTTCCTGGTCAAAAAATTACTGATGGACCAGTTGATTTACGTCATTTATTAGAAATTACTGATATTAAAACAGTTCAAAATTATTTATTGAAAGAGATTCAGCGCGTATATCGTATGCAAGGAATTGAAATTTCTGATAAATATATTGAGATTATCATTCGTCAAATGATGTCAAAATTACTAGTTATTAATCCAGGAGAAACTAATTTATATCCTGGATCATTAATTAATGTACATCTATTTAAGAAAGCTAATCGCGCTGCGCTATTAGCTGGTAAAAAACCAGCTTTCGCGAAGCCAACTGTTATTGGTATTAAATATATTCCATTAAAATCAGATTCATTCTTATCAGCAGCTTCATATCAAGAAACATCAAAAGTATTAGTTCATTCATCAATCGCATCGCGTATTGATTATTTAGAAGGATTAAAAGAAAATGTTATTTTAGGAAACTTAATTCCTGCTGGAACAGGTTCTCACTTCCGTCCCAATTCTAAATACGACTTTAACTTAAAAGATGAATTATTTCCTCAAGAAGCACCAATTGTTGATGAAGAAGTACCAAGCTATATTAAAGGGTTAGATAACAACAACATTCCGAGTTTATAAGTTGTTAAGTTTAACTACAATTCAAATTAAAAAATAAGCTATTTATATTAGCTTATTTTTTTTGTTGCTTTTTTCCGAAAAAATGATATAATTTTAATGTATTTGAAAAAGGTTTGAAATTCAAACTATTTTATTTATAGGAATTTATTTATTTAATAAAATTTAATTAAAATATTCAAGGAGTTAAAAAATATGCGTAAAAAATTGTTAATTAAGCGTATTGCGTTTTCCACGCTATCAGTAGTTGGGGTTGGTACAACAGTCGGTACTAGCGTCCTACTGGTTGGAAAATTAAATACAGCTAAAGATGATCGCGGAAGTAACAACGATCCTAACTACCCTGGTGGTTCAGGTTCAGGGTTTAATCCTAATGATAGTAATAATGGTCATTTAGGAACCAACTCAAATGGTAAATTTAACTATGTTGCACTAGGTGATTCTATTGCTGCTGGTTATACTTTATTCAACGGACAAGATAATAACTATGTTGATTATAATGCTAAAGATCATGCAACTGCAGCACCATCAACAATTTATGGAGATTCATATAGCGCATGACTGGCACGTTCTTTCAAAAAGAATGGGATGCTTGGCGCTTATGATAACTTAGCAGTTGGTGGATACACTACTGGTAACTTATTATCATCAATGGACGATTTGTATGTACCAAATTCAGTTGATAAAAGTCATTTAGCGATGATTACTAATAAAGGTAAGTTCGATGACGCTACTACAACTGGTGGTAAAAAGAATCCAGCCGCTTTCATGACGAGAACTGATTGAAATAATTATTACAATAATGAAAATAAAATAAAATCAACAATTAAAAAGGCTGATTTAGTAACAGTGACAATTGGTGCTAATGATATGATCAACTTATTAAGTTTACTTGGTCATCCTTTATTAGATTATATGTCTGGTGGAGTCGGTATCAAAGATATTGAAACTATCATTGGTAACATTATGCATCCGCCAAAAGGACATCCGTTTGATTTCAACACAGCTGTTGGAGTAGATCCATCAGCATTAGAAACAGTCTTTCATTCAATGGAAGCGAATACTAAAAAAGTAATCTCAACTATTAAAACATTAAATCCACATGCTAAAATTGCTTTAGTAGGTTATGAAATGCCTTTAATGCAATTACGTAATGTACTAGATTTAGCAATTGTTAACCATCAAATCTTAGTTGAACAAATTATTAGTCAATTAAATCAAACAATGAAATCAATTGCTAATCAATACAAATCAGTTGATTACATTAATACTGATAATAGTTCAAAATTTCTTTATAACAATTCATTAAGTGGTAATGTACCATTACCATCAAGAGCAGCTAATAAAAATGTTAATTTTGATCCAAAATTAGTATTAAATAATTACAATCCAGCTTCTTGATATATGCCAGTAAGTTATGATATTCATCCAGGACCATATGGGTATCGTTCAGCTGCCGCATCAATCTTAAGTGGGTTAATATCAAAAGATACTAATACTGACCCAGATAGCTCATTAGTAAATAAGTCTGAACAAAGAATTGTACCTAATGAACCACAATTGAAAAGTTTTACAGCTGATATTAAAAGTTTCAACAATCCATTTGCTGATTTATCAAGCTATAAAATTAGTAAAGCAACACCAGATTCAGTTGCTTATCTACAACCACAAATTGCCAAAGCCGATCTTTATAGCGGTAAAGGTAAAGATGCGCCAACATTTGCGCATGCAACTGAATTCACAGCATTAGATAATGCATTAAGTGATGTTAATAACATTTTATTAGTGCTTAGAAATAAAATTGCAACTGCAATTAATGATGCTAATTCAGATGCAACTACAAAATTTGCTGATCTAAAAGCCTTTGCTCAAAAATATGCTCCAAGCGTTAGTGGTAAAGCAACAGTTATTAAACCAACTGACATTAGTTTCGATATCTTAAAAGATTTCGGTAAACTAAAAGAAAATATTATTGATCCATCTGCAAAAACAGATAACTCAGAATATTTAATCTATACTTTAGTAAGCGGAATGACTGCTAAAGCAGGAACGCCAGAAGCTAAAACACAAGATCCTTTATCAGCAACTGCAACAGGTTTTCCATTTACAATGGATTTATTACAAAATCTTGATAATCTAGATGCATTTAATATTATTGCAGGTATTTTACCATTTATTCCTTTACCTGCTTTAGTATCATCAGATACTCCAAATGCACTACAAACAACATCAACAAGGCTTAAGTGCTAAACCATCAATTAATCCAGCACTAATGCCTATTATGATGAATTTTTTACAAGTATTAAGTGAAGGTCCATTTGCTACACAATTAAATAACATACTATTTGATGCTATTAGTAGTATTCAAACAAACTACCATTATTGAAATTATTTATATGTTAATACTTTATCAGAATTAAACAATGTTAAAGTTATGGGAACGTCAATAAAAGATTTTGCCAATGCAATATTCGGTAACATCAATAGCGTCCATTTAGCATCACATCCAAATGACACTCGTAAAATCATTTGAGGTATGTTAAAAGGACCAAACACACCAGCTAAAGCACCAGCGGAGGTGGCTTAATATGAAAAAACATCTTGATAAAATTTTAATGGCTACTGCTGGAGTTGCTTTAAGTGCAACAGCAATAACTGGTGGAATCTTTGCATTCTACCATCCCAACACAGTTGGGCCAAAACAACGTAATCGTGATAATACGATTACTGGTTTAAATGATCACAATATGACATTTTATAATCAAAGTCTAATTGGGATCTATAAAAGTGGTAGTGCTAAAGTTGATCTTTTGGTACAAGCAATTGCACCAAAAGATCCTAAGAAACACGCACCAACATTAGTTGCTGGAACAGAGATCATTCTAGATGCTGCTAATCAATCATTTACATTGCCATTAGTCGATGGTAATTATCATGTTGAAGTTATTAGTGGTGCTAGTAATGTTGTCTTAAATTGAGAACTAAATGTTAACGCTGACAATCAAATCAGTTATTCGAAAGATCTATCTAGTCATATTAAATCAACTAGTGGATTAATAACTGATGGTGTTAAATATATTTCAACAAGTCCAACAACTTATAAAATCTATAGTGAAATTTTAACTTCATATAGTAATGTTGATGATGATGCACTATTAGCAAATATCAATAGTCAAGCACATACTCTTGGTCTAGCACCATTTAGCAAAAAATCAGCTACAACAGTTGAACGTAAATCATTTAAAGATATTTGTGAGCAAGGATTTGACGCTTCAAATGTTTCTGGTCTTATTAAAGGTCAATTAAAAGCATTAGCTAAGAAAAAAACATCATTAGTAATTGAGCGTGCAGTACGTTTTACTAATGGAACACAATCATTTACAATTGTTCAATCTAATACTGGCGTTGACGCTGGTGTTGGCCGTAATTATAGCGAAGCAGTTTCTGGTTCACCTTTCAAAGTTTTAGGTGTAACTGTTGACCCTGTTAGTTGAGCATTAAAATATGCCCATCGTCTAACTCAAAAATTAGGCATCAGATTTAAATATTCAGTTGCATTTGATAAAGATTCATTAAATGCTAACAATACACTGAATACAAAAAGTCTTGAAGTTCAAAAAATATTACATACATTATTAGGGACTCAATAATTATCGATTATTAAATATATAAAAAATAAAAAATTAATACAAAAAATAAAAAATAAGTTAAAAAACACCAATTCATAAAATTGGTGTTTTTTAATTAAGATTCATTAATTGTTGTTTCTTAGTTATTTTATAATTTCATAGCAATTTGTACTAACAATAAAATGACAATTAGTCCCATAAAAATAGTCATTAAAATTGAACAAACTTTGATTGTTTTACTAGGTTTCATTTAAATGATCAACCTTTCTTGAATGTTACTTAATATAGTTATTTTAGCATATTAATTTATTTTTTATTTTATAAGAAAAAATAAATAAGTTAAAATGATATAATTATTATATATTTAAAGTAATTTAAAGAAAAATTAAAATGAAAAATATTAAAAAGGTGATAAAATGAAAATCAAAAAAATCTTAAAAAATAGTCTTTTTGCAATTGGAGGAATTGCGCCATTAACAACTGCTGGCCTAGTTGTTGTTAGTTGTGGTAGTCATAAAAAAAATCCACCAGCAAAAACTGATTTTGGAACATTTACGCAACTAGCTGAAGCTGCTTCAGCTAGTGATATTGTGAGGCATGCTTCAGCAACACCAACTGCTTGAAGTTCACTAACAGGATTTAGTAAAGTTGGGCAACCAACTGTTACTACTAATACAGTAATAATTACCATTCAAGAATCAACTACTAAAGAAGTTGCTGTTTTTACAGCAACTTATACTACTGGTCAAGCGTATAAACTTAGTGATTGAGCATGCACTACCCCCCCAGCTAAAGCAGAAACTTTCGCCAACTTTAAAATCGCTGCCGAAAGTGGTGGGACTGCTATAATTTTTGGAGAAATTCAAAAAGCAGCTCCATCAGGCATCAATGTTAACTTAGCTGCCATTGATGGTAAAAACTTAAAATTAGATACATCTAGTGGATTTAGTGATAAGGATAATATCATAACGTTTAAATTAGTATTTGTTAAAAGAACTAATCCAGCATCATATTTAAATGATGGCGAAAAAATAACAATCGCTTTAACAAATAAATTCAATCAAGTTGCTTATGACGTAAAACAATGAACTGCACCAGATTATACTTTCGCGCAGTTTCAAACAGCTGCAACTGCAAATGTTAAAACAGCAGCTTGAAAAAGCTATGCTGTTGGATTAATCAATGCGAAAACAGATGGTAGTCATAATTGAGTTGCTGATAATACTTCTACTGTAGGAGAAGTCGTTGTTAAAAAACAATCACTAAGTGTTAAAATAACACATTTATCAACTAGTGAATCATCAATAGTAACAATTAATTTTGATAAAGATGCTAAAAATAAAGTATCACTATATGGACAAGATGATTGAACAGCTACTAAACCAGCTGTTGATACTTGATCTAAATTTCAACAAGCCGTAAAAACTTGAGGGGCTAACGGACCAGATACTATTACTTTATGAAGATCAGTACTAAAAAAATTATCAGCCAATTCTAAATTCCCAGATGAGTGAAAGGGCAAGATTACTAATCCAAGTGATGTACAAATATATAGAGCAATACCAACAACAGGTAAAAGTCCTGATGAGACAAATCATATCCTTTATTATACAATTAACTATGTTGAGCAAAGCACAACTAATCGAGTATTAAATGTTGATATTAAGCAAAATACTATAGAAGATTTAACTGCAGATAATTTTACAATATCAGCAACACAACCCCCTCCGCCAAACAAAAATAAGAAATGAATCAAAGATGCAACAAATATTCTGATAGCAGCAAACACCAACGAAGACTATTCTTATGATATAGTTCAAAGTATATATAGTGCCAATCAAAATAATCAGAATGATGACAAGCGTAATAAAGGTAATTTAGCAACTTTCTTTATTAATAATAAAGTTGGAGATGCAAAAAGCAATGTCAGAGTTATTATAAATACTGATCCAACATCATTTAATTATAATCCCAAAGGGGGATGACCAGGTCAAGAAGACGGACAGCTAACTTTTAAATTACAATTTAGCCTTAAAGCTTCTCCGACAACACCAGCCACTACTGGAGGTTTATTTTATCTTGATAGACATTCTGAACAAATAAAACCAGATAGTTCTTGATTTCAATATATGGGAACAGCACAGGATATTAATTAATATTAAAATAAAAACCAATCATTCCATCAAAAAAACCATTAAATAATTTAATGGTTTTTTTATATATTATTGATATATTATATAATTAAAATATAAGTAAAGTAGCAAATTACATCTATAAAAATATGCTAATTACACTGGAGGTAATTATAATGAAACTTAAAAGACATTTAAAAATCATTAAAAGTGGCCTAATAGGAGTTACAATAATTGCACCAATTAGTGCAACTGGTATTGCGGTTGCTAGTTGTGGTAAGACAAAAACACCAGCACCACCAAAATTACCAACATTTAATGACTTTGTAGCAGCTGCTGAAAAGACATCTGCGATTGATATTGTACGTAATGCTAAACCTCAGGCAAATGGATGATCTACTTTCAAATCATTTACTAAAATTTTATCACCAATTATAGGAACTAACACAGTATATATTTCCATTCAAGAAAGCACAAATAATACAGTTGCTGGTTTCACAGCAACGTATACTACTGATGAAACTTATGATGTTAGCAATGATTGAGCTTGCACGACACAGCCACCTAAGGCAGGTTGAGTAACAGATGAAGAAAATTATCTAAATCAAGTCAATGACAATACTTCAATAGCTAATAGTTTAATTACTGGTATATTTAATAATAATGATCAAGGAAAAAATGATGATGGTAAACAGAAAGCAAATTTAAGTGCTTTTTTCGATAATCATGGAGGATATGATGGGTTGGGTAACTTAGGAGTACAAGTTAATGTTGCTACATATAGTTACAATGCTACTGGAGGAGTAAATAAAAACGGCCAAATAACTTTTAAGTTAGTATTTACTAAATCTCCAACTGATAAAACAGCAATAACATCAGGTGGATTATTTTATATAGATAGAAAAAAGACAGGTGAAGCTGATATAAATTTCTTCCTTGCTGGAACAGCAACAGATATCAATAAAGTATAGCAAGCAAGCCAATAATTACACCGGAGGTAATTATAATGAAACTTAAAAGACATTTAAAAATCATTAAAAGTGGTCTAATCGGAATTTCGATCATCGCCCCAATTACCATAACTACCATCACAGTCACTAGTTGTGGTAAGAACTCCCAACTACCACCCCCCCCCAAAAAAATTACCAACATTTAATGATTTTACCACAGCAGCTGAAAAGACATCAGCTATTGATATTGTGCGTAACGCGAAACCTACGGTAAAAGGGTGATCCACTTTTAGAACGTTTACTAAAAGCGGATCACCAACCATAGGAACTAATACAGTAGAAATTTCAATTGAAGAAAGTACAACTAAAGCAGTTGCTGTTTTTACAGCAACATACACTGTTAATCAAACTTATAACGTGAGTAGTGATTGAGCTTGCACGACACAACCACCTAACACAGCATGGGAAATAGGGCAAGAAGCTCTATTAGATAATGCCAATTCCAACAGCAACACATGTAAAAATTTAATCAACGGTATAAATAACAATAATGCAAACAGTACAAACGATGATGGTACAAAGAAAGCAAACTTAGCTAAATTTTTATATGCTAACGGGGGATATTATGCAAAGGACAAATTAGGAGTCCAAGTTAATATTGCTACATATAGTTACAATGCTACTGGAGGAGCCTGAAAAACAGGCCAAATAACTTTTAAGTTAGTATTTACTAAATCTCCAACTGACAAAACAGCACTAACATCAGGAGGATTATTTTATATAGATAGATACAAGACAACCGGGTCCGATAGCCATTTCATACTTGCTGGAACAATAACAGATATTAACAAGTAATAAATCACAAATAACTAAACCAATCATTCCATCAAAAAAACCATTAAATTATTTAATGGTTTTTTTATATATTATTGATATATTATATAATTAAAATATAACTCAAGTAGCAAATTAGATCTATAAAAATATGCTAATTACACTGGAGGTAATTATAATGAAACTTAAAAGACATTTAAAAATCATTAAAAGTGGTCTAATCGGAATTTCGATCATTGCACCAATTGCCACGACCGGTATTGCCGTTGTTAGTTGTGGTAAGACAAAGACACCACCACCACCAAAATATCCAACATTTAATGATTTTACGACAGCTGCTGAAAAGACATCTGCGATTGATATTGTACGCAACGCTAAACCTGCAGCAAATGGATGATCTGCTTTCAAATCATTTGATAAAGACGGATCACCAACCATAGGAACTAACACAGTAGAAATTTCCATTCAAGAATATACAACTAATGCAATTGCAGTTTTTAGAGCAACTTATAGTATTGATCAAGCTTATGACGTTACTAATGATTGAGCCTGCTATAAACAACCACCTAAGACAGATTGGGCAATAGAACAAGAAAATCTATTAAGTGATGCTAATAGCGATGGTAGCTCAGCTTCCGATTTAGTTACTGCTATATTTGAAAATAACGAAAATTCAAAAAATGATGATGGTCAAAAGAAAGCAAAACTTAAGTACATTTTTCTGAGCTCAAGGGGGATATCCTGCAGAGGAAAAATTAGGAGTCAACGTTGATACCCATTCATATATATACAATCCTACTAAAGGAGCCTACAAAACAGGCCAAATAACTTTTAAATTAGTATTTACTCCATCTTTATCTAACAAAACAGCACTAACAGCAGGCGGGTTATTTTATATAGATAAAGACAAGACAGGTAAGGCTGATATATTTTTCTACCTTGCTGGAACAATAACAGATATTAACAAATAAACAAGCACAAAAACTAAACTAGTTATTACATTAAAAAACATTTAAAAATTGTTAAAAGTGGTCTAATCGGAATTTCGATCATCGCACCAATTAGTGCAACTGGTATTGCTGTTGCTAGTTGTGGTAAGACAAACACACCACCACCAAAATATCCAACATTTAATGATTTTACCACAGCTGCTGAAAAGACATCTGCGATTGATATTGTACGTAATGCTAAAGATTCGCCGAAGAGCTGATCTGCTTTTAAAACATTTACTAAATACGAATCACCAATTATAGAAACTAATACAGTAGAAATTTCCATTCAATAATATACAACTAATGGAACTGCTGTTTTTACAGCAACATACACTATTGATAAATCTTATGATATTAACAATGATTGAGCTTGCACTACACAACCACCTAAGACAGATTGGGCAATAGAACAAGAAAATCTATTAAATGAGGTTAATATTGAGAGTGACTCAGCTACTGATTTAATTACTGTAATATATAATAATGAAAATAATACAAATGATGATGGTACAACTAAAAAACAGTTAAGTGCTTTTTTCTTATTAGCTCACGGAGGATATTTTGCACTGGATAAATTAGGAGTCAACCTAGATACTATTTCATATAAATACAACCCTACTGGAGGAAAAAACAAAACAGGCCAAATAACTTTTAATTTAGTATTTACTAAATCTTCAACTGATAAAATAGGAATAACAACAGGTGGATTATTTTATATAGATAAAGACAAGACAGATAATACCGATATCTTGTTCGCACTTGCCGGAACAATAACAGATATTAGTAAATGAACAATCACAAACAATTAAACTAATTATTAAATTAAAAAACCATTAAATAATTTAATGGTTTTTTATATATTATAGTTATATTATATAATTAAAATATAAGCAAAGTAGCAAATTATATTTATAAAAATATGCTAATTACACCGGAGGTAGTTATAATGAAACTTAAAAGACATTTAAAAATCATTAAAAGCGGCCTAATAGGAGTTGCAATAATTGCACCAATTAGTGCAACTGCTATTGCTGTTGCTAGTTGTGGTAGCAAAGAAACGCCACCACCAGAACCAACAACATTTGATCAATTTGTGAAAGATGCTAATAAGGAATCTGCTATTGATATTGTACGTAATGCGATACCTACGGTCAATGAGTGATCTAGTTTCAAATCATTTACTAAAATTGATTCACCAATTATTGGTACTAATACAGTAGAAATTTCTATTCAAGAAAATACTACTAAATTAGTTGCTGTTTTTATAGCAACTTACACTACCGATCAAGCTTATAAATCTAGTGATTGAGGATGTAGGGAACAACCGTCAAAAAAAAACGACATTTAGTGAATTTAAAGTAGAAGCAGAAAGTGGTGGTCCTAGTGCTATTTTTTAAAGCAATGCAAAAAGCTAGCATCCCCGGAATTAATATTGATTTATCTGCGATTGATGGCAAAAATTTAAAAGTTGATGGATCTAGTGTATTTAGTGATAATTCTAAAGATAAAATTACTTTAAAACTAATTTTAGTTGCCGGAAGCCAATCAATTAATTTCTTGCCAGCAACTACTGAAATTACGGAAATATTTAGCATTAATTTTGAAGATGCCACTTATGATGTAACCCAATGAACTGCACCAAACTATACTTTTGATAATTTTAAAGCAGCCGCGACAACAAATATCGGCACAAGAGCGTGAAAAGATTATATAGCTCAAAGTATTGATAGTAAAAAAGCGGCTAGCAGTCCTAAATGAGTAGGCGGAGAATCTTAGCGTTGATGCTTTAACAGTTAGCGATCAAACGCTAACTGTTAAAGTAGAACGTAAATCAACCGATGAATCATCAATTACTTCAATTAACTTTACTACTACTAATAAAAAAGTATCATTATACGGTTCAGAACAATGAAGTGTTACTAAACCAATTGTTGATAATTGAGATAAATTCAAAAATGATACTGCCATTTGAGCACTAAATAAAAATCCTAATTCAAAACCAACAATGCAAGAAGTACTTGTTAGTTTATCAACTAAAGAACAATTTCCAAAAGTATGAAAAAATCATATTAGTAAAGCTGCTGATTTTCTAACATATACAGCAACACCGACAGCAAATACTAGTCCAAACAATGATACTCATACGATTTATTACACTATTGCTCGTAAAGATGCAACAGTCTCAATCCATTGAACATTAAATGTGGATGTTCATCAAATTAATACTGAAGATTTGGTTGCTACTAGTTTTGCAATTTCTGCAAAACAACCACCAACTCCAACTGACGAATGAGTTAAAAATCAAGAAGCATATTTAATGGAAGCTAACACGATTCAAGCTAAATGAGTTGCTTTGATTAATAAAATTCAACGCGTTAACCAAGCTGGTACTAATGATGATGGTAAAACTAAAGATAAGTTATTAGCATTCTTTATTCTTCACGGTGGAGATAAAGCTGAAGACCAATTAAGAGTAACTATTGATTCTAAATCATTTAAATATGATGCTAAGGGTGGTCGTTCTGGAAAAGCATATGGACAAATTACATTTCAATTAACTTTTTCTACAATCCAAGCCCCAACAAAAGCACTAACATCCGGCGGATTATTTTATGTAGATAGAAATGCTAAAGAAGCAATAGCTGATCCTAGTTTCTTATGAAGCGGTACTAAAACAGATATCAATTAACGTAATAAAACAAATCAATCATTACATACAAAAAACCATTAAATGATTTAATGGTTTTTTTATTATTTAATAGTTATGCTGATTTTTTTATTTATTGCAAGAACATTTTGTGCAATCACTTGAACATTTACAATTTTTCTTTTCACTATTACAACATTCACATTTTTCACATGTGCAATTTTCTTTATTTTCGCAAGCCATAATTTTCACCTCACTTTAGTAATTGATAACTATTAGTCTCAGTCTCAATTATTAATATTATACTGCCTATTTTTAGTTTTGTCATAATTTTACTATAATATAATGAATTTTATGATATTGGAATGAATCATAATATTTCATATAAGGACATTTGCATTAATCATAAAATCATTATGAGCATTATTAGATCAAATAGCGGATTAGCTAATTTGATTAACGTAGCTAGATTACTATTAATCATATTTTTGTTTAACAATAATGGCTAAAATAGAAATTAAGCAACTGTTTTTATAACACTCGTATGGAGATTATTAATGATTGTTCCAGGACAACTATCCAATCATAATTAATCATAATTTTATGAAATGCATTTTTTATCCTATTTATTAATTCATTATATGTTGATAAATAAAAATTTCGTTTTACAACATATTTAATTACATAATTATCAAATATTAAAATTTTAACTGATTGATAGTAGTAAATGTTAAAATATATTTATAAGAAGATGATTTAGCAAAGGAGTCATTAGGTATGAAGTTGAAAAAAATTATTAATATTATGACAATCTCTTTAGGGATTGCTGCACCATTAATAGCCACTACTTTAGCAACCACTAGTTGTGGGAGTGAGAGTACATCTAAAATATCTTATTGAAATAATTTTAAAAGAAATGCTCAAAGAGCAACTGCTTTTGAAATTGTTGGTGCAACTAAGCCAGATTACTGAATTAATTATAATATTCAATCATTATCAATTGGTGATTTTGATATTGATGAAACTCATCAAAGTATCACTGTCACAATTGCTAATGATACTCCTGGATCAACGGCCACTTTTACAATTACTTTTCATAAGAAAAAGTCATATAATGTTGATGATTGAAAATATAATAATGATGTGCAGAATAAATTTAAAAATAACCTTTCTTTTGCAACAAACAGTGGGATCAATCAAATATTAGTAACGCATAATTCAAATACAAATGTTATCCATGATATTATCTATGCTGCTGCTGATGATGGTGGTTTTTGAACTAATTCACCAAGTAGTGAATCAAAAAATTTTATTAAGTCAGCACAAGCAAACGGGATACCTTGAACAGTTAGGGTTAATTGCATAACTGAAGGAATTAATGAAATTTATTTTGGCACATCTGCTGGAGCATATACTGCAGTTGATGGCAAATTCATGGCTAATCCAGTATTGAAACATCTAAATATTAAGTTAATTACTAATATTGATGATGATAGACGTGTATATGCCAGTACTAATGGAGGAATATTCATATCTTATAGTAGTAATGAAGAACCAACATTCGATCCAGATGTTCCTACAACTGCAACAGTTAATCAAATTACACCAATTTTAGAAAATCATAGCTACATTGCAACTAACCAAGGCTTGTTTGAGTCAGGATCATCAAGTCCGTTAAGTTATCAAAAAGTAAATATCTCAGATATGCCTAATTGAACTGAAATTAATAAAGTAATTGACATTGATGGCAATATTTTCCTAGCTACGAACCAAGGTTTATGATGTTCACAAAATCAGCAAAATTTTGTGAAAATCACTTCAGAAATTCCGACCAAAACTAATATTTTAAATATTGTTAAAATTAATGATGTAATTTATCTATCTACTAATAAAGGAGTATATATTTCCAATGATGATAAAGTTTTTACTTTAGATAAAGCTATTAGTAATAAATTAATTGTCCACAATATTCAAGATGTTAATGGATTAATTTATTTAATGTCAGATAATTATGGAGTTTTTTCTTCGAATGATGATGGTAAAACTTTTAACTCCGAACTAATTACCTTGGATGTCGAAAAAGATAATAATATCACAGAATTTATTACTGTTCCAGATAGCGATTGAATCTTTGTCATCACTAAAGATAACGGATTATGAAACAACTAAATTAAAAGGGGAACAAATTAAAAATAAGGAGAAACTATATATGAAATTATTAAAAATATATAAACCATTATGATCATTAATGTTTATTATTCCAATCTTATTTACTTCAGTTAGTTGTGGTCATACCCCCCCCCCTAATAGAGACCCTACTAAAGCACCTGGGTTTCAATCTTTTTTAAATGAAGTTACTCAAGATACGACTACATCACAAGAGATTGCTAATAATATTATCAACCCGATTCCTGCAACTGCCGGAGCACTTGAAAGTAATGTGCATAAATATATTCCTAATAATTGAAAATTAAATCCCTTATTTCCAAGAAATAAAACTAGTATTTATACAAAAGTAGATCCAGCTGAATTACAGATCTTTAGATCTTTAAAATTTGATAAGGCAACTTCAAATTTTACGATTTCATTAATTGATATGTGAGATGTTCAATTTCCTAATTATATCAATTTTAATACTATTGGAACGATTAAACAAGTAGAATTATTTATCCATTTTAATGCTAAAACTGATAGCGGAAAAACTTATGATCCTTTCAAATGAAACACATTAATTATGCCGGCGCCACCTGCCAGAATAGCAATTAATGATTGAGAAGTTTTTCAAAATTATGGACAATGAGAATCGCCAGCAGCAACACTAGCTAATGCTAGTGCTCATCAGTCAAAAGTTTCTACTAAAGCATTAAATAATTTTTGAAATAATACTTACACTTTAAATTATGAGATTGATTCAATCAAGCATAGCATCACTAAAAAAATTGCTGTTTTTGGCAAAGATCCAAAAGAAGTAACAGTCACCGCCACATGAAGTTCTGATAAATATCAATTAATTTTTGAAAAACCAATTTGAACAACGACAAAAATAGAACTATTAAATACTAATAATGCAGCTAGCTTTTATCAAGCTGCTGTTAGGGAAAATATCAATAATATTATTACTAAATCAATTTTAAAAAATAATAAACTTCCAGGAATTCCTAGTAATTTTAGCACGAATTCCCAAACTTTATTTACGCAAACAAGTGCACCTCATAAAATAATTGCACAAGCAAATAACACCAATTCAAAAACAACGCTATATTGTTCGATAAGTTATAATATTATGTTTCATATAAATACTCCTATTAGTAATCATGGAACAAATTTTATTGCAACTATGAGTATTCATCAAACAAAGATTGATCAAAAATACCAAATTAGTGACTGAGTATTTAGCAATTTTAAATTTGAAGATTTTAATAACTTTATTTTAAATATCGCAAAATTTGGTAATCGCTTGATTAACGTTGTCAATAATGGGTTATGATTTATGCGCTTTATTTATCGATCACCCGAAACAACTTATCCTACTAATAAAAAAATTAATTTATGACCTTACTACTTTCAAAGAAATGATATTATGAAACAAGATGTTATTCAAATTGGGACACCGGACCAAAATCATCCATTCATCTCTTTTCAATACGATGACACCACACTACATTTATTATTTACTATAACTTTTAATGATCTTTATGATAATCAAAATAACTTTTCATTAACTAGCGTAACTTATGAAACTTAAATAATAACTACAGCATTAATATTAAATATATGAATGAAATTAATATAGATCAAATGACTTTTATAACTAACTAAAGATAAATAATAATTAAGGTTGTATTAAGGTTGTATTAATAATAATTAACAAATCTATTATATAATTTATATATATAAGAAATCATTGATTATGAAAAATAAGGAGCAAGTTAATATGAAACATAAAAAATATAAAGTCGCCATTATTGGTTGTGGCGCGGTTGGTATGAGTTGTATTTATGCAATTATGAATCAAAACCTAGCTAGTGATTATGTATTAATTGATATTAATCAAGCAGTTACTAAAGGTAATGCTGCTGATTTAGCTGATTGCGCTACTTTGATGCAACGTAATTTTAATAGTGTGATCGCTGGAAAATATAATGATTTAGCTGATTGTGATTTACTAATTATTAGTGCTGGTAAACCGCCTCAAAAAGGGAAATCACGTTTAGAAGAAATGAACTTTAATACTAAGATCATGAAAGATATTGCTCAAAAAGTTCGTAATAGTGGATTTAAAGGCTTAACACTAATTGTCTCAAATCCAGTTGATGTAATGACTGCTCTATATCAAAAAATTACTGAATTTCCAATTGCGAGAGTTTTTGGTAGTGGAACACAATTAGATACTGCTCGTTTAGAATTGAAAATAGCGACGATGCTATCTGTTTCATCAGGCGATGTAAAAAGTTATATTATTGGTGAACATGGCGACTCTGCTGTCCCGTTATGAAGTATGACTAAAATAAAACGTAAACCATTATTAAAATATTTAAAGCATGTTAAACAAGATGCCAAAATCTTACCAACATGACATAAACAACAAATGAAAGATGTTTTTGACATTGTCAAAAACAAAGGTAATACTTGCTACGCAATCGGAGCATCAGTTGCTAAATTAGTTCATAGTATTGTTAATGATGCTAAAGCACCATTAGTTATTAGTATTTTTTATGTTCCTGAAGTAGCAGTTGAAAAAGTTCCCGGGATTTATATTAGTCAACTAGCGCGTTTAAATTCACAAGGTTGAAGCGTTGTTGAAAAAATTGAATATAGTGATAGTGAAAAAACTGCTTTTGCTAAATCTGTTAATTTAATTACTGATTTAGTTAAAAATTATTATTAACTAAATTTATCTTAAAACCCACTTTGATTTTTAATAATCAAAGTGGGTTTGTTTTATATATCATTAATATATTATATAATTAAAACATAGAAGTAAAGTAATATATTATATTTGATAAAAGTGATATTTATTACACTGGAGGCAATTATAATGAAACTTAACAGATATTTAAAAATCATTAAAAATAGTTCGATAGGAGTAGTGATTGTAGTACCGATTTTATCAACAACTATCGTTGTTAATAGTTGTGGGCATAATAAAACGCCTCCAAAAGCTAAATTTAGTGATTTTTCAAAAGCAGCCCAAGCTGAAAGCGCTGAAAATATTGTTAATTATACTAAACCAACTAATTGAGAAAAATTACCAAAGAATGATCTTGATAAAAAATTACTAAAAATAACTAATGCTTCAGTTGTAGTTGTTATTAAATCCAAATCAAGAAATGAAACTGCTATTTTCACAGCGGTTTTTAATAATAAAAAATATCAAGTCAGCGCTTGAAATTGCAGCACAGCTCCAGAACCAATCGCATATGATTGAGCTAGTGCAACTAAAGAACTTTTAGTAGCAGCTGATAACAATAAAGCTAATGATAATAATATAGTTGACTATCTTTATGATTTTGCAAAGCCGATAAAACCTAGTGTGTATAGTAAGTTTCCTAATTTATATAAATTTTTCAATTTACATTTAGGAGTAGACAGTATCAATATTAGAGTTATGACAGATCCATCTACATTTGTATATAATGCTACCGGGGGAATAAATAAATTTGGTCAAATGACATTTGATATGAAATTCTTTATGAATGGCGACATTAATAAAACAGCCCTAGTTACAGGTGGTCATTTTTTTATTAATAGAAATGCTGCTACTGATAAAGCAGATCCAACATTTAGTAATATCGGAATTAGTAAAGATGTTTCATAGTTGTAATAATTTAATTTATTTTTTAAACATTTTTAATATTACTCATTAAAAAGGTGTGCTAAATATGAAATTAAAACAATTCTTAAAAACGATGTCATTAGTATTGACAACAACGATACCGCTAGTGGCCACAACTATGACTATTAATAGTTGTGGACATAATAAAAAAGCAGAACCATCTAAACCAACATTATATGATTTTGTTAAAAAATCAGAATCAGAATCAGCAATCAATATTGTTAATGATGCTTCAATTAAAGCAAAAGGGTGAAACAATTTATCTGCTAGTGATGTGACTAATGGTAAATTTTGTAGCCCATGGATTAGGGGTTACTGTGACAATCACTAGTAAATCATTACAATCAAATGCTATTTTTAAAGCAATATATATTGATAATCAAACATATGAACCAAGTGATTGAGCGTGTATTGGTCAGCCCGAACCACTCCCAACACTCGCTAATTTTACTAAAGCGGCAAAAGCAGAAAGTGCCATTAACATTGTTAAGAACGCAACACCACTAGCGCAAGGTTGAGTAAATTTAGGGAAAGATGATCTCCAAAAACAACTAATATCAACTACAAATAACAAAGTTATATTTAGCATTACTTCTAATTCAAAAAGTGAAGTAGCACAATTTAGCGCCACTTATACTAATAATCAATCTTATAAAGTTAGTGCTTGAAAATGTAGTATTCAACCACACCCACAAACTACTTTAGCAGCTTTTATAAAAGCTGCTAAAAAAGAAAGTGCTCCTAAGATTGTTAAGAATGCAACACCAAAAGCAAATAACTGAGTAACTTTACCAAAAGATGATCTTAAAAAAGAATTAATTTCAGCCACAAATAACAAAGTGATCTTTAGAATTACGTCTATCTCAAAAAATGAAGTAGCACAATTTAGCGCTACTTATATAGAAAACCAAGCATATCAAGTTAGTGATTGAAAATGTAGTATCCAACCAAAAGAAATAAATAATTTTATTGCTTTCACTAAAGCTGCTAAAGCAGAAAGTGCTGTAAACATTGTTAAAAATGCAACACCATCAGCTGGTGGTTGAAATAATTTACCAGATAAAGATTTAAGTAAAAAATTTATTGAAGCTGTTCAGAATGTAGTTGTGCTTGAAATTACTTCTGATTCAAAACATGAAGTAGCTCACTTCACCGCAACTTACACTAACAACCAAACTTATAAAGTTAGTGATTGAAAATGTAGTAGCCAACCCAAAAAAATAAATAACTTTATTGATTTCACTAAGGATGCTAAAGCGGAAACTAGCATTAATATTGTTAAAAACGCAACACCGTCAGCTTACGGTTGAAATAATTTAGGCACTAAAGATTTAAGTAAAAAATTTATTTCAGCAACTAATAACATAGTTATTTTTGAAATCGCTTCCGATTCAAAAAATGAAGTAGCACAATTTAGCGCTACTTATATAGAAAACCAAGCATATCAAGTTAGTGATTGAAAATGTAGTCAACAACCAATTCCTGATTGAAGACACAACGAAGTAAACTTTTTAACCAACCAAGTAAACAACCCAAGTTATAACTCAAATATGATCAATCAATTAAAAAATAAATCATTATTAAAATTAGCACCTAATTTAGCTAAATTTTTAAATAAATATTCTGACCCAACTAAGAGTTTAATAATGGTAGTTGATAAAAATTCATTGATATATACTCGACATGGGGGTGTTAAAAAACTCGGAGAAATCACTTTTAAATTAAATTTCTATGCATACAATGATCCTGCTAAAAAACAATTAATTACTGGTGGATTATTTTATGTTGATAAAGAATTAGATAATAGTGGAGGGGATTCTGGATTTAACAACCTCGGCATTAAACAAGATATTAATTAGTTATTAAATATCAAAAAATATCTCAAACTAAAATAATTACAACTAAATTATTATTCAATAACTTAATTTATTTTTTAAGATATTTTTAATATTACTCATCAAAAAGGTGTGTTAAATATGAAATGAAAAGCATTATTAAAAACAGTGCCATTAGTATTTGTGGCAGGAATACCACTAGTAGCAACTAGTATATTTGCTACTAGTTGTAGTGATGTAAAAATTGCTACTCCACCACCTGATAAACCATATTCTTTTAGTGATTTTAAAACTGCTGCGCAAAATGAAAAGGCAATCAACATTGTTAATCATGCTACAGTTAAAGCCAAAGGTTGAAATCACTTAGTTAATAGTGATTTATCTAAAAGTAAATGAAAAGTTAATGACAATAATGTAACTATTACAATTACAAGTCACTCATTATTATTTAGCGCTCAATTTAGCGCAACATATACTGCTGATCAATCATATCAAGTTAGTGATTGATGATGTAGCCAACAACCTAAATCACTGACTACTTTTGCTGCTTTTGCACAAGCAGCAAAAGCAGCAACTGCCAAAATGATTGTGAATAATGCAATTATTCAAGCTAAAGGTTGAGACGATTTACCAGCCAAAGATTTAACTAAATGATTTGTATCAGCAACTAAGAATCAAGTCATTTATAAAATAACCTCTGCTTCAAAAATGGAAATAGCACAATTTGTAGCGATTTATGTAACTGGGGAAGTATATCAACTAAGTGATTGAGTTTGTAATACACAACCAAAACCAGCACCAACTTTTGCTGATTTCACTAAAGCAGCTAAAAATGAAACGGCATTAAATATTATTAAAAATGCTACCCCAAAACCAATTGGTTGAGATCATTTAGTTGAAAGCGATTTAACTAAAAAATTAATCTCAATTACAAATAATAGAGTGATTTATAAAATTACATCTGTTTCTAAAAATCAAGGAGCTCAATTTAGCGCTGCTTATATACAAAATCAACCATATCAACTAAGTGATTGAAAATGTAGCGCTCAACCTAAAGTGCTTCCGACTTTTTCCGATTTTATTAAATTAGCAAAAGCGGAGACTGCCACTAATATTGTTAAAAACGCTAAAGTTAAAGCTAAAGGTTGAGATGCTTTACCAAAAGGAGATTTAAGTAAAAAATTCATCTCTGCAACTAATAATCAAGTAATTTTTGATATTAGTTCAAAATCAAAAACTGAAGTAGCGACATTTAGCGCTACTTATATTAAACATGAATCATATCAAGTAAGCGATTGAACGTGTAGTTCCCAATCAGTTTACGATTGAGAAGTAAATACAACAAAATTATTAGAAGATAAGATACCCGAACAAGATAAAGGCGAATATAATTTCAATATGATGACAAAAATTATGTATATATTACGAAATAAACCACCATCAACACTAAACCACCTTCATAAATTTATATATCATTATAATTTTCCAAAAGATTACTTTAATGTATTAGTAGATGAAAATTCACTAACATATACGTCACGCGGCGGTTCTAAAAAACTTGGCGAAATCACTTTTAAATTAAGTTTTTATTTAAAGAGTGATAAAACAGAAAAACTATTAACTAGTGGTGGATTATTCTCAGTATCAAAAGAGTTTGCTGATGATCCTGGTGATTCATATTTTGATTCAATGAAAATTTTAAAAGACATTAATTAAAATATTTTTTTATTATTAATGAAAAAAGCTGGTGCAACTAAATGAAAATAAAAAAATTATTTAAAATTATTATTATGACATCAACAATAGCAATACCACTAACAAGCGCTAGTGTAATTTTAAGTAGTTGTGGTCATAAAGATCACAAAAAATTCTCTTTTGCTGATTTTGCTAAAAAAGCAAAAGCGGAAACTAGCATTAATATTATTAAAAACGCTAAAGTTAAAGCTCAAGGTTGGAATAATTTACCAACTGGTGATTTAACTAAAGAATTATTTTCAGACACTAATAATAAAGTTGTTTTTAATATTAGTGCTGCTTCTAAAGATCAAGTTGCTAAATTCAGCGCCGCTTATACGAAAGATCAAGCTTATAAAGTTAGCGATTGAACTTGCAGTTCCCAACCTACGCAAATTACAACTTTTGCTGAGTTCGTTATATTAGCAAAAGCGGAGGCCGCCACTAACATTGTTAAAAACGCTAAAGTTAAAGCCAAAGGTTGAGATGCTTTACCAAAAGGAGATTTAAGTAAAAGATTCATTTCTGTAATTAATAATCAAGTAATTTTTGATATTAGTTCAAAATCAAAAACTGAAGTAGCGACATTTAGCGCTACTTATATTAAACATGAATCATATCAAGTAAGCGATTGAACGTGTAGTTCTCAACCGGTTACTGATTGGTTGGTAATGACAACAAAACTATTAGAAAATAAATCTCCCATCATTAATAAATCCGATTATAATCTAACTATGATGACAAAAATTATTTATATTTTAAAGAGTCAATCATCATCTAAATTTCCCGATATTAATAAATTTTTGAATAATTACGCATATCCTTTAAAAGACTTATATGTATTAGTAGATGAAAATTCACTAACATATACGTCACGCGGAGGTATGGAAAACTTAGGGAAGATCACTTTTCAATTAAGTTTTTATTTAAAAAGTGATAAAACAGAAAAACTATTAACTAGTGGTGGATTATTCTCAGTATCAAAAGAGTTTGCTGATGATCCAGGCGATCCGACTTTTGATTCAATGAAAATTTTAAAAGACATTAATTAAAATATTTTTTTATTATTAATGAAAAAAAGCTGGTGTAACTAAATGAAACTAAAAAAATTATTTAAAATTATTATTATGACATCAACAACAGCAATACCACTAACAAGCGCTAGTGTAATTTTAAGTAGTTGTGGTCATAAAAATAATAAAAAATCCTCTTTTGCTGATTTTACTAAAGCAGCAAAAGCAGAAAGTTCAATCAACATTATTAAAAATGCCACAAAACAAGCTAGTGGTTGAAATAACTTAGTTGCTAGCGATTTAACTAAAGACTTTATTTCAGCCACTAATAATAAAGTTATCTTTAACATTAGTTCCGCTTCTAAAAATCAAGTAGCTGAATTCAGCGCTGCTTATACGACAGATCAAGCTTATAAAGTTAGCGATTGAACTTGCAGTTCCCAACCTAAAAAGATTTGAACTTTTGCAGATTTTACTAAATTAGCAAAAGCGGAGACTGCCACTAATATTGTTAAAAATGCTAAAGTTAAAGCCAAAGGTTGAGATGCTTTACCAAAAGGAGATTTAAGTAAAAGATTCATCTCCGCAACTAATAATCAAGTAATTTTTGATATTAGTTCAAAATCAAAAATAGAAATTGCTACGTTTAGTGCAATTTATATCAAAAATTTAGCATACCAAGTAAGTGATTGAACTTGCGCTTCCCAACCATTTTATGATTGAGAAGCATACACAACAATGTTATTAGAAGATAAGGCACCCGGACAAGATAAAAACGATTATAATGGTAATATGATAAAAAAAATTCTTGATATATTAGACCATAAACCAGAAAGCATTAATCCAAATATTAATAAATTTTTAGATAAGTATGATTATCCAGTAGATAGCTTAAATGTGTTTGTGGATCCAAACTCATTAACATATACTCCGCGCGGCGGTTCTAAAAAACTTGGACAAATAACTTTTCAATTAAGTTTTTATTTAATTAGTGACAAAACGCCAAAACTATTAACTACTGGCGGATTATTTGCAGTATCAAAAGAGTTTGCTGGTGATGAGCCCGATCCAACTTTTGATTCAATGAAAATTTTAAAAGACATTAATTAAAATATTCTTTTATTATTAATGAAAAAGGTGAGTGCAACTAATGAAACTAAAAAAATTATTTAAAATTGTTATTATGATATCAACAACAGCAATACCGCTGACAAGCGCTAGTGTAATTTTAAGTAGTTGTGGTCATAATAGCGGTTCTAAAAAACCTAATAAAAAATTCTCTTTTGCTGATTTTACTAAAGCAGCAAAGGCGGAATCATCAATTAACATTGTTAATAATGCATCTCCTGGAGCGAAAGGTTGACATAACTTAGTCGATAACGATCTTACAAAAAGTAATTTTACAATGACTGATAATACAATTTCGGTCACAATTACGAGTAATTCTTTGCAAGAAGATGCTATTTTTACAGCTACTTATACAAAAGATCAAGAATATAAAGTTAATAATTGAGCATGTACTAGAGATTCTCACCCACTAACTACTTTTACCGCTTTTGTAAAAGCGGCTGAAAAAGAAAGTGCTATTAATATTATTAAATACGCCCGTACCAAAGCTGAAGGTTGAGACAATTTAGTTGCTAGTGATTTAACAAAAGGAATCCCAACTAATAATGATAATTCAGTTATAATGAATATTAGTTCTAAGTCATTAAATCAAACAGCAACTTTTACAGCACTATATTCTAAAAACACTGCTTATTCAACCCAAGATTGATATTGTTCAACGCAACCATCAAAAACATTTACTTTTTCACAATTTAAAATTGCAGTAGAAAATATTTCAGACGGACTACCTCATCCAGCACTAACTTTCGAAACTATTAAAAAATCAACAATGGCTGGTGTTAATATTAATTTTAAATCTTTTTATAAAATAGATTTAAAATTAGATCTTAAAAATTCTAAATTTAGTGATGATGGTAAAAAAAATATTACTTTTAAAATGGTATTTTTACAAGGAGATACGATTACATACGACACTAGTACTACTATTACATTAAAGATTGATTTTAATAATACTGTTTACGATGCAAGTAAATGAACTGCTCCAGATTATACTTTTAGTGATTTTAAAACTGCTGCTGATCACTCAACTGCTGGTAGTGGGTGAAAAAATTATGCAATCAAATCAATCAATCAAAAATTTCCAACAACCAAAGCTTGAAATTTAAAAGATTGTACATTTGAACCATTAGAAAGTGATACTGCTAATAATATTTTAACTATCAGAGTTGTTAATCACGCTGATAAAAATAACCCACTGTTCGTTATGGCGAGCATTACATTTAAGAAAAATAGTCATAATCAAGTTTTTGTTTATGGTGAAAATGGAGCTAATGGCGAAAGTAATAGTTGAAAATTCAGCACCGAGGCAGCTTATCCATGAGCTAAATTTCAAGATCAAGCATCCGCTTGAGCGAGTAATGATGCTAATACAACAATTAAAATGATTGATTTATTAAATCATTTTAAAAATGCGAAAAATTTTCCTCCTGCTTGAAAAGTAATTCTTGATAGTGATGATACTGGTGGTGAATACATATTTAGTGCAACTTTAATAAATAAGCCAGATGACATTCATCATATTTTGAATTACGTAATTTCAGCTAATTTAGCAACATCACCAAATACGTATAAATTAAATGTTACTTTAACACAAACTGGTAATAATGATTTGAGTATGTCTAATTTTGTGATTTCTTCTAATCAACCAGCACCAATTCCATATCATTGAGATAATGAAATTGAAAAAATTTTAACTAAATCTAATAGTGATCCAACAGTTAATATAATGCTAGTAAGATCAATTTATAATTACTATCTTGCTACCGTAAATAATAATAGCGTATTACCAAAATTAGCAGCGTTATTTCAAAATACTGATTATAACCTATTAGGTTGTTCAGTTGATGAAAAATCATATTCATATAATGCAACTGGGGGCCATGCCCATGGTGGATTTGATCCTTTGCATTTTGGCGAAGTAAGTTATCAACTAACTTTTTATAAAGTTAGTGATACATCTAAAAAAGCAATTACTAGTGGTGGTTTATTTTATATTGATCGAGTATTTGACACATCAATAGTGCCAGTCAAACCGATTAATATATCTTCGTATTTTATATCATTTGGAGGAATTATCACTGATATTAATTAAACGACTTAAAATCACTAAAATTATTAATTTTTATAAAAATACTTTAACATTACAATAAAATATCTTTTAGAAAATCATCAAAAATAAAAAACAGTCGTTTTAAAACGACTGTTTTTTATTTCAGACACTATTACTTTCTAAAAAATTAAAAATCACATTCGGCATTTTAATTTTTTTAAATAATGCTTTCAATAAAACAATTTCATCAATGTGATAATAATAATAATTAATTTTTAATGTTTGCTGACTAGCTTTTAATAAATCTTTCAATTGATAAAATAGTGGTTGGTCATGTTTAGGGTTAAGTGCAAATAAATTAATTTCAACAACTGGATTTTGATTTTCTTTGATTTTTAATCATAGCGTTTGATAATTGTTGTGATTATTTTCTCAGCAATTATAATTATCTAATTTCATTTGGGAATCTTGTTGATTTAAAAAACCATGAAGCATTTGGGAATTAACTGCCTCTTGATTAGCGATTTGGTGATTAACATTACCAAATGCTTCAGGAAAATAATTAAAACTAAAAACAGTTAAATAATCTACTAAAAATAAAGTGGCATAATTATTTCATTGTTTTTGTAATAATTTGGGAAAGTTATCAAAAGTTTTTTGTTGATAAAGATAAGTATAACGATAAAATTCATAAACAGTATTCATAATTAATAAAGCATATTTAATTCAATTAATAATTTTATTTTTATCAGTTGTTTTAATTTTGATGTTGTTATTATAATCATTTTGATAAGCAACTTTTTGATATTTAAAATCAATAAATTTTTGACGAACTTTCGTACTAATTAAATAAGCTAATTTTAATTTGTGATTACGTACTAAAATAATAAATTGGTTATCAACAAATCAATCAACTGTTGGGTCTTTGATTTGTTGAATATGTCATTCTCAATCAAGCGATTCTTTTTCTAAGAGACGCTCAATAATTACTGGTAGTAATAATTCTTGATTACCAAACATCATTTTTTTGACATACATTGTTGAAAAACTATTTTTAAAAAACAAACGATGACTTTGACCATCATTTAAATAACCATCGCTTTCACCTTGATTAATAAAATTATTTCGTGAAGCTCCTCAATTAATACCACCATTTTGACGATATTCTAAAAAAGTTTTAGATTGATCTAAATCTTTTTGATATTTTTGATGATTAAAAAAATGACAAAATAAGCCATTACCAATAATAGTTACCATTATTACTGCTCCTTTTTCGATACTGTTTAGATACGAATATCTTTATGGTATAATGTTTAATAGATTATTTTATTAAATTAGATTATTTTAATATAAATATATCATATAATTACAAAAATAAGAATAGAAAATTAAGGATGTAATATTATGAAATTGAAAAAAATCTGACAACCATTACTAACATTAAGTATTATAACACCCATTATTTTAGGCATGACTAGTTGTGGGTCTAACAACGGTTTAAGCAACGGGGACCCAACTACCGCCAAAGGATTTAGTGGATTTCAAGCTAAAGTATCTAAAGATAGTGACAACGTTAAGAATTTAGCTAATAATGTTTTTAATATTGTTACGCATCCCAAACACTCTCTCAATCCTAAAGAGGTTAAACATACTGAAGTTTATAAAGCTACTCCAAAATCTTGAAAAATGAAAGCTAATAATCCAGAATTTCGTAACCAACCTTATAATTCACCAGTTACTCCAAACCAATTAGTTATTACTAAACCATTAATTTTTGATAAAAAAACTTCAACATTTAATATTTCAGTAATTGATATGTGAGATGTGGCATTCCCACAATATAGTCCTAGAAATAATTCTAAAGGATTAATAACTGAAATGAATCTAGTGATGAGTTTTAATGCTAAAACTGATAGTGGAAAAACATATAATGCTTTTAATTGAATAGACAATTATGCTCAAAAAACAAACCCCAGTATTAATGATTGAACAGTTTTTAAAAATTATACTAAATGAGAAGCTAATTCTACAACATTAATAAAAGCTAGCAATAATACTAAATCAGTTAATATTAAATCACTAAATATTGCAGACAACAACATTGAGACACTTAATTATGTACTTGATAAAACTAATCATTCAGTCACAAAAACAATTGTTGTTTTTGGGTCTGAACCAAAACAAGTTACTTTAAAAGCAACTTGAACCAAAACTGATAATAAAACTTTTGCAAGTCCAAATTGAGTAGCAACTAAAGTTGCTCCATTAAATACAACTAATAACACTCTTAATTTTTATCAATCTGCAACACAAGAAAAATTAGTAAATATTATTACTAAGGAAACTATTAATAATAATAAGATTACTAATCTACCAGCAACATTTAGCACTAATAAAAATACCCAAATGGTGCAATTAGGATTACCAGTTAGACAAATTACGAAAACTATTACTAATAGTCAAGTAATCGAGTATTGCGCGCTAACGTATAATTTAATGTTTTATACTGAACAAGATCCTAAAAACAAATTAACTAATTTTACTTGTGCAATTAGCATTAAACAAGATAGCACAAATCAAAAATATCAAATTAGTGATTGAAAATTATCTAATTTTAAATCAATAAATGCAACTACTTATAAAAATGATTGAAAAACCAATGCTGACAATATATCTAATTTAGCAAAATTTGGAAATAATTTCAAACAATATACAAAAAGTGGTAGTAGTGGAACTTATGGTAGCAATACGACATTTAATTTATGACATTATAATTATAATAAAACTGATCAAATAAAACAATTAGCTGTATCAAATTGAGTATTAATACCAAACCCACAAACAAAACCTGTATTTAATCAACAACCATATGGTTCATTTACTTACGATGATATAACACTACATTTATTATTTACGATAACTTTTAATAATGTTACAAATTCTGCATCAGACTTTATATTATCATCAATAACACACGATTAAATAATGATATCGTAATTTAAAAAATAACTACTAATATAAGTAGTTATTTTTTTAATCATTAATTTAGAGTAGCTAACCTATTGTATAACAAAACCAACGAACAATATTGTCATCAATCAAACTTGAAATGTTATATAATTATAAATAGGGGATAGTATTATATAATAGTGTTTAGTTTTAGATTAAAGTTAAATAAATAAATCACTAAATAAAACACTTATAAATTAACGCATTATTATATATAAGACTCATACACATAAAACCTTAATTTCCCCACTACCATTGATGATTTATCAAAAGATCTCAGATAATTATCAAGCAGTTGAATTAAACTAAATTATTGATTAATTAAACTGCTTGACACGACCGGGGTAGTTGTAGTAAAATAGTTAGACATTTATGGAATATCCGATATGATTGAAATATCAATATTCACATAAATTTTTATGCGCTATATCTAAGAGCCATAATTACATTCGATTAGCAAATCAAATATTCCTAAATTTCAAAAAGAAGGAGGCAATCCTAAGAATGCCAACAATCAACCAGTTAGTTAAGAAACCTCGTGCTTCAAAAAACTATAAGTCTAAAGCACCTGCCTTAAACAGAGGATTTAATTCATTAAAGAAAAAAATCACTACTATGTCAGCACCTCAAAAACGTGGTGTATGTGTACGTGTCGCAACAATGACACCGAAAAAACCGAATTCAGCACTACGTAAGTATGCACGTATTCGTTTAACAAACGGAATGGAAGTTACTGCTTATATTCCCGGAGAAGGACACAATTTACAAGAACATAGTGTTGTATTAATTCGTGGAGGCCGTGTGAAAGATTTACCTGGAGTTAGATACCATGTAATTCGTGGAACACTTGATGCATCCGGAGTTGAAGGACGTAAACAATCACGTTCATTATACGGAACTAAAAGAGCTAAAAATAATTACCTTTAATATATTCAATATATAACTAGATTAAAATTTAAGTAAAAACTTAATAAAAACTAAAATTGAAAGGAGTTTTTCATGAGAAGAAGTAAAGCCGAAAAACGCAGTGTATTACCTGATCCCGTTTATAATTCAAAAGTTGTTACGAAAGTAATTAACAATATTATGAAAGATGGAAAAAAAGGTTTAGCACAACGTATTTTATATTCTGCTTTTGATAAAATTCAAGCAAAAACTGAAAAGCAACCAATCGAAGTATTTAATGCAGCGATTAATAACATAATGCCCCAATTAGAACTAAAAGTTCGTCGTATTGGTGGAGCAAATTACCAAGTACCAATTGAAGTATCAGGAGATCGTCGTCAAACTTTAGGTTTAAGATGGTTAATCCGCTACGCGCGTTTACGTAATGAAAAAACAATGGCAGATCGTTTAGCTAACGAAATTATCGATGCAGCTAACGGTACTGGTGGGTCAGTTAAGAAAAAAGAAGACATCCACCGTATGGCGGAAGCTAATAAAGCATTCGCACATTATCGTTGATAAGCAATGGCTCGTAAATATAGCTTAGACAAAACGCGTAATATTGGAATCATGGCACATATTGATGCCGGAAAAACAACAACTACTGAACGTATTTTATTCCATACTGGAAAAATTCATAAAATTGGTGAAACACATACTGGGTGAATCACAAATGGATTGAATGGCTCAAGAACAAGAACGTGGAATTACAATTACATCAGCAGCAACAACAGCTTTCTGACACGAACATCGTGTTAACATTATTGATACGCCAGGACATGTTGATTTCACTGTTGAAGTGGAACGCTCACTCCGTGTATTAGATGGTGCTGTTGCAGTACTAGATGCTCAATCTGGTGTTGAACCACAAACTGAAACAGTTTGAAGACAAGCAACAACTTTATAAAGTTCCTCGAATTGTATTCGTTAATAAAATGGATAAAATCGGGGCTGACTTTAATTATTCAGTTAAAACAATTGCTGATCGTTTAGGAGCACATGCTGTTCCGATCCAATTACCAATTGGAGCAGAAAATGATTTTGACGGAATTATTGATTTAGTCGAAATGAAAGCATACCATTTTGATGGTCAGCCTGATGAAATATTTTCTGAAATTCCGATTCCTGCTAAGATGCTTGAAGAAGCTAAAGCAGCTCGTACTAATTTAATTGAAGCAGTTTCAGAATTTGATGAAGCATTAATCACTAAATATTTAGATGGTCAAGAAGTTTCAATCAAAGAAATTAAAAATGCCATTCGTATGGCTACATTAACATCACAATTTTTCCCAGTAATCTGTGGAACAGCATTCAAAAATAAAGGGGTTAAACTTTTATTAGATGCCGTTATTGATTACTTACCTTCACCACTTGAGATCGATGCCATTACTGGTATCTTACCAAATGGCGAAGAAGGAACTCGTGACGCTGATGATAGTGCTCCATTTGCAGCATTAGCTTTTAAAATTATGACTGATCCCTTCGTTGGGAAATTAACATTTTTCCGAGTTTACTCAGGAATTCTTAATAAAGGTTCATATGTTTTAAACTCTACAAAAGAGAAAAAAGAACGTATTGGACGTATCTTACAGATGCATGCCAATAATCGTGCTGAAATCGATTGTGTTTATGCTGGAGATATCGCCGCTGCTGTTGGTTTAAAAGCAACAACAACTGGTGATACATTATGTGATATGAAAAATTCAATCATTTTAGAATCAATGGTCTTTCCAGAACCAGTTATTTCTTTAGCGCTTGAGCCAAAAACAAAAGCGGATCAAGAAAGAATGTCAATTGCATTACAAAAATTGGCGGAAGAAGATCCAACATTCAAAACTTTTACTAATGTTGAAACCGGACAAACAATCATTGCTGGTATGGGTGAATTACATCTAGATATTATCGTTGATCGTTTGAAACGTGAATTCAAAGTAGCAGCTAATGTTGGTGAACCACAAGTTTCATATCGTGAAACATTAACAACAACTGCTGATGTTGAAGGTAAATACATTAAACAATCTGGTGGACGTGGACAATACGGACACGTAGTCATCAAGTTTGAACCAAATAAAGATAAAGGGTTTGAATTTATTGATAAAGTTGTTGGAGGACGTGTACCACGTGAATATATTGGATCAGTTAAAGCTGGTTTAATTGCTGCACTTGATAATGGTCAACTAGCAGGTTATCCAATGATTGATGTTAAAGCAACATTATTCGACGGATCATATCATGATGTCGATTCATCAGAAATGGCTTATAAAATTGCTGCTTCACTTGCATTAAGAGAAGCTGTTAAAAAATGTAATCCAGTTCTATTAGAACCAATTATGAAAGTTGAAGTTGTAGCTCCAGAAGATTACTTTGGTGATGTTATGGGTGACTTATCTTCACGTCGTGGACAAATTGTTGGTAGTGAACAACGTGGTAACGCTAAAGTTACGCAAGCGGAAGTTCCATTATCAGAAATGTTTGGTTACGCTACAGAATTACGTTCTTTCACGCAAGGTCGCGGAACTTATACAATGTTATTTGAACGTTACCAAGCAGCTCCGAAAAGTATTTCGGAAAAAATTATTGCTGATCGTAAAAAATAATTAATAATTAATTTAAAGAACAATACATTTATGCTATACAATATTATAATTTTAATGCTATAATTTATCCATAAATGTTGTATCTAAAATATTTTAAATAAGAATAAAATTACGGAGGTCAGAAAAATGGCAAAAGAAAAATTTGATCGCTCGAAGCCCCATGTTAATATCGGGACTATCGGACATGTTGATCATGGTAAAACAACGCTAACAGCAGCAATTACAACTGTTTTAGCAAAAAGTGGATTCGCAAAAGCAATGAACTACTCAGCAATTGATGCTGCGCCTGAAGAAAAAGAACGTGGTATTACAATTAATACAGCTCACGTTGAATATGAAACAGCTGCACGTCATTATGCCCACGTTGATTGTCCAGGACATGCCGATTATGTTAAAAACATGATTACTGGTGCTGCCCAAATGGATGGTGCTATCTTAGTTGTTGCGGCAACTGATGGACCAATTCCTCAAACACGTGAACATATTTTATTATCACGTCAAGTTGGAGTTCCAAAAATCGTTGTATTTTTAAATAAATGTGACATGGTTGATGATGAAGAATTATTAGACCTAGTTGAAATGGAAGTTCGTGACTTACTAACTGCTTATGACTTTGATGGCGATAACGCACCTGTTATTCGTGGTTCAGCGCTAAAAGCATTAGAAGGAGAAGCTAAATGAGAAGCGAAAATCATTGAACTAATGGCAGCTGTGGATAGTTATATCCCAACTCCAGTTCGTGATACTGAAAAACCTTTATTATTAGCTGTTGAAGATGTCTTCACAATTACTGGTCGTGGAACTGTTGCGACTGGCCGCGTTGAACGTGGATCAGTTAAAATTGGTTACGAAGTAGCAATTGTTGGTTTCGGTGAAACTAAAAAAACAATCATTACTGGGATTGAAATGTTTCGTAAATTACTAGATTATGCTCAAGCTGGCGACAATGTCGGTGCATTATTACGTGGAATTAACCGTGAACAAATTCAAAGAGGTCAAGTTATTTGTAAACCTGGCTCAATCACACCACATATTTCTTTCAAAGCTCAAATTTATGCGCTTAAAAAAGAAGAAGGTGGCCGTCATACGCCATTCTTCGGAAACTACCGTCCACAATTCTATTTCCGTACATCTGATGTAACTGGTTCAATTGAATTACCAAGTGGCGTAGAAATGGTTATGCCTGGCGATAACACTGAAGTAATTATTAATTTAATTGCCCCAGTTGCAATCGAAAAAGGGACAAAATTCTCTATTCGTGAAGGTGGCCGTACTGTCGGTGCTGGATCAATCGTTGAAATTATTAAATAATTAAACGCTGAATTTTAAATCATTAATATAAAAAAACAATGTTGTTTAAAACAACATTGTTTTTTATATTATTCATTTCTAATTAGTGTATATATTATTTAAATTAAAAAATTAATATTTTGAAAAATAATCTTTTAATTAAAGGTTTATATGGTATAATTATTTTTTAATTAAAAAATATAAATCTAAAATAATGGTTAAAAATCAACCACATCCACATTAGTATAAAATATAAAAATAGACATTTGAACAAAATTTAAGAATGGGTAAGTTTAAAAATGAAAAATATAAATTTTTTAATCGGCACTCCAATATTTATAAGTTTATTATTGAATATTCCTAATCATAATATCACAAAATTAAATTCAATAAGTCATATATCTATTATATCTAATAGAACGGTTAGTATGAAAATAATGAATTCTTCATCATTTATTAAAACTATAAATGATGGGCCGACACCTAATTATGACCCATCTCAACCAATGCCAATTATTATATCGGAAGAACCATCAGGATTATTCGATGGGTTCAAAGTATCAGATTATAATGGTAATATCCATAATTTTGAAACAGCAACATATAAAAGTGAAACTCATAGTGATCATAAATCATTAATTCTTAATTATGATAAGCAATTATCAAAAATGCATGATAGAGTTAATGATTTTTATATAAATCATGCAGGAGATCCGGCTAATGTAAATTATAGTAAATATCAAATGATTTATTATACAGTTGATATTTCTTATACTATTAAAATAAATGAGCAATACGATTATAAACATTTTAAAAATCTTCAATGGTCTTCAGATGAATGGGTTGAAATGGATTTATCCAATAACTCCAATAGCAACAATTGCCTTGAAATTCATAATGATTGAGAAAATAATACAGGAACATATTGGGATCATTGAAAAGCACGATCAGCATATTATGATAGTGATAGTGGACTATCTCAAAAAAATAAATATGGAACAAATAATCATAATCAAATTCACATTGGATATTATTGATGAGCGAGTACAGATTTTTATTCTACGCATTGAGGAACGGTATCAGATAATTATGATATAGCTTTATCAAATTTAAAAATGAGTTTTAGTCCCCACTGTATATGAACAAATTAAAAAAATAAAAATAAGGATATCATATGAAAATAATAATAGCTTTACCTGTATTATCTATTATAGGATCAGCTCCTATAATATCTAATATATCGTATTTAAAAAATAATTATAAAGTTTCCCTAACTACAAAACAAAAAGAAATTATAAATTTTAAAAAACTTTTCCAAGAATATGAAGATCATTCTAAAATTGTACCTAGAAAAGATAATAGTAATTTATTAATTAAAAATTCTATAGGACATGGTCATGATTGAGGAACAATTGCAAATAATAGTAACTATAGAACTAATGAACCAACTGCATTTAAGAATCCAAAAGATAGATTATATTATAACGATTTAATGAAATTAAAAATGGATCCAGAATTAATGACATTAAACCAAGAAATGTTAAAAAAACAAAACAATTGATTTACTAAATTAGAAGCGATGTTTGAATTAGGTATATTAATTGGGAGCCTAGGTATAGATTTAGCTGGGTTTCCTGCTGAAGGATTATCTGCTCTTGAATTCTTCAATTTGAGTAACGAACTTGCAGGATTAGATGGAGCGATAAACAAAGGAATTAAAACATTTGAAAAAAATGGGATAAAGTATAATTTAAAAAAAGTTGAAACTTATGCTAAATCATTACAGGATATACTTAAGAAAAATAAAAATACACAATTTAGTTTTGTAACTAAATCAGCTATATCTAATGGAAAAGCAGATTATGTAGTTGAAAATACTTTAATAAAATCTACAACAAAAGATGGTAGTATACCGTATTACAACCAAACTTTTACAGAACATAATATATATTGAACTCCGCCAAACAATCCTAATAACCCCTATCCAAATCCTGATGCTAATAAACCATATCTTAGCGATGATTATGCCCAAGCGGGAACGACAATGACTGAGAATCATATAAAGGATATACTCGATAATGATAGTGTTAGCACAAAAAATTATCTTTTTAATTCAACAGATAATTATAATCAAGCTGATGGATTTTTATTTTTCTCTCCATCTACTCAGGCCAGTTACGATAGTACGCCAAGAGATGGTTATAATCAAAAAATGACACATACTTATTTACAACCATCAATTTTATGAAACCCAGCAAAACAAAATGATAAAACTTCTTTTTTCAATAAAATTGTAGAACACAGATCTAACGTGCCGGCAACTGTAACGCCTTCTATCATTTCTAAGTTATTACACAAAGCTAATGATTCGACTGCTAATTCAACTTATTATAGTTATGGCGATGATAATGATGTACCTAGTAGTGCATCTATGGGACCATTAAATATTACTTTCCAAGGTGCTGATGATGCCAATGGTAAAAAAGGTAATTTTATTACTAATAGTTATCCAGATTGATCTGATTCCAAAAAATATCACCCAGTAAAAGGACTTTATTCTAGAATAACAAGATTTTATAATGGTAGTTTTAATGACAGAAATAAAAAGTGGCCACCAAATATGAAAAATCATTCTCTAAAGCCTGGTTTAAGTAATAAGGAAAATGGCGGGTTACCGATATGAAACACAGCTATAGATTCAAATCATTATGTTTGATGTAGTGATTATTTAGGTTCTCATACCCATGATATTATAATTCCTTTTAGAGTTTCTAATATGGATAGTCCCTTATTAAAATATGCACCAATTAAACAAAACATTATCGTACCAATCAAACCAAACATTATGTAACAAATTTTATTTTTGTTTTTAAATATTAATATGCTATACTATTATTACTTTAAATGTTTTTTTGTGTATTTTTATAGTAATTTATAATATTGAAATTTATTAAAAAAGGAGGATATCTTTATGAAAATAAAACGTATTAATAAAATTTGAAAATTATCTTTCGTAGGACTAGTTGCTGCGATAGGTTGTAATTTAACTAGCTGTGGTAACCATAAAGAAAATGCTAAAATAAAACATCTACAACAAACAATAAATAATTATTATAGTACCAGATCACAAATTATCAATGATTGAAATTATTCAAATAGTAGAGGTGAAAATAGAACAGATACAAATATGTTTTATATAAGTTTAAATTATGATGATACATATAAACCTGATGTTGATGTGATATCTCAATGAGTTAAAGATAATCAAATTAGTGATTATGACGCATCATTGGTGTGAGAAGTTGCTGGATATTATCATTTAACTGGTAATGCTGAAAAGGATTATGATTATGTTAGATCGCAACCAATTCTTTTATTTAATAAATTCAAAACAGAATATAATGCTTTGTTAACTAATTTTCAAAATATGCAATATTTTGAAAATGGCTATTTTTACGAATCATTTCAAATAATGTTCACATTTAATTTATTTGCACCTAATTCATCAAAAAGCATTTGCGAAACCAACTTTTACACATCATACCTTTTTTATGATTTTAAAAATAAAAAAATGATAGATGATAAAACTAAAATTGATTATTTAAATATTTCAAAAATGCAACACTATGAGAAAGTAAACTAACTTATTGACAATTTGGAGAACAACTTTATGAAAATAAAACGTATTAATAAAATTTGAAAATTATCTTTTGTTGGACTTGTTAGCATCATTGGTTTAAATTTAGCTAGTTGCGGACACACAGATCCAGTTAAACAAGAGATAAAAGATTTAAAAATAGCAATCAATAGATTTCATGCTATCGATACTAAAAATGCGACTAATTGAAATATTGATAAAATTAAAAATCGCCAAAATAGTGATAATTTATTGCTATTGAATAATAAACGCAGTGATTTATATAAAATGAATGATTCCCGACTTAACACTAAAACTATTAATGATTTTGGTTTTGGTACATCAATGCACTTAAGAGGTTATTATCATTTAACTGGTAATGCTAATAAAGACTATACTTATTTAAAATCACAAGCATTTATTTTATTTGATAAAGAAAAAACTGAATTTAATAAATTGGTTATACAGTTTGAAAGTAAAAAATATCCTAAGCATTTTTCTAAAAATAGCTGATTGAATACTTCTTTTGCTTTAAAATTATATTTTCCAGATTGATCAAATTCTTGTTCATCAAGTTATACTGATGCAGATCACGGGATTTTTGGATGTAAATATAACTACAATATCAAGAAAAAAGATTTTGAATATGATCGAGATTCTGTAGTTGGTGAAAAAGAGTATACTCGTTATAACGTTACAGCATTACGACAAATACCAGGAGAAATTTAAAATATTTATTTCAAGATTTAATCATCTCTTTGATGTTGGATAAATTTCGAAATTTTAAAATCATTAATATAAAAAAACAACTTGCATAAGGTTGTTTTTTTTATATATTATCTATCTATCGATATAAGTTTAAATAATATTATTATAACTAAATATATTTTATGTTAAAATATATTTAGTTATAATAGTTCATAAATATTAATAGAAAAAGGAATAAAAATGTTTAAAAAATCAAAAACTATTAAGTTAGCATTAACATTTATGAGTGTTGGGATATTGGGAAGTAGTGCTAGTGCTATAGCAAGTTGTGGTGTTAAAACAACAACACCTTATACAAACACTACTCCAACAGAATTGAAACAATGATTTAATTTTTATAAAGAAGCATTAAAAGCACCACCACTTGATATTGTAGGGAATCAAAAAATTTCAAGTTGAAAAAATCTAACTAATAAAAATCTTAAAAATAGTAAATCTACATATGATATTAGACATTCTTTTACTAGAAAAGTTATTAATACATTATCTAATCAAATGGCAACATTTACAATTAATTATAAATATAATCAAGCTTATAATGCAAATAATTGAAAATACAATAACGATCTTGATAACATGTTTGTTCAAGACCCAAATTTTAAAATGAGTGGTGGCTTAAAAGTTAATGAAGTAGAAGGTTTAGCAGATGTTTTCCAAATCATAAAACTTGGGAATAATATATATGCTACTACTAATAATGGACTTTATATTTCAATTAATAATCAACCATTCACTAAGTGAAATAAATTAATTAAAATGAGTTCTAAGCAATGAATTTTAAATATTTTTAAAGTTGAAAATATTATATATGTAACAACAACAATTGGCTTATATTATTCAACTGATGGAATTAATTTTATCAATAATACGAGCATCCCTCAAAAAACTTATATTAATGATATTGTTAAAATTGATCAATCAACTTATATTTTAACTCAAAATAATGGTTTATGAGTTGCGAATAATGGTATTACATTTAGCCAAAATACTAATATTCCTCAACACAATTGTTGAATTAATCAAATAACTAAAATTAATAATAAAATTTATTTAGCTACTAACAAAGGGCTTTATATTAATTCAATGATTGGAAATCAAGGATTTATCCACAATAATTCACTCATTAGTGATGCTAATGTTACTCAAATTATTAAAATTAATAACACAATATATTTAGGAACATGACATGCAATTTATACTTCAAACGATGGTCAAATATTTAAGCTTAATACGGGTATTCCAATTGTTAATAAAATTATCCAAATTAACAATATCATTTATGTTGCTACTGCAAGAGGGCTTTATACATCAAGTGATGCTAAAACCTTTAAAATAAACACAATAATTAATAGCGATTATGAAGTTTATCAAATAATTAAAATTGATAATAAAATTTATGTTAGTACTGATATAGGTATTTTCAATTCTAAATTACATAGTAATAATTTTGAACGTAATACATCACTTCGCTACGGCGACTACATTAACCAAATTATTGAAATTGATCATACAATTTATTTAGCTACTGATAGTAGTCTTTGAACACGATCTTCTGATAGTAAATAATCATAATAACTAAAAAGATGTTAATAAAAAATAAATGAAAAAGGTAATAAAAAATGTTTAAAAAATCAAAAATCACTAAGTTAGCATTAACATTTATGAGTGTAGGAATATTAGGAACTAGTGCTAGCACAATAGCTAGTTGTGCAAAAAAAAGAACTCTTTATACACATCTTGTCCCAACAAAGTTTGGATCTTATTCACGTTTTTTTGGCCATTGTTATGATGCGTCAATTTCAGATATTATCGGTAATCAAAAAATTCCAGGTTGAAAAAATATGAATAAGAAAAATATTAAAATGGGTAGATTAACTGTACAAAGTTCTGTAAGTGTAACTAGAGAGATTATTAATATATCAGCTAATCAAATTGTAACATTTACAATTTGTTATAACAATACTTATAATTATGATGCAGTTAATTGAAAATATGATAATGATATTAATAATAGATTTGTAGTAGATCCTAATTCTGATATGGATTATGTTTTCCAAATATTTAAACTTGATAATAAAATATATGCTGCTACTATTACTGGGTTATATGTTTCAATCAACCATAAACCATTTATTTTTATAAATAATTTAAACGGTATTAGTAATATGGTATTAATTTTAAATATTTTTAAAGTTGGTAATATCACGTATCTTACAACAGCGATGAATTTATATTATTCAACTGATGGAATTAATTTTAAAAAAGACACAACATTACCGGAACAAACTTATATTAATGATATGGTTAAAATCGATAATTTAACTTATATTATAACTCAAAATAACGGCTTATGAGTTGCTAATAATGGTATTACATTTAGCCAAAATACTTACGTTCCCCAACATGATTGCTGAATTTATCAAATAATTAAAATTGATAATAAAATTTATTTAGCTACTAATAAAGGACTTTATGTTAATTCAATGATTGGTGATCAAGAATTTATTCGTAATAATTCATTACCTAACAATATCGATGTAACTCAAATTATTAAAATTAATAACACAATATATTTAGGAACATGAAACGGTATTTATACTTCAAACGATGGTCAAACATTTAGCCTTAATTTAAAAACTCCAACCGTTAATAAAATTGTCCAAATCAACAATATCATTTATGTAGCTACTAACAAAGGATTTTACAAATCATATGATAATAAAAGATTTGAATTAGATATGACAATTGATTCTACTTGCGAAGTTTATCAAATGATTGATTTAGATGGTATAATTTATATTGCTACTGATTCTGGAATTTTTAATAGTTCAGCTAACAATCATAATTTTCTTAGAAACCCATCACTTTGACATACCACTACTATCAATCAAATTATTGAAATTGATCATACAATTTATTTAGCTACTGATTACAGTCTTTGATCATGGTCTGCTAATAGTAAATAATTTTTATAAAAAGAAACAAACAAAGAGTGTGAAAATCTATGAATTTTTTTAAATTAATACCAAAAATTAGCTTGATAGCATCGCTATCGATTGCCGCTGGATTATCTTTAAATATGGCTAATAATCAATCTAAAAAACACCAACTACCCAAAATAAATATTGCAAATAATTTTGATCATAATAAGGAAAGTGTTATTTCTTATAATCAATATTTACAAGAAATGAAGTCTGATCATAAAATAATAAATAACGGATTTGGGACTCCTTTATTAAATAATAGTTATGATAAATCAACTGGATCATTTTCAAATAAAACTCCATTTACAGAACAATATATAAGTAGTACTCATATTAAAATCTTGAATGGATCAGCAACAGTTGGTTATCAATCTTTATTTTCCAAAACTTTTATGTATAACCAAATTGGGATACCGCGTAAATTACGTTTTGACTCATCTGAAATTAGTTCTTCTTATTATTTAGATTTTATTAATAATGATCAATCTTTAAAGAAAAACTCAATTACAGTTTATGCTCAAGTTGCTACATATTGAGTAGATATTATTAGTTCAATTGGTGAGAGCATACCCATATTTAATACTCAGGCAAAATCGATGATTAAAATTGCTGAAAAAAGTGGTAATTGAACTAAATTTCAAGAACAATATTCTAATTGTATTATCGATAATGAAATAGCTAATCGATCTGTTTGGTTAAAATTAGTGATTAGTAATTTAAATCAAACAGCAGAAGCAGATATTAATGATTTAGTCAGAAGTGAATATTTTGATATTCAAGATTTACCACGAATTTTGGAACGAGACCAATCAACATATAATATTAATTTTTCTCCTAATATTATCACTTTACCAGAAGTGAGTACAGATCAAGAACTATTACCAAAAGAAAAATTAACGCTGAATAGTTTTAATGATTATTTATACAAATTAGAATTCAATTCTAGTAATTTTATTGTTGATTTTAATACTGATAATCGAGGTAATGCTAATAATCCAGCACAATGACAACCAGAAGAACTAGAAGCTAATAATTTAACACCATATAATATTTTTGATGAACAATTAACTTGAAGTGATATTTATCAAAATATGATAAATAAATTTCCAGAATTAAACCAATATTTTGATACAGCAATTTACTTAGAAAAAAATTCTGTTTTAATATATAAATCATTGAAATTATTACCAGATAATATGCCTAAAAATTCCAATAATTTATATACTAAAGAAAGTAAAGTTATTGCAAATTATTCTCAATATTATCAAAGAATATTTGGTTATAATCAACATAATCCAGATTTTCATAATTTAATATTTAATCATAATTTTAAAGATTTTTTAAATGATATTAAAAGCAATAGTAATACTCAAAAAAAAGATAATATTTTAAAAATAATTGATTGATTTTATAGTTCGAATTTATATAAAAACTACCAACAATTTAGCCAGTTATATATTATTTCCATTACACAACTAAATTCTGAAACATATCGTATAAGTGCTGTTAGTGATTTAACTCATAACAATAATAGTGTTATCAGTATTGATATAAGTAAAAGAAAATTTACATTTTTTGGAGAACATCATTCTGAAATACTGTGATTTCCTAATACAATTTATTTACAATACCAAGGTGATAATAAATCATTAATCTGAAAACTTGATCCATTAAAATTCACTAAAGTGATAATAGAATATAATATTAGTGGCAACGATATAAATAATCAGGACAATGTATTAATTTATACATATTTTTTTAATTATTGAAATTATGATAATATTTATAACAACCAAAAATTAGTATCATAAAATCAATTTATTAAATCATTAATTAAAAATTAAGAAAGAGTACTAAAACTATGAAAAATTTAAAATATTTATCTAAAATTATTTTAGTTTTACCATTATTGATTATTGGTGGTTTATCATTAAATATGCTACACAATTCAAATCATAATCCTTTGACAAAAGTTAAAACAACTAAAATACAGTCTGTTCCTCCACATCTAACTTTAATGGACTCTTTGGATATAACAACTGGACTTATCTCTTGGCAAAGAAGCCCTTTACATTTGGTAGTATTGATAAAAATAACAAAATTAATTTTGGACCAATAACTTATAACCCCAAATATAGAATTTTATATTCTAAAAATAAAATGTATGACAAAATAGGGATATCGAATAATTTACGCTTTAACACTAGTAACATCGAAAATATTGAAACTACTAATTTTATTAACAAGAATATTAGTTTAGATCAAAATTCAGCAACTATTTTTATACAAGTTTCTAATTATGAAATGAATATTCAGGGAGATGCTGATAAATATCATCAATTAGAATTAGATAATGTAGCAAAAGGATTTATTAGTAGAGCTCAGAAAAATGACGATTGAACTAAATTTCAAGATCGTTATGGTAATGGTATTATTTTTCATCAAATACTTAATCGTAGTGTTTGATTAAAATTAGTAATTAATAATTTAAATTCTCAAACAGTTAATAAAATTAATGATGCTATTTATCAACAACAATTAAAGACAACTGATTTAGTAAATTTAATTAGTCAATTTCCAGAATCAAACATTAATTTTAACCCACAAGTTTTAGCGCTACCCAACAACACAACGAATAATAAAATTTTACCAACAACAAAATTAACATTAAATAATTTCAGTTCTTATTTAAAGACATTAAAAATAAATGCTAATAATTTTAATTCCAACTTTTATCATAATAAACATAATGGTAAATATGATACTTACGATGTCAATGAATGGCAAACTGAATCAATCAATCTCAAAACAGATTTATTAAAATATAGCTTTTTTGATCCTGAAATTAATGATAAAGTTGTTTATCGACATATGATTAAAAAACAACCCCAATTAAACCAATATTATGATGAAGTATTTTATTTAGAACAAGATAACGAACTAATTAAAGAATCTACAAAACTATTACCATATGATATACATTTTGATAATAATAATTTATATAAAAATAGTATCACTAACTTTACATGATGATCTAATAATTATGAAAGTTATTTTGCAAATATGTCTTATCAAAATCCGGCATTAGATAATCTAATACAAGATCATAATGTTGATCATTTTTTAGCAATTGTTAAAAAATACCATGATGATTTCTATAATAATAAAACTAATCAATTAATTGATTGATTTTATCATTCTAATTTAATGATTAGTAATATGAAATTATCTCAATTTTACATTGTTTCAATTACTAAATTAAACGATCAAAAATATCGTTTAACTGCAGTAACTAATAATGATCCTAATCATAATAAAGTTATTAATATTGATTTAATTCAAAAAAGTTTCAAATTTAAACAAGATCAAAACTCTGAAACATTATGAACACCAAGTATGATTTATTTGCAATCACAAGGTAGTGCTAAAAATTTAACTTTCACTATGCCTAATCTAACAGTGACTAAAAATGAAAACTATTATCAAATTAATGGTTTTGATAATAGCCATCAAAATAGTTTAACAATTAGCACTCAATATTATAACCAATTAAATTATGATGATATTTATAATCACCACCAACCATTACTATCATTAAATAATAAGGAGCAATTCTCATATGAAAATAAATTTTAAAAAAAGTTGGTTATTTTCTTTAATAATTCTCTTAATGATCAGCAATCTATTATTAGTATCTTGTGGATCTAAACCGAGTAATAAAAATGTTGTATTAAAAAATTTAATGATAGCTAATCAAATTAAGCAGCAACCAGCACAAATCATTAATAATACAACTAATAATAATCAACTAACTTTATATACTAGAGATTCAAAAAATTCTCAAACAAAATTTCCCAATACTACAATTAATTCGCGAGTTGATAAATAACACCCAATTAGTAATAGTAGTATTAATAATAATCTTTTAAACATTAGTTTAATCGATCAATCTAGTCAAGAGCAAATTGATCAATTGTGAAATGGCCTAAACGGAATTAACCCTGCTAATGATCCAAGCAGTAGTGATCATAACCCATTTAATTATTATATAACATTAGCTGTTAATCTTAATTTTAGTATTAAAATTAAGAGTGCGAATCATCTTGGATTAAATAATTGAGGTAGCGCCCATTATAATAATAACTTAATTTATCCAGGTCAAAAAATCAATAAATGTTTTATGTATTCCGAAATTGGAATCGGAACAATTAATCAATACACACCAAACCAAATATCCACTTCAACTAGTAATTATAACAGTTTGTTTTATTGACAAAGTGATCATCGAGTTGCTCAAGGAATCATTTCTCAAACAAATACTATCAACTTAGTAAATTTATCATTTAATCATTTTGGCATAAACAACACTATTAAAAAATATTCAATTTCTGATATTTCAGCAACAACTTCATTTCAGTTAGTGGACCATATTTATAGTGCCGTTAATAATATTTCGATTATTGGTAATAACGATCGCTATCAAGCATACCAAATATCATATACAAACCTTATTATTAAAATTAACTATATAACTTTTACATGACATCATAATTAAATAAGTGTTAAAAAATCTTTGTTTTAAATTTAAACAAAGATTTTTTTAATGATTTTTAAAGATAATAATAATCAGCATTTTGATAATTAGTAATATTATATTATATAATATTTATATATATCAAAAAACATTCAAGATATTTTTAAATTTAGTAGAAATTAATAAAATATTTAATATTAATAATAATCTAATAAAAAAATTACTAATAAAAAGAAGGTTTGTTAATATGAAATGAAAAAATATTTTAAAAATGCCAGTATTATTTTTGGCCGGAAGTGCAATTTTAACAACAACAGTAATGCAAATTAGTAGTTGTGGTAAAAAGAAAGTGACTCCACCTGCAAAAAATACTTGAGCATTATTTGAAGAAGCTGCTTTAAAAGCAAGTGCTTCAGATTTATATAAACAAATACCATCAATTACCAAATATCACTGAAAGACTAGTGACAAAGCAAATTTTGAATATGATGGTGCTCCTAATCGTAAAGGTTCAGAGCAAGAAATAATAGCCATAATTGTAATTCAAAATCAAGATGAGGAGAATCAATTCCCAATTAATTTTGATATTAAATATCAAGATGGTGCTGCTTATGATGTGACTAACTGAACTTATAGTCAAGACCCAGAATTAACAACTTGGTCTGAATTTGAAACCAGTGCCTTAAATGAAACAGCCACTAATTTGAAAAATCAAATTAGTGATGTAACTAAATATCATTGAACTAAAAGTATGGTTGCTGTTTTTAGTGAAGAGGGTCATCCCAAAATTATGGGAAGTAAACAAGAAATTGTAGCTACTATTGTTATTAAAGGTAAAACTGAAGGAACAGACTTTCCGATTAATTTTGATATTAAATTTAAAAAAAGCACTTATCATTTGAAAGATTGAACTTATGATCAATCTTCAACAATTGAATGAGATCAATTTAAAGGACTAGCATTAAAAATGAGTCCTGCTGATTTATTAGCTGGAGCGCAAAAATCAGAAGATTGAAAATATATGAAATGAACTGGTAATCCAACCGAATCAGTTTGACAAACAAATGATGTCCCAGAATTTGATGTTTATGGTGGAACTGGTGCCACCGATGATCCTTACAAAGGAATGGACGGGCAACTAATAGCTGATTATGATACTAAAACAATCTCTGCTATTATTTCAATTAAAGATCGTGAAGGAGTATATAATGCAAATCCAATCCATGCAACTATTATTGATGATGGTGATACTATATATAATATTCAAAATTGAGCGTTCAACCAAACACAACAACACCAATCAAAATTAAAATATTTAGGATTAACTAACGATGTCATCGCACTAGCTAATCAAATGACTGGTAATTCTGATAAATGAGATAAATTCAGTACTGAAAATTTCATAGGTAATGATCATAAAAACACTTTATTAGACTTTTTATCTTCCAATGGATACCCAGGAGTTATAGGAACTAGATCCCGAACTGATGGGTCGAGTGCTGGTGTAGAAAATTCTGCCAAAACTGCTCTGGATACTTTTATAAATATAAAATTCAATACTGAAGGTCAGCCAATAGTCCCATATCATAAAAAATTAACTTGTAGTTTTGAATATATTACAATAACTAATAAAAACGTTGGACTTTGTTTTAGTTATAGTTGATCAATTAGTGATTATTCATAAAATCAAGTTTAACTAATAATTATTTTTTAAGTTATAGTTAAAAATTAAATCAGATTAAAAAACAACCTAATTTTAATTAAGGTTGTTTTTTATTAGTAAGTTAGTTAATTAACTGTTGGCTTACCAAAGGTCATATCCCAAGTGTAGTTGAAAGCCGGACCATTATTTTTCTTTTGATCATTTCAAATAAATTTACTAATTAATGTAATACTAACATCACTATCATTTGCTTGTAATCGCATAACAATAATTGATCGTGTCCCACCAATAATAGGTTCTGCTACTTGGGCACTGTCAAGATGACGTCAATTATGGCTACTTGTACCAGGAAAGCCACCAGCATCAAGTATAGAAGCCACAGTATTAGTATGATATATACCATTAACTCAATTATTATTAAAGAATTCAGCTCAATCTGTTTTTGTAGTTCCAGACTTTAATTTTTGAATTTCTTGGTTAGCTAATGTATCATGTTGTATTTGTGATTGTAGTTGTTGAGTTTGTGAAAAAACTCATAAATTTTTATTATAAACTTTATTATCGCTATCATTAATGGACGCTTTGAATGGATTTGAATCATATGCACCACCTTTGCCTTTGATGGAAATAATAACAGTTATTGTTTTATTAAGATCGTTGATTATGTGACCTTTCATTCCTTTATAAGGGTCATTAGCAGCACCGCTACCACCATAAAAATCAAATTCTGGAAGATCATTTGCCTGTCATTTTTGTTGAGTAGATTTACCGATTCATTTACAATCGCCTCATTTGTTTCAATTTTTAGCATATCTTAAAAAATCACTAGGTTTTAAATCTAATACTGATCTTTTAAAATCATTCCATTTATTAATATCCGGAACTTGACTATAAGTTCATTTTTTAATATTGTAAGTTGTGTAATCGAATTTAATATCAAAATTAATTGGATAATTTAAATATTCATTTTCCCCTTTAATAATAATAGTAGCTACAATTTCTTGAGAACTCCCTTTTTGATGAGGTGATTGTTCACTACCAAATATAGCTACATTATTTTTTGTTCATCAATATTTAGTAACATCACTAATCTGTGCTAATAAAGCACTGGCTGGTTCGGCTAATGCTAATTTTTTAAAATCAGTTCAAGTTGTTAATTTAGGATCTTGACTATAAGTTCAATTTGCAACGTCATAAGCCACACCATCTTGATATTTAATATCAAAATTAATTGGATAATTATGATGTGCATCTTTGCCCCTAATCACGATAGTAGCAATAATTTCTTGATTAGCACCTTTTTGGGTAGGTTCCCCACCATTGAAAAAAGTAGAAATATCACTACTACTTCAGTGAAAATTATTAATTACTTTAACTTGTTTTAATAAATTAGGTGCCGTTTCGTTTAAGGCGATAGTTTTAAAATCATTTCAAGTATTGGATTTAGGAGGATGACTATTAGAATTATGACCACAACTACTAAGTTGAATAGCAGTTCCGGATATTAATGTAAATGCTGTTAAATATAATATCGGAATTTTAAATATTTTTTTAAATTTCATTCACAACACTCCAAAATTTAATGTTACACGTATATCTATATATACATTATATAATTTATTTATATATTATAAAATGTATATATAGATTATTTTTAAAATATATTTAGTAATTATATAAAAATTTGGTATAATTCTTTTAAACAATTATTAAATATATTTTAAAAAAGAAAGAACGTTAATTATGAAAAAACACAAAAAAATTATGTATATTTCTGTATCGTTAACATCTATCTTAGGAATTACAACATTATCTTGTATTAAAGAAATCAAACAAGGAATTATCGAATATAAAAACCATTGACATCAAGGTGATGTTGTCTTTTTTAATAAACAATTAAATAATGCTTTTAATTTTTATAATGAAACTCATAAAAATGGCGTTCAAATTCAAACATTAAATAAAATTACCACTAAAAATTATCAATATTATGCCTCAGATATTAATAGTTCTGCAATTAACATATCTCTAAAAGGTTATTTTAAATGCCAAAATTATAATCGAAATAGTAAACTAAAAGATTTTCCAGAGCAAATTCAGAGCATTAATCAAATTATTACTAAATATATTACTAAATACGATAATTCTTTTTATAACAATCATGGAGTTACTATTACGAATAACTTCTTATTCACAGATCAATATACGTTGATTTTTTTAAATCAACAAAACCAACCAATCCCGTTTGAGTTTGTTGATAAAACTTTTGCTACTAATTCTAATATTGATTTTAATACATCATATAAAGTTCCAACATTAACATTAATTAATCACACTATTAATTTTTGAGACAGTGCAATTAATAAATTAGCTACTTGATCAGCACCTCAATAACTAATAAATATAATCCTTTTTTAAAAATTGTAATTATCATAGTATAATATTAACGATATGAAATTTACTAAAAACATCTACAACAAAAATATTTTAAGCAATTGACCTCATCATTTATGAATTATTTTGAGTCAATATCTTTTAGTGCTCTTATATAGTGCATTTTGATTAATGATATTTTTTATTTTTAAACATAATTTACCAAATACTAAAAATGAATATATCATTTCTTTTATGATTTATATTATGATTTTTGGACCATTAATTATGGCAGGATTTAATTTTTGCTGCATTTATATTGGTACTTGATATTTTCGTAATTTATTATGAATGGTTTCTTTTGGACTGGCATTAATTATTCCGATTATTATTTTTAGTTATTTTTAAATAAAATTATTTTTTAAAAAAACAAACGTTTTAAAATAGCGTTTGTTTTTTATTAATGTATATAATGTTAAAATATATGTATATATATAATGGAGAATAAATAAACGCGATATATAACAGCTTTAGGAGCATGGTTTATGAAATTTAGTAAAATTTTTAAAATTAGCGCAATGACAATCGGAGTTACAATACCAGCTAGTGCAACAGTTTTATCAGCTACTAGCTGTGGTCATAAAGCACCAAAACCAATATTACCAATTAATATTGATATATTATATTGAAGTAATTTTGTATATTCCGCCAAACATGAATCGGCTTTTAAAATTGTTTCAATTGTTAAACCAACATCTTGATTAACGGCTGATGCAGCTACATTAAAGATTGATTCATTTAAAGTTAATAAAAATTTAGGAACAATTACTACAACAATTACTAATACTGCACCACATTCAACAGCCACTTTTAGCATTATTTTTAAAGATAAAATCACTTATAATGTTAAAAATTGAAAATATAATAATGATGTAGAAAATAAATTTAGTTTGAATTCATCTTTTGCTCCAAATGCAGCAATTCAAACAATTCAAACTATGTTTACTATAGCCAATCCAATTACTGGAAATAATTGACTGGATATCGTAACACCTGATAAAGGAGTCTGAACTAGTAAAGTAGACGACCCAACAAAAACATTTAAACAATTAAAAATAGAAAACAATATACCAGAAGGAGTAACAATTAATAAAGTGGTAAATCTTAATGATATCTTGTATTTCCTAACTTCGAATGGAATTTATGAATTAAAAAAAGATGTTTTTAACACTTCTCATATATTAGATAAACAAAATGTCACTAATATGACTTTTGTTTATCCTCATACAACTGCAGTTATGATTGATAATACAAAACTTTTAGTATCATATGATTTAGGTAAAACTTTTAAACTTTGAACTGTTGCTACAACTGTACCGACAGGAACGGAAGTTAGCCAAATATTAACAATTAAAAATGGCAATACATACGTTGCCACTAACAAAGGTTTATGAGTAAATAGAACTGGACTTTCAGGATTCGGACCGACACTATTAAATATAAATATTAAAAGTATGTTTGAAACTAAGGATATGGTTTATTTTACAACTGATAATAATATATTATATCAAGCACCTTTGTTAGGAAAAAAGGATTTAGTTTTTAGTAAAATTACAAAAGGATTCCCTAATAACATGCCAACAATTAATAATATTGTTGAAATTAATTATAATGTTTACGTTTGCACCGAACAAGGATTATATATATCGACTGATAATAAAGTGTTTGTACTTAATAAACAAATTAACGAAGAATATAAAATTAAAAATGTTACATTAATTAATGGGGAAATATATGCTATTACGAGTAATCAAGGATCGTTAGTATCAGCAGATAATGGTAAAACGTTTATATCACTTCTCTTTACTGATCATATTGAACATGATAATACAATTACTTCATTTAATTATATTGCTGATACAGGAACGATGTTTATTGCTACTACTGGGAATGGTTTATGAAATAATTAAATAAAATTAATAAATAAGGAGTGTATTATTTATGAAATTTAAAAAAATTTGCCAAATTAGCACGATAATGTTAGGCGTTAGTACACCTTTAATAGCAACTACGTTAGCAGTTGCTAGTTGCGGTAAATCTACAACTACAACAATTCCAATAATAAATATTAATCCAATTAGTTGAAATGATTTTAAAGCTGATGTTAAAGAAGCAACAGCTTTAGAAATTATCAACGTAACACAACCAATTGATTGAGCAAATCAAACTAATCATAAATATTTATTAGGAGGATTTGTCTTTGATGATATTAAACATATGGGAACGGTTACTATTTCTAATATAAGACCTGCCTCAAGTGCTACTTTTTCAATTATTTTCAATACTGGACAAACATATGATGTTAAAAATTGAAAATATAATAATGATATGGAAAATACATTTGCTCTTAATGGCGCATTTTTGCAAACTGCAGATATTGTTAATGTCATCGCTATTCCTAATGCTGATCCTAATAAAAAATTCAGTACAGTTTTTATTGCGACTCACAACACGGGATTATATACTTATCAAAGTAACGATCCAAACAAAACAATTAAATTATATTCCGGTGCTAATGGACCTGGGAAAAATGTCCAAATTAATAAAATGTTTAAAATATATAAAAGTCTTTATTTAACTACTTCTGATGGTGTTTACATTTTGAAAAACGGAGTTTTTAAAACTGATCTTCATATGTATCCAGGTCATAACGTTTATACGATTTTATATGTAAACGCGCTTTATATTATTATTGATACTGATAAAGGTATTTTATCATCAGTAAATTCTGGAGAAGATTTTGAGGTAGATACTTACATAGGTAAAACAATTAATCAATGATATTATTCACCACTAGGGTTTACATATATCGCAACCGATACAGGATTATGATACAGTTATTATGGTAGCGAAAAAGGTTTAGTCGAAACAAATATAAATGCTAAAGTTGGTAAAGCTGTAAATTGTGTTATTAAAATTAATGACACAATTTATGTTGGCACTGCTGGTGCTGGTTTATGATCAGCAACTGATCATAAAACTTTTAGTCAAATAACTGATGGACTTCCCTCATATCTTAACATTCAAAAAATAATTAAAATCAATGATAAAATTTATGTTGCAACTGATCATGGTTTATATGTTTCAACAAGTGGGCAAATATTTAATTTCGTAAAAGTAATATCTAATGTGGATTATATTACTAATATTATTAAAGTTAATAATACAATTTATGTAATGACTAACAACAAAGGTTTGTTTATTTCATTAGATGATGGGGCAACTTTTGAAGCAAAACGAATAACTAATTTTTCCAATTGAGATAATCATATTAATAATGTCATTAATATTCCTGCAAGTAACACGATATATATAACAACAAATAAAAATGGTTTATGAAATAATTAATTATAAGTTATTTATATACAAAATAATCCTATGTAATATGATGAAATATAAATTATCAAATTTAAGGAGTAAATTATGTATAAACACAAATTTTTTAAACCATTTTTAGGAATACTTAGTAGTGTAGCTTTAGTAAGTACGATATCATTATCTACAGTTTCTTGCGGCCATAAAAGCACAACAGTAAACACTTGAGATGCTTTTAAAAAAGCAGCCCTTGCCGAAACGGCCCCTAATTTAAAAACAACAATCACAAATCTAAAACAGTATTATTGAACAAATAATGATGTTGCTATTTTTGATATTTATAATGGATTACCAGCTATTTCAAGCACTGATGCTAACACAATTGTAGCTATAATTATTATTAAAAATAAAGCTACACAATTACAATATCCAATAAATTTTAAAATTCAATATAGCAGTGGTTCTAAATATGAGGTTAACAATTGAACTCATAGTCAAACTGCTGGCCTTAGTAAATGATCGGATTTCAAAGCAAAAGCATTATCAATATCGGCTGCGAATTTATTAGCACAAGCTAAAAATTCAAAGGTTTTAAATACATTAAAATGAGATAATAATCCAACTAAGGAGACTAATAGTTGAACAGATAACTATATTGCTGAATGAGATATCTATGGTGGTAATGGTAGTGGTGATTCTTATGTAGGTATGCAAGGAAAACCAGTTGCTAATGATCGTGATTTTAGCATAACAGCAATCATCTCAATTAAAGACATATCTAAACGAGGATTATACGATGCTAACCCGATTAAAGCAGTGATTGATGATCGTGATAATAATACCTATGATATTAGTAAATGAAAATTTAGCCCAGTAACACAATCACAATCAATTGCTAAATATAAAGCTGTTGTAAATAATCAAATTACAGCAGCTAAACAAGTAGTTGATCCGGCAATTGATCCTCCTACAAATGCAGCATGAGCAACATTTGATAATAAAAATTATTCTTTTTTCAGTCCTGATAAAGCTTATTACAATATATCTGATTATTTAGATAAATCTGATTATTCCGGTTCTTATTCTTTTGCATATGTAAAAGCTCAGACAGGCGCTACTATTGATGGTGGTTTAAATAGCACAATCATTCTTAGTTTTTATGATAATGATAACCATGCGCATAAAGATATTTATTATGTTACTTTAACTAATAACTTTTTATTTAAAACAACTACTAAAGATTGTGGACCAGCTTTTAGTTATGCTTGAATTCAAAGCAAACCAACACAAATACCACCCCAATTATCATAATAAATAATTTTATTATTTTATATCACTCAATATTACTAAATCAACAATGATCACTTGATTTTTGAACAAGTACAAAAAATAAAAATATAGTATAATGTATTTATAGGAATTAACCATACTATATAATTATTTTACAATAATATGATGAAATATAAATTATCAAATTTAAGGAGTAAGGTTATGTATAAAAATAGGATTTTTAAATCATTTTGAGGGATAGTTGGTAGTGCTGCTTTAGTCGGCACAGTATCATTATCTACAGTTTCTTGTGGGCATAAAAGCTCAACAGTAAATGCTTGAGATACTTTTAAAAAAGCAGCCCTTGCTGAAACTGCCCCTAATTTAAAAACAACAATCTCAAATCTAAAAACATTTTATTGAACACCTAGTGATGTTGCTATTTTTGATAGTAGTGGGGGGGGCACACCAGCTATTTCTAGCGCTGATGCTCATACAATTGTAGCAACAATTGTTATTAAAGATAAAACTAGTCAATTACAATATCCAATAAAATTTAGTATTAAATATTCAAGCGGTTCTAAGTATGAAGTTACAAATTGAACTTATAGTCAAACTCCTGGTCTTAACAAATGATCAGATTTTAAAGCAACAGCATTAAAAATTACAGCTGCCGCTTTATTAGAACAAGCTAAAAACTCAAAAATTTTAAGTACATTAAAATGAGCAGACAATCCAATTAACAATACTTGAACAGATGCATATAAAGCTGAATTTGATGTTTATGGTGGTAAAGGAATCAATGGAAATCCTGTTGCTGACGATGCTAATTTCAGCGTAACTGCAATCATCTCAATCAAGGACCCACTAAAACAAGGACTATATGATGCTAATCCAATTAAAGCAGTTATTAATGATAATGATAATAGCAACTATGCTGTTGGTGGTTGAAAATTTAGTGCAGTCGCACAATCACAATCAACTGCTAAATATACAGCTTTAGTAAAAGATCAAATTGATTTAGCAAAATTAGTAGTAGATCCAAAAACTGCTGCAGCACAACCAGAATGAGCAACATTTGGTAAGAATAATTATGCTTTTATAGCTGGTAATAAAACAGCTTTCAATATGGTTGATTATTTGAGTAATGATCAGCATCCCCATGCTTATGGTTTCGCATATGTAAATGGGAATACTACTCCTATTACTGGTGGAATATCTAGCGTAATTTCATTTACTTTTTATGATGATTCAACGAACAGTCCTGCCAATCCTCGTATTCAACAGTTTGCTTTAACTTTAACTAATAATTTTTTATTTAACACAACTGATAAAACTTCTGGACCAGCTTTCAGTTATCTTTGAACTGTAACTATTAAAAAAATAATACCAAGCATAAAAATATATAATATATAATAATTTTAAAAATTACAATATGCATAAAATAACAACAACTATTAAAATTAGTTGTTGTTATTTTATAATGTAATAAAAACATTTAAATAATTTATCTAAAATAACTATCAACTATTTAAGTTAACACTAAACATATTTTTTTTAATATTTTATTTATTATGTTATTAATTTAAAATGTAAAAATTATTCAAATATATGATATCGTTATTTTTGATAGCGATGATCCGATATCAACTTTTTATGCAGTGATTCATAATTATCATTTTATTTTTGAATAAGTATAAAAAATAAAATAAAGTATAATATATTTATAGATATGAACCATATATATATATATAATGATCTACAATAATTAGATGAAATATATTTCATCTAATTTAAGGAGTAAAGTTATGTATAAAAATAGGATTTTTAAATCATTTTGAGGGATAGTTGGTAGTGCTGCTTTAGTCGGCGTAGTATCAATATCTGCAGTTGCTTGTGGCCATAAAAGCACAACAGTAAACACTTGAGATGCTTTTAAAAAAGCAGCCCTTGCCGAAACAGCCCCTAAGTTAAAATCAACAATCATAAATCTAAAACAGTATTATTGAACAAATAATGATGTTGCTATTTTTGACAGTAACAATGGATCACCAGATATTTCTGTTACTGATGCTCAGACAATCGTAGCTACGATTGCTATTAAAGATAAAACTAGTCAATTACAATATCCAATAAAATTTAAAATTAAATATTTAAGTGGCTTTAAATATGATCTTAAAGATTGATATTATACTCAAACTCCTGGTCTTAATAAATGATCTACTTTTAAAGTAACAGCAGCAAAAATTACTGCTGCTGCTTTATTAGCACAGGCCAAAACATCAAAAGCTTTGAGTACATTAACATGAGGTCCTGATTCAAAGACTAATACTTGAAAAGATTCATATACAGCTGAATTTGATGTTTATGGTGGTAAAGAAATGAACGGAAATCCTACTTCTGATAATACTAATTTCAGCGTAACTGCAATCATCTCAATCAAGGACCCACTAAAACAAGGACTATATGATGCCAATCCAATTAAAGCAGTTATTAATGATAATGATAATAAAAACTATTCTCTTAGCAGTTGAAAGTTTAGTGTAGCGACACAATCACAATCAATTGATAAATATACAAATTTAGTGAAAGATCAAATTAAATTAGCTAAAGCAGTAAAAGATCCAGGGGATGCTTCAACACAAGCAGCATGAGGAAAATTTGCTAATCAAAATTGATTTTATGATAATGATAGTAGTGCTTATAGCACAATTTATAAATATTTAACTAATAAAGGATACCCTAAATTTTATGGTGTAGGTTGTATAGGAGATGAAACTAAAACAGAAATTCCTATTACTGGTGGCATATCTAGCGTAATTTCACTTTCTTTTTGAAGTGATGCTACGAAGGGTGTGCACACTAATCATTTCTATTTTACTCTAACTAATAATTTTTTATTCAACACAACTGATAAAAATTCTGGTCCAGCTTTTAGTTCTGTTTGAACTGTGAGTAAACCACACAAGAAAATATAATAATAATTTTAAAAATTACAATATAAATTAAGATATCGTTCATAAAAATATTGAAATAATTAATCTAAAATAACTATTAACTATTTAAGTTAGCACTAAATATAGCTTTTTTAATATTTTATTTATTAAAGTATAATATATTTATAGGCATCAATAGACATATGGATATATATACTGGTCTCACAATAATATGATGAAATATAAATTATCAAATTTAAGGAGTAAATTATGTATAGAAATAAATTTTTTAAATCATTTTTAGGCATACTTGGTAGTGCTGCTTTAGTGAGCACAGTATCAATATCTACAGTTGCTTGCGGTAAGGTTGTTCATAAAGGACCAACAGTAAATTCTTGAGACGATTTTAAAAAAGCAGCTCTATCTGAAACTGCTCCTAATTTAAAATCAACAATCATAACTCCGTCAGAGTATCATTGAGCAAAAAATGATGTCGCTATTTTTAATACTCGTAATGGATTACCAGCTATTTCTAGCACTGATGCTCACACAATTGTAGCCATAATTGTTATCAAAGACAGAACTAGTAAATTACAATATCCAATAAATTTTAAAATTAAATATTCAAGTGATTCTAAATATGATCTTAATAATTGAACTTATAGTCAAACTCCTGGTCTTAATAAATGATCGGTTTTCAAAGAAAAAGCAACATCAATATCAGCTGAGTCTTTATTATTACAAGTTAAAAATTCAAAAGTTTGAAGCACATTAAAATGACCTGATAATCCAATTAACAATACTTGAAAAGATGAATATGTTCCTGAATTTGATGTTTATGGTGCTCCAGGAATGAACGGAAATCCTACTGCTGATAATACCAATTTTAGCGTAACAGCAACAATTTCAATTAAAGACCCAGCTAAACGAGGATTATTCGACGCTAACCCAATTAAAGCAGTTATTAACGATCGTGATAATAGTGACTATTCTGTTAACGATTGAAAATTTAGCGCAGACACACAATCACAATCAATTATTAAATATAGAGAGTTAGTGACTACTCAAATTGACTTAGCTAAAAAAGTAATTGATCCAGGAAGTAATGTAGCACAACCAAAATGACTAACATTTGCTAACCTAAATTGATTTTATTCTAATACTTTGGGTTATAGAAAAATTTCTGATTTTTTATCTAATGATCAACATCCTTTCTATTATGGTCTAAGCTGTATAACAAATGAAACTAAAACAGATATTCCTATTACGGGTGGAATATCTAGCGTAATTTCACTTACTTTTTATGCTGATGGTCCGGATGATAAAACAAACAACAGACGTATTAAACATTATGCTTTCACTTTAACTAATAACTTTTTATTTAAAACAACTGATAAAAATTCTGGACCAGCTTTTAGTGCTCTCTGAACTGTAAGTGAACCTAAACCAATAAAATAATAATTTTAAAAATTACAATATCCATAAAAACAACAACAACTAATTTTTAATAGTTGTTGTTGTTTTTATAATGTACTACAAATATTTAAACAATTAATCTAAAATAATTATCAACTATTTAAGTTAGCACTAAATATACCTTTTTCAATATTTTATTTATTAAGTTATAATATATGTATATATATTAATAATATAACTTTATTAATTTGAAACGTAGAAATTATTTAAATATTTGATATCGCTTAAATTTAAGAGGTAAAATTATGAATAGAAAAACTCTATTTAAAATATTTATAAGTTTTATGAGTAGCACTACGATCATGGCGATGGTTGGCTTATCAACAATTTCTTGTGGATCACATAAGCCAGATAGTGGTAGTGCTTGAAATAAATTTAAAACACTAGCGCTCAAAGAAACAGCGCCTAATTTAAAATCGGTTATTCCAGATATTTTGCAATATCACTGAAAAAATAATGATGTTGCTGTTTTTGATAGTGATGGGGGAATACCTACTGTTTATGAAAATGCTGCTACAATAAATGCGATTATTGTGATTAAAAATGCTAAAAATAATATAACATCATTACCAATTAATTGCGTCATTCAATTTCATAATCAAGATACATATAATCTTGAAGATTGGACTTTTTCACAAGACCCTAATATTTATTCATGATTAGAATTCAAAGCAGCGGCAACATTAATAAGCGCAACTGATTTATTAACTCAAGTTCAAAAATCAGTTGCTTGATCAACTTTTAAATGAAGTGGCGATGCCAGTATTAACGTTTGAAAAGCAAGTGATCTAGCTGAATTTGATATTTATGGTGGTTTGAATGATGGCCAAGATCCTTATAAAGGTATGAATGGTAAACCAACTGCTAATGACTTAACACATACAATTACAGCGATTATTTCAATTAACGATCCAACTAAACGTGGATTATATAATGCTAACCCAATTAAATCAGTCATTACACGAACTTATAGAAACAAAGATTATAAAGTTAGTGATTGAAAGTTTATTCAAGATCATCAATTACAATCAAAAGCAAAATATTTATCATTATTTCACGAGCAAGTTAGCATTGCCCAATTAATCAAAAAAGAACCAGATAAATGAATTGACTTAATTACTCATAATTGAAGTCGTTTTCCGCAATGATCAGAAACTAACAGTATCTTTGATCATTCACTAAATATATTTGAATATTTAAGTCATGGTGGTTATCCTGGAGCACATGCGCAAGATTATCTTAATAGCAGTGTTTCCGATATCCCAATTACTGGCGGTTCTAATGGTTTTAACGGTATTAAAGGGTTGCAAAATTGAATTTTTCTTAAATTCATCGCTAATGATAGTGATTGTCGTTTAACTTTAACAACTTATTTCTTCTTTAGTCCTAATAGCACTTATGTCGGTAGTGCGTTTGATTATTTATGAAAAATCAAACCAATCAAAATAATCCATTAATCATTAATTTTAATATAAAATTTAATTTCAGGAGGTGTATAAAATAATGATTAAAATAAGAATGTTATTAAAAACTTGTTTTATATCTTTTGGAGTAAGTTCATTAATTGGGATTAGTGGATTATCAATTATTTCTTGTGCTAAAAAAAATACTCAACAAAAACCAAGTTGAGAAAATTTTAAAAAAGCCGCTTTATCTGAAAGTGCTTATAACTTACAAAAACAAATTTTTGATATTAGTATATATCATTGAGATGTCAATGATATAGCTGTTTTTGCTAATTATGGAAAACCAACTGTTTCTAATGATAATACTAATTCAATAATCGCAACGATCATTATTCAAAATAAATCCAGCACTTTACAATATCCAATCAATTTTAAAATTTCATATATTAAGCAAACATTCTATGATATTAAAAATTGAACACCAAGCCAGGCACGTGATATTGATCAATGATCAAGATTTAAAGTTCAAGCATTATCTATTACTGCAGATGCTTTATTAATATTAGCTAAAGCATCAAATAGTTGATCAACTTTTAAATGAACTGTTGGCACTGTTGAACAAATTGTTTGACAACCTAATGAATCTGCGGAATTTGATGTTTTTGGGAATCTTAATAATGGGACAGATCCTTATCCAGGTATGCAAGGACAACCAACTGCTAATAATGAGCACCGTACAGTAAGTGCAATTATCTCAATTAAAAATTATACTAAAGCAGGTAATTATGATGCTAACCCAATTAAAGCCATTATCGATAATAGTGATAATCAACCTTATAATAAAAATAATTGAAAATTTAGTCAAGATTACCAACTCCAATCAAGCGATAAATATAGATCATCATTTAATCAACAAGTAACGTTAGCCCAAAAAGTTAATAACAAACAACCTCAATTACCATCACTACCAAATTGGAATGCATTTTGTGGCAATAATTGGAGCAATCTTGATAATAGTGTTCCTGCTAAAATTTCAAATGATCATTCAGTAAATATTTTAGCGTATTTGAACGCTCATCAATATCCTAATATTACTATACCTAATTATTTATCTAGTTATACTGATATAACTATTCAAAACGGTATAGCCGGATTAGAAAATAAAATCATCTTTGAATTTATTGCTAATAAAAGAAATTATCATCTGATTTTAACAACTTATTTCTTATTTATACCAAATAGCACTAATATCGGTAGTAGTTTTAATAATATTTGAGATATTCAAGTAGTTCATAAATAGTTATATTAGTAATGTTTAACAATCATTTTAACTACACAATATGTGAAGTGGGTGTGCAAAATAATGTCTAAAATAAAAATATTAAAAACTTGTTTTATATCTTTTGGCGTAAGTTCATTAATTGCAATTAGTGGATTATCAATTATTTCTTGTCATTCAAAATCAACTAAAACTTGAGCAAATTTTAAAAAACACGCTTTAGCAGAACAAGCTTCAAATTTAAAATCAACTGTGGCAACCATTACTCAATATCATTGGAATCCTAATGCTGTTGCAGTTTATAGCAGTAGTGGAAAACCAAGTATTTCCACTACTGCTAACAATACAATAATTGCAACTATTATCATTGAAAACGAACCAATTAATTTACAATATCCAATCAATTTTGCAATTAAATATAATACTAATACTGCTTATGATCTTAAAGATTGAACTCATAACCAAACCCCGGATACCGATAAATGATCTAGTGTTAAAACTAAAGGATTGGCAATTAGTGCTGCTACTTTATTAGCGCAAGCTAAAAAAGCCGATGCTTTAAAAAACTTTAGTTGAGCCGGCAATGCTTCACAATTAGTTTGACAAGAAAGTGATATTGCTGAATTCGATACTTTTGGTAGTAGTGGTGCTAAGGATCCTTATGCAGGAATGCAAGGGAAACCAATTGCCGATGATGAAAAGCGAACTATTAGTGCAATCATATCAATTAAAGACCCGAAAAAAGAAGGTAATTTTGATGCAGATCCAATCAAAGCAGTTTTTGATAATAGTGATAATAAAAGCTATGATATTAATAATTGAAAATTTAGTCAAACAGTCCAATTACAATCAACTACTAAATATTCAGCATTAGTAAATACACAAATTGATATTGCATGACAATTTGCTTTGAACTCAAAATCAGATCGAGTTGCTGCACAAAATAAATTTGATCTTGCAAACTGAGTTAACAAAATTCATATTAATAGTGATTTTAATGTGATAAATAATATATATAAGACGGGTTATGGAGAAGTTAGTGGAATTCAGTGCTTAAATGCCTTTTCAAACCCGATTAAAGGTGGCGTTGAATCAAAAGTGATTATTCAGTTTAAGGCCAATCATTGGAAAGGTTACAATTATACATTAGCTAATGAATTTCCATTTTCAGATTCCAACAAAAATTCCGGACCAGCTTTTAATTATACTTGAAGTCCAACTATTAGAAAATAAATTATAAATTATTAATTTTAAAAAAAGATTTACTATGAATAAAAAATAGCACTAATATCGGTAGTAGTTTTAATAATATTTGAGATATTCAAGTAGTTCATAAATAGTTATATTAGTAATGTTTAACAATCATTTAAACTGCACAATATGTGAGGGGATGCTTAAAATAATGCTTAAAATAAAAATATTAAAAACTTGTTTTATATCTTTTGGCGTAAGTTCATTAATTGCAATTAGTGGATTATCAATTATTTCTTGTCATTCAAAATCAACTAAAACTTGAGCAAATTTTAAAAAACACGCTTTAGCTGAGCAAGCTGCTAATTTAAAATCAACTGTGGCAACCATTGCTCAATATCATTGAAATCCTAATGCTGTTGCAGTTTATAGTAGTAGTGGAAAACCAAGTATTTCCACTACTACTAACAATACAATAATTGCAACTATTATCATTGAAAACGAACCAATTAATTTACAATATCCAATTAGTTTTGCAATTACATATAATACTAATACTGCTTATGATCTTAAAGATTGAACTTATAATCAAACACCAGATATTGATAAATGATCTGATGTTAAAACTGCAGGATTAGCAATTACTGCTCCTCAATTATTAGCACAAGCTAAAAAAGCCAATGTTTTAAAAAACTTTAGTTGAGCTGGCGATGCGTCACAGTTAGTTTGACAAGATAAGGATATTGCTGAATTCGATGTTTATGGTGGATTAAATGATGGTAAAGATACATATAAAGGTATGAGTGGTAAACCAATTGCCAATGACAAAGAGCGAACTATTAGCGCAATCATCTCAATTAAAGACCCGACTAAAAAAGGTAATTTTGATGCCGATCCAATCAAAGCAGTTTTTGATAATAGTGATAATAAAAGCTATGATATTAATAATTGAAAATTTAGTCAAACAGTCCAATTACAATCAATTGCTAAATATTCAACATTAGTAAATGCGCAAATTAGTATTGCATTACAATTTGATTTGGATTCAAAATCAGATCGAGCTGCTGCCCAAAATAAATTTGATCTTGCAAATTGAGTTAACAAAATTCATATTAATAGTGATTTTAATGTGATAAATAATATATATAAGACGGGTTATGGAGAAGTTAGTGGAATTCAGTGTTTAAATGCCTTTTCAAACCCGATTAAAGGTGGCATTGAATCAAAAGTGATTATTCAGTTTATGGCCAACAAAGGAAATATTTATAATTACACGTTAGCTAACGAATTTCCATTTTCAGATTCTCATAAAAATTCTGGACCAGCTTTTAATTATACTTGAAGTCCCAGTATTGTACGATAATTTATAATTAATTAATTTAATTAAGGATGGTTTACTATGAATAAAAAAATTAGAAAGATTTTTTCATCATTATTAGGTAGTGTCATTTTAGTTAGTACAGTTTCAGTAATCGGAGTATCATGCAGTTCTAAACAAAAAAACCCACCACCGATTGAAACTTGAAAAACTTTTAAAGATAAAGCATTATTTGTTAGTGCACATCATTTAATGTCTAAAATTGATGATCTTTCTAAATATTATTGAAAAAATAATGATGTGGCAATATTCAGTAATGATGGCAAACCTGTTGCTGATGATACAAGTCATACTGTTAGTGCGACAATTGTTATTGCATCAGCAACAACTCCTGATACACAGTTTATGATTAAGTGCTCAATTAATTACCATGACAAAATTACTTATAATATTGCTCATTGAACATTTAGTCAAGATCCTAGTGCATATCAATGAATTGTTTATAAAACAGCAGCAGTAAAAATTACTGCTGCCGAATTATTAACATTAGCGAAAGCTGATAAAAAGTCTTGAGATGCAATGAAATGAACTGGTAAATCAACAGATGCAATTTGACAAACTAACGACAAAGCAGAATTCGATGTTTATGGTGGATTAAATGATGGTAAAGATCCTTATAAAGGAATGAACGGGAATGCAATAGTTAATAATCCAACACATACAATTACTGCAATCATTAGTATCGTTGGTAAAGAAGGAATGTGAAATGCAAATCCGATTCAAGCAACATTAGTCGACCCTATAACTGTGAATTATAATCCTAGTCAATGAAAGTTTGATAAAGCAGTTCAACTTCAATCAAAAGCTAAATATTTGGATTTAATGACAAAAGAAGTTACTTTAGCTAAAAGTATTATTGGAACTAACAAAGGACCATGAAATCAATTTATTAGTAAAAATTGAACCAATAGTCCTAATCATTCTACTAATGTTAATGATTTCCTTAATGGTAAAGGATTAGGTGGGATAGTTGATCATAATTATTTGGGTCCGGTAGATCCAAAATCAAACCCGACTAGCGCTACATTAGTAACTGATTCAGGTTTAGAAAGTGGTATTAAATTTGATGTTGTTTCTGGTAGTGGAGCAGAAGGTAACCCGTTAACAATGATTTTTGATTTCAAATATGCTCTTAATACTAATAAAACAGCGGGGAATTGTTTTAATTATAATTGAAAAACAAATGTTGTAGTTCTTTAACGATTCTTAATAACCAATATTATTATTTAATAATATTGGTTATATTCAGCATTATAAAATTAATAGCTATAGGATTGTTAAGATAATGGTGATATATATATATATATATATATCAATTATATAAATAGTAAAATACTAATTAAATTAATTAATTTTAATTGAAAACAAAATTCAGAATAAAAAATAACCTTATTTGATTAAGGTTATTTTTTTTGTATTGTTATTCTAATTATTTTTCATACATAATTAACTCTTTTTTTAAATTATAAAGTATGTTATGGTTATAAGTGTAGGAAATATTAGTAATAAATAAAAAAAATAAGGAGTAAATAAAATGAATAAATTTAATATTATTACGCCATTAATATTAGGTGCACCATTATGTGCAGCTGGGACTATATCTACATTACCATCATACACATTGGCGCATCAGTTGATACATATGACAAAAATAAACTCAAGTCAAGAAGAAACACAACATCCGCAATTAGCAAATGCTAATTCTAATCCAGGATATAAAATGTCATATGCTAAATATTTACAACAAGTTTCAAAATATAAAAATCAAGATAATTTACATCATATTTATAATTCATTAGGTAGTGGATATGATGAAAGTACTGGAAAAGATACTGGTTATACCGCTTTTGATCTTTTCGATACAACTAAAAAAACAGTTATTATTAGAGCTAATAGCACAGAAGCTAGTTTAAAAGCTGTTAGTAGCTCTAGTCAACTAATTAATGAGTTAGGCGTTAATGCTAAATTACGTTTTGGATTCAGAAATATGGGAGCTGCTGCATCTGTTGATTTTTTTAATAAAGTTGAAACAGATACTAACAGTATTAATTTAGTGTTTGAAAGTAAAAGCAGTGTAGATATGCAGTTTAATTATAATATTGATTTTGATCGTGTATTTAAAAATACGGCCGCTAAAGCAGAAGATGGTAATGATTGAACTCATTTTCAGAAAATGTATTCTGATAGTTTTATTCGCCATGAAACCGGGACTAGAAAAGTGTTATTAAATTTAAGTGTATCTTTAACAAAATCCCAGGACACTAATAATTTTAAAACATCTTTAAAAGGACACTATGACTTAGCTTCTGTTGAAACCCAAATAAAAAAACATTATAATGAAAATAAAAGAGATTTAGATATTAAAATTCAATATATGACTTTTCCAACAAAAATAATCAATATTTTACCTACTGGGATATCTTTAGATGCTTCTCATTTAACACAATATATGTCAGCATTAGCTGTGAATTGTGATACTTTTATGAGTAATTATCATCGCACAAATGGTCAAGCTGATAATGCCAGAGATTGAATTCCACAAGGAATTGATCCACATGATGATTTAATGAAATATTCAGATTTAGATTATAAAATTAGTTTTACTAATCATTATCTTGATTTAATGAAAAAGTATCCAGAATTAGATAAATATTTTGATCAAGCAATTAGTTTAAATGAAGATAGTAATTATATTGAAAATAGTAATAAAATATTACCTCCTGATAATAATATAGATGATTTACTACCATCAATTAATGTAGAAATACAAAATTATAATATGCAATTCAATATATTGTTTGCTAATAATAGTCCAGCATTAATAGAATTAGTAAATAATCATAATGAAGTTCCATTATTATTAAAAACTAGTCAAGTATCACAAGATATTAATCAATCAGGAGCAGGATTAAAAATTGTTGATTATATTATGCATACTAGTTTTCACTTTACCGCTAGTGATGATTCACAAATGGCATACATTTTTAATTTAAGTCAAATTGATAATAACAGTTATCGTCTATGTCTTCAAGCAAATATTGATTCTCCAAATTGAACTATAATTACTAACTTAGTATTTACTAAAAAACAGTTTGAATTCACAAGTGGCAGTGAAACTTTGTGAACACCAGATAATTTATACGTTCAACAAAATGGTAATTTTGATACATATAATATTCCACAAAATAACTTTAAAAAAAATATTATAGGCTATAACATTGAAACAGTTATTCCGCAAAATGGTGTTGGTAGATTTTCAGCCGAAACAATTTTAAATGTAGGAATAATTCATGATAATTTATACAATTAATCATTAATAAAGGATCTATATTATAGAGGTGAATTAAAAATGAAAATTAAACAAATATTTTTAGGAGCAGTATCTATTTTAATATGTGCATCAACTGTATCTTGTGCTCAGCACAATAGCAGATGATCCAGCTTATTACCCCCAACGTCAAGTACACCTTTTAATGAAAATGCTTTTTTACATGATTTAACAGGTAATTATTGAAATAAAATAACGCCTTGATTGGGTAATGAAGGATATGACGAAAAAAGAGATTTCACACCCGACACTTATGATTTTAATAATCATATTATAAATGGCGGAGATGCCACAGATAAAATCAACAATGCTCTTTTTAGTTCAATGTTTACTACTAAAGATAATTTACAATATTTTATCTCTCTTGAGACTGATGACGATACAATAAAACCTATAAAAAATACTTATTTTTTAACAGATAAAATATGGAAATATAAATATAGATCTGCTAATTTTTCAAAATTAGGTATTGGGATATATGATTTAGCAAATAATTTTAGAAAATCCGTTCTGAATAAAGAAATAAATTCCTTAATGAGAACATTGCAAACGACTATTGATCCGATAGAAGAAGCATATGGCAACCATTTATTATTTGAAGATTCATATGGAATTATAGATGATGTCAGACCAATGATAGGTGAATATGATCCACAAATTATAACTACTTTTTTAATTAGTAAGAATGTTTTTTTTGAATTTATTTCTTCTTCATCTATGGATAACACATATTTTAATCATAATTTTCAAAAATTATATAAAAGACACAAACCTCGAATACTTAAATTTGATTCAAACAATTATCATAATCGCTCATTATCTGATTTTAAATATTATTTAAATAGGTTTTTAAGATATTCGGCACCTAACAATATTGATACTAATTTAACATTTGATGAAAAAACAGATCAATAATATGAGTGATTTTTAATAAAAAATATCATACTCATTATGATAAATCTAAAACTTTATTAACTATTAAAAGTTCAGATTATGGCATTAATTTAGGCACAAATGTTCTTAAATAACCTTTTAGAGCAGCTCAGACTTTATTCGAAACTCCTGGTTCGACAATAACATCAGATTATTCTGAAACTGAGTTTAGAAAACATATTAATTTACAAAATTATAAAAATTCCAATTTATTTAAAAAGCATAATTTAGTAATAGATATTGCAGTAATGATAGAATTTTATGATAATATGACACGTTTTTTCCCAAATTGATCAAATAATATAATTTTTCAAATAGAAGATCAACCGGGAATGGGATGAACAACACCTAATATTGCTGCTGCTAGTATGTATTGACAAGAAAATTTAACATTTTCAACATCTTATAATCAATTAAACTTTTTCAGCAGAACAACATTTAATCCTCGATGACGAGATTTATTCGAAAATAAAATAATAAAATAAAAAGGAATCAATAAAAAAATTATGACAATACTATTAAATAAATTTATAATCTCAGCACTATCAATTCCCAATGTATTGGTAGGTGGCGCACTTAACATTCATCATAATATTAACGACTCAAAACTTAACGACTCAAAACTTAACGACTCAAACTTAACGACTCAAAACTTAACGACTCAAAAATTAATAATCATAAAATTAATAATCATAAAATTACGATACACCAAATACAAAACAAACATTTTACAAATTCAATAACAATAACTCCAGATT